>JBHIBY010000044.1:0-22423 GCA_046759305.1 Anaerolineales bacterium
AAGCCTTCGGGATTGAGCATCAAGCCTTCGGGATTGAGCATCAAGCCTTCGGGATCGTATGCAGCTTCGAGTGGCGCATCGGCGTCGTACTCAGCTTCTGTTGGGGTTGGCGCATCCTCCGTTGCCTCGACCTCCAGCCACGCCTGCAGCTGCAAGTCTTCCTGCGCAGATTCCAGTTCGCCCAGAGGCGGACGAACTGTGGATGGAGCGGCGCAGGCGGAAATTGAGGCAACCCAAAGAATGCAGGCAAGTGGCTTGGTGCTCGTGAACATCCCACCTACATTGATCTACCAGCGTCTGCAGAATGTAATCCTCCTGTAAGCAATCGGTAAGCGTACCTTGTTGGTGGTAGACTCGCCGACCGAATGCATTCTGAAGCGATTGCCCATCCAAATATCGCGCTGATCAAGTACTGGGGGAATCGCGATGATGAGCTCCGCATCCCCGCAAATGGATCAATCTCACTGACGCTCGCGGGGCTGGACAATCAAATGTCGGTGCGCCTCGAGCAGGGACTCGAGGCGGACAGTCTTACGATCAACGGTGACCCAGCCGGCTCGGAGATGCTCCATCGCGCTAGCCAACAGTTGGACCTGATGCGCGCGGTGGCTGGGATCGAAACTCGAGCCCAGATCCAGAGCACCACCAACTTTCCGATGGGGGCTGGCCTTGCCTCGTCCGCAGCCGCATTTGCTGCCCTGACGGTCGCGGCCGCTTCCGCGCTCGGCTTGAAACTCGATAAGCAATCACTGTCGCGATTCGCCCGACGCGGATCAGGTTCCGCAGCTCGTTCGATCCATGGTGGATATGTTGAACTGCTGGCCGGAGAGACCGATCAGGAGAGCTATGCGCATCAGATCGCCCCTCCGGATCATTGGCAGCTCATAGATCTGGTGGTGCTTATAGACGAGAGTGCTAAACACACTAGCTCGACTGCCGGCCATGCCGTAGCCGCCACAAGCCCCCTGCAGGAGAATAGGGTGGCGGATTCCCCTCGAAGGTTAGAAACCTGTCGATCGGCCATATTAGCTCGGGATTTCGAGGCTTTAGCTGAAGTCGTTGAGAAAGATAGCGATTTGATGCACTCTGTCATGATGACTTCAGAGCCGCCGCTTCATTTTTTGACTGCAGATACCCAGAATCTGATGGCCACCGTGCGAAATTTGAGATCTCAGGGCTTATCTGTCTGCTACACCGTCGACGCCGGCCCCAATGTGCATTGTCTCTGCCTGCCAGAGAGCGAAGATAGCGTCGTATCTGCCCTTACAGACGATAAAGATCACTCCTGGAAGCTGCTCCGAGCGCATTCGGGTCGCGCCGCGAGGGTGGTATGAAGGTCCGAGTATGGCTCAAAGGGGCCGGGTGATATAATCGGGCGAATTTCCCAAAATGGACCTAATCGGCATTTCTGATGACTGATTTCATACTCTTTGCTCTGGTGCTGGGGGCCCTGATCGTCGGCCACGAATTGGGGCACTTCATTGCTGCACGCCTCACGAAAGTAAAGGTTGACGAGTTCGGTCTCGGCTTTCCGCCAAGATTGGCGACCCTGTTTGAGGCCGGTGGAACCAAGTTTTCGTTAAATTTGATCCCTTTAGGTGGATTTGTACGTCCGGCCGGTGAGGATGATCCTACGGTTGAGGGCGGCCTTGCAGGTGCGAATAAGCGGACGCGTGCCGCAGTGCTCATCGCCGGACCGCTTGCCAATGTACTTCTAGCAATTCTCGCGTTTTCAGCAGCGTATAAGTTTGCTGCTCCTGACCCAGAGAAGGTCCTCATAACAAGTGTTGAACCGGGGTCTCCCGCTGCCTCAGCCGGCGTGCTAGCCGATGACATTATTTTGGCGGTCGACCGGGTTGAAATCAATGATTTTCAAACATTACAGGACGCTATCAACGATCGTTTAGGCGAATCGATGACACTGCTTGTTCTGCGCGGCGAAGATGTGCTGAGCTTATCGATGACCCCGCGCCTGGATCCACCAGAAGGTCAAGGACCGGTCGGGGTTACGCTAGGAAACCCTACTCGCCCTGTAGGATGGATCGAAGCTGTCGGGTTGGGCTTTGATTCCACCCGATTCCAATTTGGCGAGATGGTCCGCTTACCGAGCAGGTTGATTAGGGGCGAATTGGCGCCGGAAGAGGCACGCATCAGCGGTCTTAAGGGTATGTACGATATGATGGTGTGGGCGGGTCAGATCGATCGCTCTTCTCAGCGACCATTTCTGACATTGAATTTGATCGGTGTCATTAGCGCGGGCTTGGCTTTGGCGAACTTGCTCCCAATTCCAGCCCTCGATGGCGGAAGATTGATGTTCGTGGGTTTCGAGGCCGTGTTTGGCAAGCGCGTACCCCCGCAGCATGAAGGGCTAGCCCATACATTGGGATTCATGGTATTGCTAGCCCTTATCATTTATGTGAATCTGCAGGATTTCATCAACCCCATCAATCTCCCCAGGTAATCTCAAATGGAAGATCCCTTCGTTGATCTGCTTCAATCGCTGACCAACGATGCCGAGCCAGAAGCGGGAGTCCGCCTGGCAGAACTTTCCGATCTAGATGCTGAAAGATTGGAGATGTTTGCTAGTGCCTGGGAAAACCTGCCCCCTGATCGGCGTCAGACGCTGCTGGAAGAGCTCGGAATGATGGCCGATGCTCAGATCGAATTGACCTTCGAAGCCATCAATCGGCTCGGGATAGAGGATACGGACCCATCCGTGCGCCTGCAGGCTATTGAAAACCTGTGGGAATGCGAGGATCCGAGCCTGGCCATTAGATTTGTATATGGGTTGCAGGAAGACCGTGCCCCCGAAGTCAGGGCGGCCGCCGGGAGGGCGCTAGGGATTTTTGTATTCATCGGCGAGACCCGCAGGCTCCAAGCCGACATAAAGCAGCAAACTGAAGATGCTCTGCTGCGCGCGGCACGCGGAGACATAGATGACAACGTCCGCAATCAGTGCCTGCAATCTCTAGGCTATTCGTCTCGTCCCGAAGTGGTGGATTTGATCGAGGAAGCCTACGCTACGAACAGCGAAGAAAGCCTCATCAGTGCGCTTCGTGCAATGTCTCGCTCCGCAAACCCTATTTGGGCGGAGAAAGTCGCGATCCGGCTAAATGATCCATCTCCCAAGATCCGTTTAGAGGCCGTGCGCGGGGCGGGAGACATTGCCATGCAGGAGAGCGTTTCTGACCTCATCGAGTTGGTTGATGACGTAGACGAATCGGTTCGTCGAGCAGCTGTATGGTCATTGAGTCAGATCGGTGGCACAAGGGCCTCTCAAGCACTCAATTCAATGGCGGATGAGGAACTCGACGAGAGCGAGGCTGAGTTGCTACGTGACGCAATCGATAATTTGGTGTTCGTCGAGGGCGCACGCGATCTGTTTACGTTCAACCCAGAAGACCCTCCGGAACTCAGAGCTTGAGCCAACTGCTCGAGCTCTTCGTAAATAATATCCTTCCAGTTCTTCTCGTTGCGAGCATCGGCTTCTTACTTCAGAAGCTGCTCAAACTCGACCCACGCCCCCTCTCCCAGATAACGTTTTACGTACTGTCACCTGCCTTGGTATTTATGCTGCTTCTTTCGGCAGGGATAGAGGAGCAACAGGTGCTTTCTATGGTGGGCTTCGCCGCGGCGGTTGTACTGCTGACAGCTGGAGCGACCTTCGTGATGGGAAGAGCGGCAGGGCTTCGAGGAAAACGCGGGGCGGCTTTTCTCCTGACCACAGCCTTTATGAACGCCGGCAACTATGGTCTCTCGCTCAATCAATTCGCATTTGGAGATCTGGGTTTGGCATTTGCCAGCATCTATTTTGTGGTGAGCGTGATGTTAACCAACTCGCTTGGCGTGTATATCGCTGCCGTTGGAGGTGGCAGCGTAATACAGGCACTCAAGGGCCTGGCAAAGGTGCCGGCGGTGTACGCAATTCCTCTGGCGCTGATTGTACGTTCGCTCGACGTAGCGCTCCCACTTCCCATCAGCCGGCCGCTGGAACTTCTGTCACTCGCCACAGTTCCCTCAATGCTCTTGCTGCTTGGAATGCAAATTGCTCGAGCAGGGCTTCCGCCGAATCGGAAGCTGCTGAGCGCTAGCGTGGCTATCAAATTGCTTGCAGTGCCGGCGATTGCGGTCCTGGTTTCCCCTTTGTTTGGCCTTGAAGGGTTAGCTCGCGATGTGGGCATCCTGCAATCTGCCATGCCGACCGCGGTCATGACCACTATCATCGCAACCGAATACGACACAGAGACGACCTTCGTGACCGGCGCAGTCCTGATCACCACTCTCTTGAGCCCGCTCACACTGACTCCCTTAATGGCAATTCTTCTTGGTTGAATTACTTCGCGACGATCTAATCTGAGGCTTTGGCGCTAGAAGGCGCGACTGCCAAGAATCCTAGCGATCGGCCCAGGATCCGCGCTCGATGATCGCCACGCTAACGAAGCATGACCCTCGCGGGAGGAAATGGTAAAGGCAAAGGCTGCACCTATTCCCGGCTTTTCTCTTAGGCGTCGATAGAATTCGAGATACTGATTGGCTTTCTCCTCGCTGGAAAGACTCGCCGCTGGATTGCCAAATTCTGTAATAATCATCAACTTATCTGGATAGCGCAGCCGATACTCCTCGTACAACTGACCGCCCGATAGCTGCTCCATTCCATTTGCAGTCGTCCAATAGCTGTTCAAACCAATCCAATCAGCGTTCAGCACGGCCGCATCCGCCCCCTCGAGAAAATGAAATTGATCTTCACGCTTTCCGGATACCAGCGCACCGGGCGATAGACCCGGAAACCCCAGCTGCGCATCTGGGAATCGGTCATGCAACCTTCCGGTTGCCTCTACGAACCAGTCCCCAAATCCAGCACCACCAGACCACGATCTACCCCATCCTTCGCTTTGCAGGTTAGGGTTAGGACACACCTCGAAATAGCGGACATCCTGACCGTAGAGGTTATCGATCCCCTTTTGTAGTATCGAAGCGAACTGCCTTGGAGACACCGGATTTTCCCCAAAATCGGTTGTCAATCTTGCCATCAGGAACATTGCAGGGCGCAGTTCCCTCAAACGAGCGAGCGTGTCAGCGTGCTCATAAAGGTCTATGACCAGCGCTTCTAGGCGAGCCGCTTCGATTAGGCGTAGATCGTCCTCGCCTAATGCTTCGCCGACTCGGCCATGCGCTCCTACCAGGCATTTGCCAGGAGCCCAAGATGCAATGGATTTACGCCAGACCGAGTCAGGCCATACCAAAAATTCGGTGGGATCGATGATGTCTTTTGGATAGTTCGTCTGGGCTGTATCGGTGGCATGGTCTTGCTTGAGACTAAGGTGTAAGTGCGAACCCACTGAGGCGCCCGTGGAATCCGCGGCTCCGATCACCTGCCCGGCTTCGACATGCTGTCCGACTTCCACAGCTGCGCGCGCAAGGTGACCATAGATGGTGCGATAGCCTCCTTGATGTCGAATGCGCACATGAATTCCGTATGAGTGGCCCCTTGGGTTTTTCTCAACCCGGTAGATGTCGCCCTCCGCGCATGCAAATATTTTCGTATTCGGAAGGGCCCGGATATCAACTCCCTCATGACCCGGCATCCCGAAGCGACTATAGATCCTTGCGTTAGCCCCAAACCGTTGTGTAATCACGGGATACTCTGTCGGCCATAGCATGTAGAAGGGACGATCCTTTTGCCCGAAGCGATCCTTTTCCTCTACTCGACGATCCAACTCCGCCTCCAGCGAGGAAGGATCAGCAGCGTCAATGGGGTCCAGCATGACTTCGGGATGGTTGCTGGCAAACCAGACCTGGATATCTGAAGCTTCTGCGAATGCCCCGGGCACTCGGGGAAAGGAAATGACCTGTCTGGGAGCCATGTACCGGGCTGCCGCGGAGGGATCCGGTGTGAGATGCGCTCCGAATGTCAGAACGTAGTTGCGGCACGCTCGAACCCAAGCCCAGTAATTCGCTTGAGGAATAAGAAGAATTTGGAACACGGCGTGATTATACAGATCAGGCCAGAAATCAAAAAACCCGCCAGCGATGGCGGGCCCGAATCTTACGCATGCGGTGTTATTGGGGTTGGGCGGCGAGCGCTTCCAAATCTTGAACCTGCAAGTCCTGGAACATGGCCTTGCCATCAGCATAGCAAGCCGTAGCGGTGTACATCCCAGTGTCTAGCGCTACCATGAAGCGAAGCTGGCCGGCTTCATAGACCCAGGCAAAGTCCTGGATCGCGTCCTTCTCAGGATTGAAGAGGCCTTGCTGCTCTAAGTCTTGAAGGAAGAGCACTGCATTCAGCCTGGGGTCGGTGATCCGGAAGGTCTCGGCACAGTCCGGACCGAGGTTGTTCTGGATTATTCCCTTAGCCATCCAGGCCGCACCACCGATAAATGCAACAAGCGCAAGATTCCAGAACACTAGTGTGGCAGTCTCACTGGCGGAGTGGTTCTCCCACCAAATCTGGAATCTTTCTCTCATATCAGTGCTTTTTGGCGTTCACAGAATCATCCTATCATTCAATGCTTCAATCGAAACTTACAAGGCGCTTACAGAGCCATCCGGATCGAATCCAAGCCCTTTCGATTTGAGGGATATGAATCGCCCCGCTCCAATAACCAGGTGGTCAAGGACTTCGATATCCAGTAGGCGCCCGGCATCGACCATCGCGCGAGTTACGGAAATATCCTCCGGGCTAGGCGACGGATCTCCGCTTGGATGATTGTGCACAACGATAACGGACGCTGCATTCGCTCGAACAGCATCCCGGAACACCTCCCCTACTCGAATCAATGAGGTGTTTAGCGAACCGTGATAGATTTCAGTGATTCGAATAAGTCGATTGCGTGTATCGAGCAGCAATACCCGTAGATGCTCTTGACTCAGAGCGCCCATTTCATACATGACCAGCTCGGCTGCCTGTTCTGGGGACTGGATTGCTGGACGATCTTCAGGAACGGCTGCAGATAGCCGGCGGCCGAGTTCGACTGCCGCCCCCAGCTGGGCCGCCTTCGCCGGGCCGATACCGTGCGTGCCAACCAGATCGCCATACTCCGCTCTATGAAGGCCCGGCAGACCGCCGAATTTGTCGAGCAACTCCTGAGCGAGTTGAACTGCGCTAAGACCGGGTGCACCGGTACCCAGCAAAATGGCAAGCAGCTCTGGATTCGACAACGCCTGCGGACCCTGCATCTCCAGCCGCTCGCGCGGTCGATCGTCGGATTGCATGTCTTTAATTCTGTGAGCTGTATACATCTCTATCCTTTCATCCTGCTGCTTCACACGGACCGCGAACCCACTGTATAATCGCGGCCGCCAACCATGAGCAACCTAACGACATTCTTCCAGTACTTCACAGCATTACTTGGGGCTTTTCTAGCCGCGCTTTGGCTGGCCTTAATCTTCTGGACTTACCGAGATATTCGCTCACGCACGCAGGATAGTCTGGTCCAGATTCTTGCTGCCCTGCTGGCCGCAGTTATGGGCCCATTCGGAGTGTTGATCTACCTGATCCTGCGCCCGCGCCTCACGATTGACCAGGAATATCAGCTCACACTTGAAGAGGAAGCACTCTTAGCTGAAATTGAAGAAGAATCCTTATGTCCAGGCTGTGGCAGTCGGACTCATTCTGACTGGCAGCTTTGCCCAACCTGCCATACGCACCTCCGCAAAGGCTGCGACCACTGTGGGCAGCTCATGGAACTGACCTGGCAGGTATGCCCCTACTGCGGCACTCCAGTTGAGGGTGTCACCGCAGAAGCTCAAGGCACGGAAGCCTAGTTCAGTTCGTTCGAAGCGCAGACCATCCCGCGTATTCCGCTGCCTCACCTAGATCTCGCTCGATCCGCAGCAATTGGTTGTACTTAGCCACACGATCAGAGCGTGCCGGCGCTCCTGTTTTAATCTGGCCCATGCGCATGCCGACCGACAGATCCGCAATGGTCGCATCTTCTGTTTCGCCTGACCGGTGCGAAGCAACGCAGCTCCACCCAGCATCCTGACAAAGCTGGACCGCATCGATAGTCTCACTGAGCGATCCAATCTGATTCAGCTTGACCAACAAAGAGTTGCACGCTGATTGAGCGATAGCGCTTTTAACTCGTTCAGGATTGGTGACCAAGAGATCGTCGCCAACGATCTGGATTTTGTCTCCAAGTTCCTCGGTCATCGACTGCCAATTCGCCCAATCGTCCTGCCCTAGGCCATCCTCAATGGATACGATGGGATAGCGATCGACCCAATCTTTCCAGAAGGCAATCATTCCCAGACCGTCTAATCTACGTCCCTCTGTCCGGAGGTGGTATCGGCCATCTTCATAAAACTCAGATGCGGCCGGATCTAATGCGATAGCCACTTGCTCTCCAGCTTGATACCCAGCGCGCTCTATGGCTTCTAAAATGACTTCCACAGCCTGCTCATTCGACTTTAGAGCTGGAGCGTATCCGCCTTCGTCTCCCACGAGTACTGTGTAAGCCTTGTCCTTTAGTACCTGTTTCAATGCATGATAGATTTCGGCTCCCCAGCGAAGCCCTTCTGCAAAGCTCTCCGCCCCAAGAGGCATCACCATAAATTCCTGTGCATCCGTGGTTTGCCAGCCGGTATGAGCGCCCCCATTTAGAATGTTCAGCATTGGAACCGGTAGTAGTGTCGCTGAATCTCCCCCCAAGGACCGATAGAGAGGCAGTCCGCTGGCGGTTGCGGCAGCCTTAGCTGCGGCCAAGCTCACGCCAAGAATGGCATTCGCTCCAAGGCGAGCCTTGTTAGGGCTACCATCCAAATCAATCATTGCCTGATCCAATTTCATGCGGTCGGCGGCATCCATGCCAATTACGTGATCCGTGATTTCTCCATTAACATTCGCAACCGCCTTGCTTACGCCCTTCCCTAAATAGCGTTTCTTGTCACCGTCTCTCAGCTCAAGCGCTTCATGTATGCCAGTCGAGGCACCGGAGGGAACAATCGCACTTCCCAGGCTTCCGTCGCGGAGCCGGACTTCCACCTCCACGGTTGGGTTGCCTCTTGAGTCAAGCACTTGAAGGGCTCTCACAGACTTAATAAGCGTGTCCATATCGAGGAGGATTATAACCAGCGGCGCGAAATGCCCGGAAAGCGCGCATGTTAGAATCCGCCGGATGCCGACCTATTTAGACTACGCAGCCACCACCCCCGTAGACAAAAGTGTTCTTGATCGGATGCTTCCTTACCTAAGGGATGACTTCGGGAACCCGTCCTCGGTGCACAACTGGGGTCAGCGAGCCGAGTGGGCGGTTGAAGAGGCCAGGGATCTAATTGCTGACGGGCTAGGTTCCAAATCTGAAGAGGTGATCTTCACCAGCGGCGGTTCGGAGAGCGACAACCTCGCACTCCGAGGTGCAGCGTTCGGTGCGTGGGAAGCCCGCGGAGCCAATCACATACTTACTAGTCCTGTCGAGCACGATGCAGTCATCAAGACCGCACAGGTATTGGCTCGCAAGCACGGTTTTGAGCTGGAATTGCTCGCGGTTGATGAGGCAGGCAAGGTCGATCCAGATGACCTGCGGAATCGCATCCGACCGGACACGGCTGTCGTTTCTGTTATTTATGGGAATAACGAGATCGGCACCATAAACCCCATCCCGGATCTTGCGGCCATCGCGCGAGAGCGCAATGTCGCTTTTCACACGGACGCCCTGCAGGCGACTTGTCAGCTCCCGACTCAGATCGACGAACTGGGAGTTGATCTACTCTCGATCGGCGCGCACAAATTCTATGGCCCCAAGGGGGTTGGCGCACTGTACGTTAGGGCCGGCACTTCGATGCGGGCCGTTCAAACTGGTGGTTCGCAGGAACGGGGGCTGCGCGCCGGCACACAAAATGTGCCGCTCATCGTTGGAATGGCGTATGCACATCGGCTCGCTCAGAAACGCTATGCACAGGACGGCGAGCATTTTGGCCTGCTGCGCGACCACGTCATTGAGAGCATTTTGCGTCGTATTTCCAATGTTAGATTGACCGGACACCGCACAGATCGGCTTCCAAACAACGCCTCCTTTGTGTTTCAGGGTGTTGATGGAAATTCGATGCTTGCAGCCCTCGATTTGGCGGGATTTGCATGCTCCTCTGGTTCGGCCTGCAAGACTGGAGTTCCGGAGCCATCCGCAGTGCTTGTTGCCTTGGGCGTGGATAGTGAGCTTGCTCTAGGATCGCTTAGGGTATCAGTTGGCAGGCAGACGACGCGTGATGAGATTGACCACTTCCTTGATGTGCTTCAGGAAATCGTGATTGAGCTACGCACCCCAATCGCTGCCACAACGTGAACACTCATAAGGCGATTGCAGTAGCAATGAGCGGCGGAGTCGATAGCTCCGTCGCAGCTGCACTTCTGGTCGAGTCTGGCGAACAGGTATTTGGGCTGATGCTCAGGCTATGGAATGCTGGTCCTGCGCGACCTAATCGATGCTGTTCGCCAAAAGACCTGGCCAATGCCCGCAAGGTTGCCGGTCGACTGGGCATTCCCTTCTACGTGCTCGATGCGAAGGATGAATTCAAGCATCAGGTTGTAGACGGCTTTGTTTCTGGATACCGATCCGGCCTGACACCCAATCCTTGCCTCCGATGCAATCGCGATGTAAGGTGGGGCTTCTTGCTGGAAAGGGCCAAAAAGCTGGGCGCCTCACATTTGGCAACCGGTCACTACGCACGCTTGCGCAAGGCGAATGGCCAATTCCATCTGTATCGGGCGCGCGATCGACGAAAGGATCAGTCCTACGTTTTGAGTGTTCTCGGACAGAAGCAGCTGAACCAGACGATGTTTCCCCTCGGCCAGCTGAAGAAGGAAAAGGTGCGCGAAATCGCTCGCGATCTCGGGTTTGTGACGGCAGACCGCCCGGAGAGCCAGGATCTATGTTTCCTTGGTGGAGATGACTATCGTACCTTTCTTTCTGAGTATCTGGAGCCCACGCCGGGAGCAATTATGGATGGCCATGGAAACTCACTGGCTACCCACGAGGGTCTTTCGAATTTCACCATCGGTCAAAGGAAAGGCATCGGCATCTCCGGCCCCGAACCCTTATATGTGATTGACAAGGATATGGAGCACAATTCCTTGATAGTGGGCCCGAGAGCAGACTTAGGAAGAATTCAATTTGCGCTTGGGGATGTGAATTGGGTGCGCGGATCCCCACCTCCTGTGGCTGCAAGGTTGACGGTGCAGGTTCGTTATCGGGCACCTTCTGTATCTGCCCAGCTGACCAGTTTTCAGGATCATGCCATGGTCCAGCTTGAGGAGCCTTTGACCAATATTGCACCCGGTCAAGCGGCGGTTTTCTACCAAGAAGACGAGTGCCTGGGAGGTGGCATCATCTCAAGGTGACGATGCCAGGCATTTACTTCTCACTCTTGATCGCCAGCGGACTCGGACTGCTATTTCACTTGATTCGCGGCGGCAGCGTGGGGCGTTTGATTCTGTATCTAGCTGCGGCATGGATTGCATTCATGGCTGGCCACTTCGTTGCGGAGTGGCTGGATTGGCATCTCGTCCGGGTGGGTCCCATCAACCTGTTTGCCGCCGTATTAGCGGCATTGATCGGCCTACTGGCGGCGGCCTTGCTCGCCGGTCCGGAGCGATCTCGTCGAAGAATAGGCAGACGTAGGCGCAAGAGCTAGTATGCTATAATTCGCGCGCTCTGAGCGAGAACGTGGCATTACCCGCTCCCGAAAACGGTGCCTCCAGCAAGCGCAAGCAGATTGCTCTTATCGCTGGGGGCGTAGTTTTCGTGCTTGTTGTGCTCATCGCCTTGGTATTCGCCACGGCGGTGATGCTAAGGGATCCGGCGCAAACCGAGACGATTCGTGACATCGTCATCATTTTCCTGGCCGCTGAATCCGTAGTATTTGGTTTGGTGCTCGTGATCTTGATTGTACAGGTGGCTAGGCTGACCGCACTCATTGAGAACGAACTGCGGCCAATTCTGGAATCGACGAATGAGACCGTTGGCACGCTCAGAGGGACCACCCAGTTTCTCAGTCGAAACATGGTGGAGCCGGTAATACGGGTAAACAGCTCAGTAGCGGCGCTCAGGCGGGCGATAGGTGCGTTCCGCGTACGCCGTACACGCTGACATCCAGTACGGAGGTATAGAAAATGGCTGATAACGATGATTTCGGCGCTTTTGTCTCAGGTTTCATGATTGGCGGATTGATCGGCGCAACCGTGGCACTTCTGCTCGCGCCTCAGTCCGGCGAAGAAACCCGGCTGATGATCCGAGATAAGGGTATCGAGCTCAAGGATCAAGTGGAAACTACAGCCGGGGATGCTAGAGTGCGAGCCGAGCAGTTGGCTCAAGATGCGCGCGAACGCGCGTCAGATGCCCAGCAGCGCGGTCAAGTCGTGCTCGAACAGCAGAAATCGCGCATTGAGGAGGCGATTGAGGCTGGTAAGAAGGCAGCCAAGAAGTCGCAAGACAGCGACAAGACCGAGGCAGAAGCAAAGGCTAAAGCTTAGCAACCAAAAGAGGATCAAAGTTAGGAGCCCCCGGCCGGTAGCCTGGGGCTCTTAGATTCTTTTGATGGCTGATTGCGGTAGTTGGCAGGTCCTAAGCCGATAAGAGCTCACATCCCCGACTCATGTGCCTTGCTGCGCGCCGAATTAGGCCGGGGTAAGAGCCTCCAATTCAACGATCGCCTTCGGAACCGCCGCCGCTACGTCGCTCGCAAGTACTGAGGCGGTCGTGCCAATCGCCTCTGCGGCCAATTGGCCCGCGCGAGCATGGATATAGCTGCCGAGCACCGATGCTTGGTAGCTTGGAAGTCCTTGCGCACTGTACCCGGCCAGCAGGCCCGCCAACACATCTCCAGTTCCTGCGCGAGCTAAGGCCGGAGTAGCGATAGGAATCAGTACTGAGCGCCCATCGGGATGCGCAATCACCGTAAACGCACCCTTGAGGATGACAATGTGTCCCCACTCCGCGGCTTTCTCAATAGCCATGTCGGAGCGATTAGCCTGAATGTCAACAGTAGGAATGCCGGTCAATACGCTCATCTCGCCTGGATGAGGTGTCAGTATGGATTCTTTTGGCAGCAATCCTTCCCAGCCCTCGACCGCTGCCATTAGCTTCAATCCATCGGCGTCAACGATTGTCGGAGGAAGGCTCTCCACTTCCAGTCGCACTAACCTCTCTAAGAAAGCTTCGGTCTCCAATGCGAGGCCAAACCCGGGACCGACGAGCAACGCATCCACGTTCTGCAACGCCCTCTCGATTAGATCAGCGTCCACTTCATCCAATTTATCGCTCAGCGGCAACCACGTGCACTCCGGAATTTCGCCGGCGATCATGGTTTGTACAGGCTTTGGTACTGCCATCGTAACTAGCCCTGCGCCGGCCAAGTACGCTGCTCGTCCCCCCAGCGCAGCCGCTCCAGGATAATTGCTAGAGCCTGCCACAATTAGGGCACGCCCGAATGTTCCCTTGTGGGCGCCCAGCGGTCGCCCAGGAAGCAGAGGGTGAAGGAACTCGGTGGTAGCAATCTCTGCCTTGATGGAAGTCAACTCATCCATCTCAGATGGAAATCCGATATCGCCAATAAGTAGCTCCCCTACAGATGTCGCTCCCGGGAATTGAAACAATCCCGGCTTGGCTGCCGCCAAAGTCACGGTCAGATCGGCAGCGATGCTTTCTTCGGCGATTTCACCGGTGTCACAATCGAGCCCCGAAGGGCAATCCACGGCCAATACGAACGGGGAACCGGAAGAGCGCTTTGCTGCCTTAAGCACCTGTTTCGCTGTTCCTCTGAGCGGCAACTCGATGCCGGTTCCGAGCACAGCGTCGATGAGGAAGTCGGCTCTTTCGAGCTGTAGCTTGAGCACTCGGTTTCTTTGATCATGCTCACCAACTACGATCAGCGCCTCACTTTCCTTCAAGGCGGCCAGGTGTTGGTCGTCTTCAGGTCGTTCTTTCGTAAGATAGACCGTCAAGTTCGCGCCGGCTTCCGCAAGCCGGTGAGCGGCAACCAGCCCATCTCCTCCGTTGTTGCCTCGGCCGGCCAAGACGAGCACATGCTTCCCTCTTTGATCCGGAAACCGCTCAAGGAGCGCATCGGCCACCGATTTCCCGGCGCGCTCCATCATTTGTGAATACGAGTGGCCGGCCGCATCTGCCGCCTTTTCGATCCGGATCATCTCCGCCACGCTTACGATCTTATGCAACTGCCATCCTTATTTTGACGTGTGTCTCAATATGGCTATGCGCAATTTGCTCGGTAATTCGTACAGTCCCACCGCATTATCTGCCAAGGACAAATGCATGTCAACGCGTGACAGCGCGTGTCCCGGCTTGTTGACATCGACCGCTTCAATCATTACACTGCCGCCCATGATTACGCGCAAGAGATTAGAAGAACTCGAATCCGAAGCACTCGCTGCATATGGTCACCGCAGCCGCGATTCCCGAGGTCGGGAATTCTCTGAAGATGAGCCCCACTATCGAACTGCATTTCAGCGAGATCGGGATAGGATCTTGCATACCACCGCTTTCAGGCGCCTTGAATACAAGACGCAAGTCTTCGTGGTAACCGAAGGCGACTACTACCGGACCCGCCTCACACACACACTAGAAGTCTCGCAAATTGGCCGCACTCTCGCTAGAGCACTGGGGGGAAACGAGGATCTGGTTGAGGCCATCTCTCTGGCCCACGATCTTGGCCATCCTCCTTTCGGGCACTCCGGAGAGGCCACCCTGGGTCGCCTCATGGCCGATCATGGGGGGTTCGACCACAACAAGCAGTCCTTGCGCATTGTGACCGAACTGGAGCGTCGCTACCCGGATTTTTCGGGCCTCAATCTCACCTGGGAAGTGCGAGAAGGTATCGTCAAACACGAAACAGAGTACGACGTCTCCGATGCCGAGGGCTACGAGCCAGATAAGCGAGGCCATATAGAAGCGCAAATCGCCAACGCGGCCGACGAGCTAGCTTACACTGCACACGATCTCGACGACGGCTTGCGCTCCGAACTCATCTCGGTCGCACAGCTTCAAGGAATACCTTTGTGGGAGACAGTTCGCGAGAGCATCGGCTGGACCACGAACGAGATGGATGAGCTCACTCGCCATCGGCTTATTCGGCGGCTGATTGGACTTGAGGTGTCCGCCCTATTGGAGGTTACTCAGGAGCGCATCGCATCCGCCGACCTCAAATCGATTGAAGAGCTGCAGTTGCTGGACCACAATGTCGTTGGTTACTCTGAAGAGTTTGTAACCATGAATCAGCAGCTGAAGGACTTTCTTTTTGCGAACATGTATCAGCACTATCGAGTAGTTCGCATGCAATCAAAAGCCGAACGCTTCATTGAGGAGCTCTTTAATGCCTACGTTGAGAAGCCTGAGATCCTCCCGAAGAAAATTCAAGCTCGCACTCAAACCCGCGAGTTCTACCGCACGATCTGCGACTACCTTGCGGGAATGACCGACCGCTTTGCCCTCAAGGAGTACGGCAGACTCTTCGATCCATCTACCCTTCCTTGAGCTATGGAAGAAGACCTCTATCTCACGCCCGAAGGGGCAGAAAATCTTCGTAAGGAGCTTGAAGAGCTAAGAGGGCCGCGCCGCGATGAAATGGCCACGCGCCTGAGGCATGCCGTGAGCCAGGGAGATCTATCGGAAAACGCGAACTACATTTCTGCCAAGGAAGACCAGGCATTTCTCGAAGGAAGAATTCGAGAGCTCGAACTAATTCTTAAGGATGCTACGATCGTCGATCGCGACTCTCACTCCGACCTGGTCGACGTTGGAAGTACGGTGGTGGTCCAAAATGAAGATAAAGTCGAGGAGACGTTTCACATCGTGGGTGAGAAGGAAGCAGATCCTATAAATGGCAAGATTTCAAATAAGTCGCCGATTGGCAAGTCCCTGATGGGAAGAGCGATCGGAGATGAAGTTGTTGCGGAGACCCCAGGCGGAGATCTCAAATTCAAGGTCTTGCGTTTGAGCTGAATTTAACTTTTCAGATCAATGAATAGAGCTCGCATAGGCGAGCTCTTTGTTGTCAATACGATTATAACGGAGCTTACGCTGCCGCCTCTCGAGACCACGCTCTGAGCTCGATTGTCAACCGCTCAAAGAAGCTTTGTCCTGGTAAGGCACTCTCACCATAGGTCATATCGACGATACGCGCTTCCACCTCAAGTGAAGCGGTCTGCAAAGAGATAACGCCGCCCGGCTCGGCCACGATCGGATCCCCTTTCGCCGATAAGCGATTACGAGTTTCTGCATCATTGTGCGCGTAGTTGCTCATCAAGACTTTTGTAACGGTCTGAATGTCGTTCTTGTCAAACAGCCATACCTCAAATGCAGAGACCTTATTCGGCTCGCCTGCTCCGATCAGGTCGCCAATTCCTACACCGCACTCGCCCAGAAAGTCACCCGTTGGACTTTCTATGCTGAATGAGTCGTCGTAGTCGTCATCTCCGAGCGCATAGATGGTTCGGAAGGTGGCCAGGCTATCGTCACCGGCCACCTCGGGCTCAAACTGCAATGCTTGCTCTGATGGCATGACGGGATCAGATTCGACGGCCGCGGGATCCGAAACAAATTCGGCAGATTCAGTCATCTCCGGCTCTGCCACACTCTCTTCGCCGTCTCGCCCACGCGCCCTCAGAACCACCACAACTGCCAGCACCAGCCCAACGAGAATCGTGACACCGCAAATAGGGAGAATAAAATCGGATAGTCGTTCAAGGGCGCTGGGACTGGTGTCTTCTCCAGTTTCCGTCCCGCTGCTTTCCTCATCGATTTTAATTACGTTTAGAAAGCCTTGTATAGCGTCAGGGCTTACCTCTTGGGGATCCTCGTCCACTACATTGAGCATGTCGCTCCCGTTTTCGCCAAGTGCCTTAAATCGTATAACCGCCAGTTCGGCATCCGCGTTCACGGAGTATGAGTCGATAGCCATCCGTAAATAGTCTTCCTGCAGATCCGCCCTCAACTGCTGTGGCTCTCCGTCGATCCACTGGACTGGACTGATCACCCAGGCATACACCATACCGATGGCCACGCCAATGATCAAAGCGATGAGTGGCAGTACCCACTTTCTATTGGTGATATCTGAGATCGATTCCATAGTTCCCCTTTTCCCCGGATCCTCCTGGAACCTTGCAGAAACCCGGCGAATTCTAGTCTGATCGCAAGGCCAAGGCAACCGAGGGGTTGCATAAACTATGCCAAGTCTGCTTGTTTACTATGGATTTCCTCGTGCTCGTAGACATTTTCGCAGGTCAGGCACTGAAGGTGTCTACGATTCTGGTGGACAAGCAAGCCCCCGCAGTTGGGGCAAGGAGCCGGCTCCGGCCGCTTCCAAGACGTAAATTCACATTCCGGGTAATTTGAGCAGCCAAAGAAGGTGCGGCCTTTTCGCGTTCGTCGTTCCACCAGGTCTCCCCCATCCAGTGGACATAGAACACCGATTTTCTCAAGCCAAGGCTCCGTGTGACGGCACTCTGGGAAATTTGAGCAGCCAATGAATTTACCGTATCGTCCGTGCCGTATCACAAGCTGGTTTCCACATTCTGGACACATGCGATCAATCGGCTCTGGCTCCGCCTTGACCTCGGGCATAAGTTCGCGAGCCCGCTCCAATTGCACCTCGAAGGGTTCGTAAAACTCGCGCACAACTGCAACCCACTTCCTGTCGCCCTCTGCTACTTCGTCCAGCTCCTCCTCCATACGTGCGGTAAATCCAAGATCCACGATGTTGGGGAAATGGTCGACTAGAAGGTCATTTACTGTCATTCCGATTTCGGTTGGGATCATCCTGCGCTGCTCACGCTCCACATACCCACGACGCTGCAGGGTGCTCAAGATCGGAGCATAAGTAGATGGACGGCCGATCCCGTTCTCTTCGAGCGCCCGGATCAAGCTGGCATCGCTGTACCGCGCAGGCGGCTGCGTGAAGTGCTGCTCGGAGAACAACTCCTTTAATTCAAGAGGTTCGTCCTTAGCAAGGTTTGGTAGCCGATCCATACTGACGGTTTTCTGAGGATCTTTGGATTTCCGGTCGGCCAGCACGGCCAGAAACCCGGGAAACTTCAGCGTTGAGGCACTTACCCTAAATAAATACTCGTGCTTGTCCGAGGTACCAAGTACCTCGATTGACAACGTATCGTATTCAGCCGGCTTCATCTGTGATGCAACGAAACGGCGCCAGATAAGCTGGTAAAGCTTATGTTGGTCCTTGGTCAGGAAATCTTTGATCGAGTCCGGGGTTCGATTTACTGAAGTTGGGCGAACTGCCTCATGAGCCTCTTGTGCTCGCCGTGAACGTGTTTTGTATCTCGGGGGCTCGTCTGGAAGATGCTCCTCGCCGAATTGCGAGCGGATGAGGTCTCGCGCTTCACTTTGCGCCGATTTTGAAACCTGTGTCGAATCCGTTCGCATATAGGTGATTAATCCAGTCGGCTCGTGACTATCAAGGTCGATTCCCTCATATAGCTGTTGCGCGATAGCCATGGTTTTACGTGCCGAGTATCGCAGCCGACGAGAAGCAGACTGCTGTAGCGAACTGGTGGTAAACGGAGCCGGCGGTCTGCGCACACGGGTGCCAGGCTTGACTTTGCCCACCCGAAATTGCGCCCCTCGCAGATCCGCGAGCAGCTCATCTGCTGCCACCTGGGACTGAATTTCGGGATCTTCTCCATCCAGCTTTCTTAGACCTGCAAGGAACTCCGGGGGTTTCTCTGAATTGATGAATTCGCCATCGATGGTCCAGTATTCTTTCGGATCGAAATCCTCGATTTCCCTCTCTCGATCGACGACCAGCCGCAATGCGACCGACTGCACCCTACCCGCCGATAGGCGGCTGCGGACTTTGGTCCACAAGATGGGGCTGATGTTGTAGCCGACCAGGCGATCAAGGATGCGGCGTGCTTGCTGTGCGTCGACCAAATCTGCATCGATGCCGCGCGGATGCTCAAAGGCCTCTTCGATGGCCTGCCTGGTGATCTCGTGAAACACCACCCGACGGGCTTGATCGTCATCGATTTCTGCTGCTTCAAGCAAGTGCCAGGCAATGGCCTCCCCTTCGCGATCGGGATCGGTCGCTAGATACACCTCTTCCGCTTTTGCGACCGCCAGCTTTAGCTCCTTGACAACCTCACGCTTCTCGTTCGGGACGCGGTACTTAGGCTCGAAATCATTCTCAACGTCGACTGAGATCTGCGAACGCAAGAGATCCCGCACGTGGCCGATGGAGGCTTTTACGGTATATCCCTTGCCCAGGTACCGGCCAACGGTACGGGCCTTAGCCGGGGATTCAACGATGACCATCTTGCCTTTACGCTTCTTTTTCGCTCGCTCGGCTTTTGAACTGATATTGGGTGGCTCCAATCCCGCGTGCGCTTCCGTTCGGCCCATTCGATACAGCTTCGAACCGCAGACCGAGCACGTGCCGCGCGTGGCCGGAGATCCGGTCGCCGTGAATGTGGCTTCGGGATTCTCCATAGGCCGCTTTTGTTTGCACTTCAGGCAATAGGTTTCTATGTCAGGCATAATCCTCCAGACCGGATTCAGATAGCCTGGCAACCAGACTCCTTACCTCTTCTGCCCGCTTTCGATCGCAAATCAGAATCACGTCTTCCGTATCCACAATGACGACATCTTCAAGGCCTAAAGTAGCAATCAAGCGATTGAAACCTCGATCCTGATAAATCACGGTCTGTTTGGTATCGGATAGGAGAATCTCACCCGCCCGAATAATGTTCCCGCTTCTGTCCGATTCAAGCAAGTCCTCCAAACGGTCCCATCCACCCACATCCCACCAGCCAAGATCATCGGCAGGAATCACAACGACGCCTTCCGCCCTCTCCATGATTCCATAGTCTACGGTTTCGCTCTGCAACCCTTCCCAAACACGCCCTATTACCTCGGCTTCTTGGGAGGTCCCGATGGACTGCTCGATTTCCCGTAAGGCTGCATGAAGATCCGGCATCAGTCTCTCGATCTCCTGCAAAATGCGGTCTGCGGTCCACACAAACATGCCTGAGTTCCAGGCATACTCTCCGCTGTCTACGTACTCGACAGCCACCACTTGATCGGGCTTTTCTTTGAACTGCTGAACCGACCGCACCTCGAATCCTTGTTCCGATGCCAGCGTGTCCCCCAGGTGGATATAGCCGTATCCGGTGGAGGGCGCAGATGGAGCAATACCCAGAGTAACGAGTTCACCCTTTAGTGCCCGTTTTTCGGCCGCCCCTAATAACTCGATGAAGCGTTCTTCGTTCTCGATGATGTGATCCGCCGTCAGGCAAGCCATAACTGAGTTCGGGTCTTTCCTGCGTAGCACTGTAGCCGCGTATCCAATAACGGATGCTGTGCCACGCGGCATGGGTTCGTTTAAGAAGTTATCAGCCGTCAATGATGGTACTTGGGGCAGCAGAATCCCGGCCATGGATTCGACGGATACAACTAAAATGCGATCGGGCGGTATCGCTGGAGCAAGCCGTTCAACCGCCATCTGAAACAGGGTGCGGTCTTCCAAAATCGCCAGGCTTTGCTTCGGGCGGTTGGTTCTGGATAGCGGCCATAGCCGGGTCCCGCCGCCGCCGGCCATGATCACTGCGATCGTATGTTCAAGAGTCATCCTAGCTTGTATTCTGCGCGCCTCTCACGCGCCCTTACATAATGCATCCCACCGACCTGACGAGCTTGTCCGCGCAATTCGAGAATGGAAAGGCAAGCGGTCAACTCCGAGATCGGTAAATCACATTTCGAACGAAGCTCATCGATGTGAATGGGTTCGGAGCCCAGGCTACTGAGCACAATTCGCTCCGTTTTATCCTCCGGAAGGGTTGTTGGTGCGGCCCTCGCGATCACATCGAGATTGAGCACCTCCAATACATCATCCACTGAAGTAGCCGGAAAGGCGCCCTGGCCGATCAGGCGATTGGAACCTTTGCTCCCGCGATCATAGATGCGACCCGGAACACCAAAAACATCCCGGCCTTGTTCAGCGGCAAATCTCGCAGTGATGAGTGCACCACTCCGCTCTCCGGCTTGAACCACGACAACTGCGAGCGAGAGGCCCGAGATAATCCGATTACGAGGCGGAAAATTGCTACCTTCAGGCCGTGTCCCGAGCGGGTAGTCGCTGAGAACCGCACCTGACTTCGCGATGGATCCAGCCAGGTTTCGATGTTCCGGCGGATAGATGTGGTCGAGCCCTGACCCCAAAACTGCGATCGTTCGACCGCCGGCTTCCAGGGCCGCCTGATGGGCAACAGCGTCAATACCGCGGGCCATGCCCGACACGACGGTGACGCCGCTGCTCGCCAAACCCGAGGCAAGATCACGTGCAACGGCCTTCCCATAAGGGGTCGCCCGTCGCGTTCCCACGATCGCCGCTCCCACTCGATCCTGAGGAAGCAGATCCCCCCAAATGTAGAGCACGATTGGCGGAGAGTGGATTTCCGATAGGTCCCCTGGATACTCGGGATCGTCCAATGTCAGCAGTTTGAAGCCCATGCCGTGCACTCGAGCCAGTTCACCGTCCAGATCCATGGCTTCTCGAGCACGGATAAACTTCTGTGCCGTCTTTCGTCCCAGACCTGCGGAACGCAGCTGACTTGCCGAGGCACTCCACGCAGACTCAACGTCCCTGAAGACCTCCAGCAGCGTGTGAAGTCTTACTGGGCCAATACCGCCTACCCTGTTGAATCCCAACCAGAATTTCTGTTGCCTAGAAGTAATGGTGATCCCCCCGAGGGCCGGCCGAGCATACCATAGCGATTTTCAGGGTGTCAAGCAGGGGGTATCAGGGAAGTGCTCTGGGCGTGGGTTTATGCCAAGACCGCGTGCCGATGGAACCAGGATAGGGTCCAATACAAAATCCCTCGGACGTCGGTCAACCTTCGAGCACCTTGAGCGCAATTATCTCGAAGTGCTAGATGCACGGCTGCCAGCTGTCATAGCTCCCGCAAGCTGTAACGGAGACCGGCTTGGAATCAGCTCGCCATATGCGTCGCACCAAACCGGCGCCTCCGGTTTCGCACGCATCCGTCATTGTACGTTAGGGGTGACACCTCTCCAGGGGGTGGCGCTCCTGCTCTTCCAAGAGAAGAGTGTCAACCATGTCCTGAGAATATGTGTTACCTATGTCCTGGAGTCGTACGACAATCCATGTGCTGTGAAGTGCTCTAACTATGGAAATTCCACCTGCTGCCGCGCCTTCAACTCCAAGGGCAACAGACTATGATAGATGAACTCATGCAGGGGTGTAGCTACACCGACCTCGTTGCCAGATCGCACTACTGCCCCATTCCACGCTTCGAGTTCGGAAGGCCTACCATCGGCAATATCTCTCTGCAGGGAGGTAGTTACGCTCGGAATTGCACTTTGCCTGTATGCATACAACAAAGCAGCCTTCTATGTAGGCGCCGCTGTCAAGCCCCAATTTAGCAAGTGATTGCTGCCTC
>JBHIBY010000045.1:0-21767 GCA_046759305.1 Anaerolineales bacterium
GGCCAGCGCCAAGATCACGTTTGCGCTGCCCACCGGAAGCTAGCATGGCCAACCCCATCTCGGTCGAGATATATACGTCTAGCCACCGAATCCTCGGACGGATCGACCCCGGCGCTCATGGCTTATTCAGTCACCTAAACATCCCCACCACAAATTACCTCCAGGTCGAAGGAGCGCACCTTAATCGCCTGCATCAACCTGGGCGCATGGTTGCACGCTATCCAACCTTATGGGTGGTAAAGGATGAAATAGTGACCGTACTGCTGAGCAATCGCGGTGAAGTAGGGCCATCTGGGGTGGCGCGCGGCGGATACACCACAGTGATGCCGCATTGGGTGCACCTCGTTTTGGGTGGATACGAGCTGCGTGGGCAGGTCGAGACTCCCGGAAAATTCAACTTCAGTAGCTTTATGGTCGAGGGCGATCGGATTTTCATCCCACTCTATAACACGGAGCTGATCGCCATTCTCTTTCCAGATATTCGTGCTAGCTCGCCGGCGATGCTATTTAATCGCGAGATGGTAGACGCTATAGCATTACTTCCGCGAGAAGCGATGCCTCAATCCACGAGCCAGACCCAGCCGGCCGCCTCTTGAATCCTGCTCGTTGCCTTCAGGTTATTACTCCGCTTGAATACTGATTCTCGTAGACCCATACTGGCTGCGAATTGGAAGATGAACCTGGGTCGGTCGGAGGACGCTTTAGCTTTCTTCCGACAAATTCGACCTGGGTTGAACGAGATCCAGGGCCTCGATCTGGTTATCTGCCCTCCATCCACCGTTCTGCATCAATTCGCCGAGCTGCTTGCTCCCACTCGTATGGGATTGGGTGCACAAAACATGCATTGGGAAGATCATGGAGCCCATACAGGGGAGATCTCACCCAGTATGCTGACTGGAATCTGTCAGTATGTCGTTATTGGACATTCAGAACGTCGAGCGACCGGAAGCGGGGAGGAGAGCGACGAGGCTATCAATCGAAAGCTGCAAGCGGCCCTCGCGCATGGGCTGACGCCGATCCTGTGCCTGGGAGAAAATCTCGAGCAAAACCGCGCCGGCCAGACGGATGCATTCGTCTCCGGTCAGGTCAGAGCGGCCTTTCAAGATGTGGAAACCAGCCACGCCGCCACTTGCGTAATCGCGTATGAGCCAATCTGGGCTATCGGCACCGGTGAAGCTGCAACGCCGGCTGATGCCAATCGCGTGATTGGACTATCCGTGCGCGGAGCACTAGCCGAGATGTATGATGAGCAAGTCGCCCAGCAGGTGCGCGTCCAGTACGGCGGCAGTGTAACCGCTGATAACATCTCCGAATTTATGGTTATGCCGGAGCTAGATGGCGCGCTTGTAGGTGGTGCCAGTCTGAAACCCGAGTTTGTGGATCTGGCTCGGCGAACAGCTCAAGCATAGCTGCCCGGGCAATCGACGCTCCCTTCGCTCCTACAGCCTGCCAAATATAGGATAGCCCCAAGGTAAACGGCGCTACATTCGCCCACGAAGTATGTCGAACGAAAAAGAGCCCCGTGGGCCCAGTTTTCTTGCGGTTAGTTCACTTGAGCTGGACCGAATATCAATGGCTCAGCGTCACCTCATCCACCACTCCAACCACAACTGCACGAATCGCACCCGGATCCAATCCTAGAATCTGGCGTGCGCCATTGCCCTCGTCTATAACTAGCACCGTGTCGCCAATCCCTGCCTGCGCGACATCCACGGCGATATCGTAGTCGCCGGTTTCCTCCCGCTCGAGATCGAGATGATCGACCATCAGCAGCTTACGACCTTCAAGGTGCGATATCTTGATCGTGGCCACCACAGTGCCGATCACCTTACCAACGTACATGTTCTAGTCCCCGAAATTCCATATTGCAGCGCCAGCTGCTCGACGCGCTTCCCCGGGAGCATGCACCTCATCCACGATGCCTGTAATCGCCAGGTCGACTGGCACAAAGGTTTCGGGAAGGGCTTGTGCACCTTCGCGGCTAGCGACCATAAACACCAACTCTCCTGGCGCAGCCTGCGTCGTGGCGTCCGCTGCGACTACGGCTAAGCCATTGGGGTTCAGGTCCTGGTCCAGCGGCTGAACGACTAAGAACTTGACCCCCTCCAGATCCTGGTACTTTGTAGAGGCGACCACGGTTCCTATCACCCTGGCGAATTTCATGCTGCGACCCGTTCGCGGAATCGACTGGCTTGGGAGAGATTGGCCCACATCTCTTCATGGAGCTGCGGAATCACCACCTGGCGTAGCAACTGTTCGGGACCGTCCAGAGCGGCCACGCCCAGCGCCACCGCAATCTCGACGTCTGCAACTGCGCCAGAAAACAAGACTATTCCCTTGCCTCCCAGGCCGTCTGCAAGACGCACCTCAACAAGCTGCACTTCAGCACCCTTGATTCCGGCATCTGCTGAGTGGATTGCAGCTGCGACGGAAGTCGTTTCGAGTACACCTAACGCGTCGGTCGGCTCGGGCGATCGCTGGCCCTTCAGAGCCTCGACGACTCCAGAGTGTACCTGTGGGAGATAAACGACATCCAAGACCGCCTCACCACCCGTTTCCCGTCCCGCCGCCAGCGATTCCTCCACGTCGGCTGTCATGCCTCCGACGAGCACCAGATATTTCCCGGGCTGAACTGTTCCGGCCTGAATTACATCGATAGGTGCACGCTTGACCATGGCATCTGCAGCCTGAATGCCGGCTGCGATGCTGCCAAATTCGATCAGGCTCAGTGCTGGATCAAACATCACACGATTCGGAACGAGTCAATGAGGGCACAGCGCCGCAATCTGCTGAAGCTGCGCGGGTTGGTTAAACCCTCACCCGTAGGGCTGGCAATGGTGAAGGAGCAAAAGCCTTCTCCACCGTAGCCCAAGCCGGCTTGCGAGGGTCCGTTCTTCACGAAGATACTGCAGTCCATAGCGCGCGCCATTTCACTCATGTGATCGATATTTTTAGAATGGATGGTCGCCGTGTGCCGGAAGCCATGCTCGGATTCCACCGCAAGACGAATACCATCCTGAGCACTGGATACCCGAGTAAGGGGGAATACCGGCATCATCTGCTCGGACCACACCAGTGGGTGATCATTCGGAACATCCACTAAAACCAAGCGCACCTCGTCGCCGGCTTCGATTCCGATCTCACGCAGTATCACGTTGGCGTTCTTGCCAATGAATTCCTTATTCATGACACCATGTTTACCTGGAGGAGGGATGTCCTCAAAGATCACCTTCATCAGTTGCTCCAGCTGGTTGCTTTCGATCTCATAAGCCCCGTAGCGTGCCATCACCTGCTTGAGTTCATCGGCAATAGAGTCAACTGCGATAAGTGTCTTGAGATCGGTACAGATGATGTTGTTGTCGAATGAGGCGCCAAAAACCACGTCCCTGCCGGCCTTTTCAAGGTCGGCGGTATCATCCACCAGGGCTGGGGGATTGCCGGGACCGGCTGCGATCGCGCGTTTGCCGCTGGCCATCGCTGCCCGCACCACGCCAATGCCGCCGGTAACGGTGAGGATGCGCACACCCTTGTGATGCATAAGCTCGGTCGCGGTCTCAATCGTGGGATCAGCAACCGCGGTCACCAGGTTTGGCGGACCTCCACCCTCCACGATCGCCTCGTTCATGATTTGAGCGGTGTGATTGGAACAACGCTTGGATCCCGGGTGGGCGTTGAAGACGACGGCGTTGCCGGCTGCCAACATGGCGATCGCGTTGCAGATCAGGGTCGAAGTGGGATTGGTGCTGGGCGTGATGGCGCCGATCACTCCGAACGGTGCCCACTCTACAAGCGTTAAGCCATGGTCGCCGGACCAGGAGCTGGGCGTGAGAAATTCGGTTCCTGGTGTCTTGTTTGCATTCAGCAGATTCTTTTGGATCTTGTCCTCATAGCGACCCATACCGGTTTCTTCCCAAGCCTCATAAGCAAGGACCTGGGCATTCTCTCTCGAGAGGCGCCGAATCTGCGAGATCATGCTCTCGCGTACTTCCAGCGGCAGAGCCTGCAGGGCATCAAAGGCTTTCCGTGCCGCTGAAACTGCGCTGTCGACGTCCGGGAAAAGGTTATCCCCGTACTGCAGCGAGCTGGCCAGTGGTGGGGGTTGGTGAGCTGCGACTGCGATTGGAGTGGGCCCATGCCGCACCCGCTCTCCCTGGCGCAGTTCCGACATAACTTGTTCTACGATGGCATCAATCTGTGTGCTTTCCACCATCAGCCGACCTCCGCCTTGTTGTAGGTGAGCTCGCCTTCGACCTCCAGCTGGTCAACGATGGCCATAATCACACCGTCGCATGGGCGCTCGTGCGTAAGCACGGTCTGCCGTGCGGCGCTGCCGGTGGCGTACAGCACGACCTCACCCAGCCCCGCACCGACCGCATCGGCCGCGACCCGGTAGCTCCCCGTTTCATCCCCTTCGGAATCCAGCTGCTTCAATACTAGGAACTTCAGACCGTTGAGCGAGGATTCTTTGCGCGTGGCAACCAGAGTGCCTACAACTTTGCCTAGATACATGGTGAACTCCATTTCATTGGGAAGGAAACCCTCCAATTCTGTTCCTGCCGATGCCTTTGACTGACTCGGATTCGGCAGCTGCTCCGAAATATGCCGCGGAGAGTTTCCGCCCCAGTTGAGCGCTCCGTTAGGCCGCTTTGGCCTGCTCACCGCTGTCGCCGTTCTGGCGTCCTAGCGGGAGTGTGCTGTCGACGTTGGCGTGCGGGCGCGGGATAACATGAATGGCGATCACTTCGCCGATCTTCTCCGCACCGCGTGCGCCGGCCTCGACTGCTGCTTTCACAGCGGCCACATCCCCACGGACCACGGCTGTGACCTGGCCACCGCCGGTCGATTCAAAAGTGACAAGCTCAACTTTTGCAGCCTTGACCATCGCGTCCGCCGCCTCGACCATCGCGGGGTAGCTCTTAGTCTCGATCATTCCTAGGGCTTCGGTATTACCTGACTGTTCTGCCATTGGAGCCTCCTTCAAACGCTTCTTCGGTTAGTTACGCGCTGCGCTTGTCTTCGGCCTCTCGACCGGTGACACCTTCAATGGCCGAAACTGCAGCGCCGTAGCCGGCCATAATGTCTTGTTCTTCACCCCCAAGGTACAGCCTCCCGAAACTTCCAAAAGCCGTGACCTCCAGGATGTTGATGTCCGCTGCCTTCTCTGCCTCGTTGGCAGCCAGCGCCGCGTAAGCGGCCGGCTGGACTTCCAGCACATACAGTGTCTGGCCTGCCAGCAGCATGTGGCCGTGGCGCAGCCGATTGATGAGCTGCACCTGATGCGCATCCACATGCCGTATGATTTGGCTGGATATTACGCGCGGCTTGATACGATCGGATTCCTGAACTTCAAGAGCCTCCAAAATCGCCTCTCCGGCCGCTCGCACCTCGGCCTGGTCGCTGTGGTGTACCTCCAACATGCCATACAGCCTTTCGACGATCTGCATTCCAGGGCGAACCTTGGTGGATTTCAGTGCGATGTCGGTGATGCGATTGATCTCGATACCGGGTGAGATTTCAACCCACAGCGACGTGTCGCCGGGAAGCGGCAGGAAGCCACGCGCCACCGTCCCAAGAAATCCCGCGTGCTGAAGCTGCAGGTTGTTGAGAAATACGTATGTTCGCAGGTCAACTGCCATAGGGTTGCTCCTTCTCATGTGCTTGCCCCTGGCGAACGCCAGGGGTTCCACCGACGATCTTGACACTGGCGCTCGCGCCGATGCGCGAGGCTCCCGCCTCGATCATTCGGCGGGCATCTTCGGCAGTTTTGATTCCACCTGCAGCCTTGACGCCAATCTCTGGCCCAACTACACGGCGCATAAGAGCAACGTCCTCGGGCGTAGCACCTCCGGGACCGAATCCGGTGGAAGTCTTCACAAAGTCCGCTCCCGCGATCTTGGATAACTGGCTCGCTACGACCTTCTCTTCGTCATTCAGCAGAGCCGCTTCGATTATGACTTTTAGTATTGCGTTGCCTGCGTGGCATGCACTGGCGACAGATGCGATATCCCTTTCGACCAGCTCGTAGTCTTTAGATTTCACCGCACCCACGTTAATCACCATGTCGATCTCGGTGGCACCCTCGCGGATTGCCTGTTGTGCTTCAAAGACCTTGACATCCGTTGGAGTGGCTCCCAGGGGGAAGCCGACCACAGTGCAGACATCGACTCCACTGCCCTTGAGCAGCTGACCTGACAGCTTCACGTTGGTGGGGTTTACGCAGACAGAGGCAAATTTGTACTTGCGAGCCTCATAGGCCAGTTGGGCGATCTCATCCTGCGTGGCGTCAGGCTTGAGTAGCGTATGATCGATCATGTGCGCCACTCGCCCATCTGTGGGTGCAACTCCCAGCGTGCTTGCTACACGATCGGCGCCGGCAGCGACGACAGACTGCATCCTGTCCGCAAAATTGCCGGGGGAAAGCTGCGGATCGGTTCCGCTGCTTCCATTGGAGCTTTCCTGAACCAGGATCAACACCTGGCGAGTTATGCCTTCAACTACTTGTTCTACGGTTGCTTCATCCATCATTCCCTGCTCATCCTTGTATGAGTGCTTCGCTTCGCAGGTACCTGCGTTCGATATCGCTGATCTTGTCCACTCGCTTCGCGTGACGTCCTCCACCAAAAGGCGTGTGTAGCCATGCCTTCAATATTGACTTGGCCAAACCTGTGCCGATCAAACCGGCGCCTAAAGTCAGCAAATTGGCATTGTTGTGCTCGCGGCTGTTGACGGCGGTGGCCTGGTCGTAGCACATGCTGGCTCGTACTCCTGGCACCTTGTTGGCTGCCATGCACGAACCAATGCCCGCTCCGTCGATCATCACCCCCCGCCAGGCAGTTCCGTTGGCAACCATCTGGGCCACCACAAAGGCATAATCGGGGTAGTCCACGGATTCGGTGCTATCGGCGCCGCAATCCGCTATTTCATAGCCCCACTCTGCCAGACTGCGCTTCAAGGTCTCTTTCAGCTCGTAGCCTCCGTGATCTGCACCAACCGCGATGGTTTTTCGAACCACCGAGCTGCTTGACTTCAATACTCTCGAGGCTTCTCCGAAATTCTCTGGAGCGTTGGATTGATGCTTGCGCAGTTCGACATTGCGCTCCATGGCGATCTGCCGGGCCAGCGGAGTCACCAGCGCCCCGGAGGGAATATCAAGGATTCCGTCTCGTTCGACCCCGGCCACATCCGCTTCAGCCACCAGCCTGCGCGCCGGCGCTCCATCCTTCTGTGGCGTTCGGCCGAGGGTGCGGTAAACCACGCGACGAACCATGCGGCGCACTTCGTCCTCACGCACGGATTCGCTCTCCGTGTCCGGCAATATCTACGATTTCCACATCAAACCGAGCTCGATCTCCCCGAAATTGGGCGTCAAAGTACTCAAGAGGAATTCCGGCGGTCGTGTAGCTGACGCTCTTCAGACGAATGAGCGGAGAGCCGACATCAACCGCCAGATGTCCTGCCGCGACTTCATCTGCCGCGATGGCCTCGATCCGTCTCCAGCCGCGCCCGATGGTGAGCCCGCACTTCTCTTCTAAGAACGCATACAGCGATCCCCGTTCCAGGTCGGCCTTGATCACATCACGACACATCTCGTACGGAAGATAGGATTCCACCAATACGATAGGCTCCTCTTCGACAAAACGTAGTCGAGCCAATTTCACCACCGGGGCCATCGCCTCCAGCTCGAGATTCGCGGCGACGTCGGCGCCAGCCGGCTGCAGCGCCTGCTCCAGCACTTGAGTCAAGACAGGTACGCCACGCTCAGCCATATCGCCGTAAAAACCTTCCAACGACTGGACCAATCCTCGGCTACTGATTTTTGGCTGCGATACGAAGGTGCCCTTCCCCCTCTGGCGCACTACCAACCCTTCGAAAGTCATTTCATTCAACGCCTGGCGAACGACGGTCCTACTCACACCGAACGACTTTCCCAGTTCCGACTCGCTGGGAATGAGGTCCCCAGGACCCCAGTCTCCCTGTTCGATACCTTCAGTAAGTACTTCCTTCAGCTGCAGATAGTACGGAACGTGCGAGCCCTTATCGATGTTGGGTTCAGTAGGCAAAATGCACCTTTCCTAATGTTATTACTTATATGTCATCCTAGGATTACATGTTACATCATACAGAATTCAGGGGTGGTTGTCAACTGCCCAAATCAGCTTTGGGCTATTTTTGCTAGTAACTCGGGGTTATACGGGTCTATCGAGGGATTTGCTGCTCATCCGGCTGATCGAGCATGCGGCTTCGAGCATTGGCTTCCCAGCCTATCTCCCATGGTAGTCCGAATGATCGGCGGCACTACTGTGCAAGCCAATCGCGCATGACGATCCCAGTGCTCGACCGCGATAACGTTCCATCCAATGCCGCGCGGCGGAGGGAGCTTACACCATATTTTGCTTGACCGATCGTGAATGTTGGACCGTAATTTGGGCGTTTCTACTTTTCCAGCCAGTCGCGTACAGCGGTCTCGACCCGCTGTTCCATCTTGCGGCCGATTTCTTTCCAATTGTCTTCGGGAGCCGCGCCGGCCCATTCGCCGACGCCCAGTCGGACCTTTTCTTCAACGTGCTGCCCGACTTGCTCCCAACTCTCGTCCGCTTCACCGCCTACCCTCGTAGCCGCTTCTCCACGGATCTTCCCCTCCATGCTGTTGCCAATGGTCTCCCAGTCTGCATCCACTTCAGCGTCTGCCCAGCCGGCAACTGTTCCCCTTAAGTCTTTTTCAGCCTCACGACCGATGGTCTCCCAATCCGACTCAGGTTCGCTTCCGACGCCCTTGGCGACTTCGCTTCGGACCTTGGCCTCAAGGTCAAGTCCGATGGTGTTCCAGTCCGCGGCATCCTCCGCCCCTACGATTTTCGCCGCTTGGCCACGAATCTTGGCCTCGATGTCACGGCCAATTTGCTCCCACTCTTCTCTTCGACTCCGTTCAGTCCCCATGTGCCTAACTCCTCATCTGGGCAAGCTTCAATATCTATTCTACCCAGCTGCAATGTTTAGAAAAGGAAAACGGCAGCCAGATAGGGTATCAGCGCCAACACTGCGAGAGCCGGATGCCCCCGCCGGGTCGAGTTCTGACTATCCCAACTGAAGAGATAGGAGGCAAGGGCGAACGACAACAGACCTCCTACAAATAGCACGCCTTCGGATCTCCAAGGTTCGAAATCTGAAGCCAACCCCATCGCCAACCCATTGAACGCGTTCATCCCATGCGTCGCTGGCAGCAATTTGGAAATCGACAGGAATGCTTCCTGCAGTTGACTCAAGGGAAGCATGAGTCCAGCCAGCAGCATCGATGGTAGGAATACCAACTGAGTGATCAGAACCGACGCGCGTGAGTTTGGCGCCACCACCCCGATCAACAGACCAAGTCCTGCCGATGCAAACGCCACAGCGACAAAAGTGACCGCGAAATTGACCCAGTTGTCGGGCAGGACGGCATTGAGAGTAGGGGCGCAGTGACGATGATGATTAGTGAGACGACTGCTGTATGCAGCATCGTCGTGAGCGCCGGGACAGCCAATATCGAAGTGGACGGAACTCCATTGATCTTGTAGCTCCGGTAGATGCCATCCTCGCGCTCCTTTACCAGAGAATCGGGCATTCCCAGTAGCGTGGCCGCAAGAATCGTAAAAATGACCATCGCCGGGACCAAGCGTTCTCCGAACAAGGGGTCGATCTCCGCAAACAGGAAGCCCATGAACAGATAGAAGACCAGCGGAAACAGATACATGAGAAACAGCATCTGCCGATTACGGATTCCGATGCGGAATTCAAAAGAAGAGTGGTGCGCAAAGGCGGTCATGCTGCGCCTCCATCGGTGGTGATCTCGAGGAAGCGATCCTCTAGTGAAGGCCGTTCTACTCTGAGATCGATCAGCGGATCGTTGTGGGATTCCGCATACTCAATGATGGCCGCTACCGTGGGACCGATGTCGGTAGTGAAGAAAATCCGGTAGGACTCCTTGGGAGAGCTGGAGGTGACGGCGGGAAAGTTGGCTCCGTCATTGAACATGCTGGACTCTTGCGTTCGGACCGACACCTTCGTCAAGCTCGGACCGGTGGCGGTGATCTCCATAGGTGTTCCGGTTGCCACGATCTGCCCCCTCAGCAGGATCGCGATGCGGTCCGCCATTTCCTCGGCCTCTGCCATGTCGTGGGTTGCCAGGACGATGGTCGTGCCTTTGGCACGCTGTTCCCTCATGATGTTGTGCAGTTCCACCCGTGACGCGACGTCCAATCCGGCGGTCGGTTCGTCCATAATAAGAACCGGTGGCTCGTGGGAAATAGCAAGCGCCAGCGCCAATCGACGCTGCTGGCCCGTTGAGAGCTGATGGTATTGAGTCTTGCGCTTCTTGCCCAGCCCTAATCGGTCCATTAATAGGATTGCGGTGTTGGTGAATCTGAGGACCACGGTGATCCTGTCCTAGGGTTGAACCGACCGCCAGAGGCTGGTGAAACCTGCATCGGTTAAAATGCCTAATTCCCAGAGTCGCGCATCTTGAACCAGCACCTCAAATAGTTCCACCGCCTCGCGGTCGGCATTCAGAGACACCACGACCACACGGCTGATCTCCGGTACGATCGTCCGGGCCGCCACTAGTGAGGAAGCGAAAGCCACCAAGCTTTGCTGAGAAAGCAACTCGCTGGTGCCGGGTTGGCCAATGCCAAAGTGCCCTACGAACAGGAGCAACTCACCATTTTCGGCCGTGCGGAACTCGGCCTCCGCATCGATCCCCATCACCGCCAATCCCTCAACCAGTGTCTCCAACGCCGTCAGGCCTGCATGCGGGCTGCGCTGCAGGATCTCAGGCGGCATGGTCGCTCCCTCAAATCCGGAAACTAGCCGGCATTGGGCCAGGTAATCTCGCGCGGCGCTCATAGCCGGATCGATCCGAATGGCATCTTGTAGGTGGGGAATAGCCTCAGAACATTCTGCCGCTCGTAGGTAAATTAACGCCAGTCCGAAGGAGGCCTGCGCCCTCTCTCGGGCTGTGCCTCCGTGTTCAATGTAAGTCTCCAGGGCGCTCTCAAATCGGGCCGCAGCCTGATCGTAGTTGGTCCCGGCATTTAGATAGGCGAAACCGATTGCTAAATCGTGCGATCCATCATGGGGATCCATCACCGCCGCGCGCTCGTACTGCTCGATGGATCGGTCCAAGTCGCCCTCTGCTGCGTAGAGACGCGCGAGCCAGGCCACATATTGATCGTCGTCCGGATCGAGGTCAATCGCGGCCTCAAATTCACGTTCTGCTCCTGCAAGTTCTCCTCGATCCAAATACATGCGACCGAGCAATATGTGATGGTCACCCTGGTAGGGTTCCAGCGCGATAGCGGTTTCATACTCCGCGATTGCTTCCTCCCACATTCTCATGCAGGCATAGGCAAACCCCAGCGAAGCATGGTTGTTGCCTGATCGGGGATGGATCTCGACGGCCCGTTCGAAATGGGGGACAGCCCGATCGCATTCCCCGAGGCTGTAATATACGTAGCCGAGACCAATGTAAGCTGAATCTTCACCAGGATCGGCTTGTATGGCAGCCTGCTGCGCCCGCACCGCATCGCCGTACTGCCCGGCATCGAGATACACTCCTCCCAGGCAGTTGTACCCTTCCGGGGTGGTGGAGGAGAGCTCGACAATTCTTTGGCAATAGTCGATGGCTTCGTCGTATCTTCCTTGACGGCTGTGTAGCCGCGCCTGAAACAAAAGCATGATGTAGTCATCCGGAGCGATATTCTCTGCTCTCGCGAGCCACTCAGCGGCCGTGTCGTCATCGCCGATGTCGTATAGATAGTGTGCGGCCAACGACGTATTTCGGTGGACAAACCCCGGCTCAAGCGCTTGGGCTTCGTCATACTCTTCCAGCGCATCCTCCGAACGACCCAGGAAACCGTAAACATAGCCGAGATTTCTGTGGGCCTCCGCGTTCTTGGGATCGAGCCTGACGGCCCGCTCCCCTGCCTTCAGGGCCTCATCGTACATTCGTAAATCGGCAAGCACTTCGGCCAGGAAACTCTGCACATTCGCATCATCGGGAGCCAGTCTTTCAGCCCGCTCTGCGGCTTCCAGCGCCTCGTCGAATTCGCCATTCCAGTCCAGTGCGCGTGCAAAGTAGGCCCAAGCCTCGCCCGAATCTGGCTGGAGTTCCGTTGCCACACGCGCCACGTCTACAGCCTGCTCTTGGCTCGCGGGGTTGAAAAGCAGCGCATATGCGCGATGGCTGTAGGCCGGCGCATATTCCGGGTCTTCTTCTATCGCTTGACGGTAGGCCTCTTCAGCGCCGGCAAAGTCGCTTTCGGAAAGACGATCATCTCCCTCATGCACCAACCTTGCCGCGCGCGATCCAAGTTGAGGCAGAACTGGGTTTTCTCCCGCGCAAGCCGACAGAACACAAGCCAGCGCGATCCCGACCCACAACCCTCTCAACGACATGAATTGACGATTATATCTAGATCAGCGATCGGGTCTCGATTTCGAATTTCAAACCACCAGTTCGGCCCTGTAAGCAAGTTGTAAGCGTTTGGAGTGTTCGGTCCACCTATACTGGGACGCAAGCCCAGGATTGAGGGAAGAGGGGGTGGAGAACTATCGAACATGATTCAAGCCTCACGAGAGGAGCGTTACTGGCTGCTGCGCAACTTTGCGCTCGGCCTTGTTGATCATTTAAACGCGATCTATCCTCCGATCTGGATTGAGAACCTGCTCAAGCATCCCCCTGCGGTCTATACTAGCCTGTTCGCCAAAGTCCATACTTCCAGCGGATATTGGAATCCAATTTATGAACGCCCGATCTACAGGGAGGGCCAGGCGGCACGGCCCTGGGAACTGACCATTGACGAACGGCGCTACGCGATTGCGCGCGAAATCCTGATCGCGCTGGGAAGCAGCCGCCACGGGCGAGAAATGGGCCTCCCTGACCTGCTCCTCGCTCACCTAGAAGAATCCCAGGACTACTTTGCACGAGTGCTCCTGGCACCAGATCCTTTGGTTACCTCCTACCGGCGTCAGGGCAGGGACATCCGGGGGTTTGCGGAGACCTTCCTTATTCCTACCCGGATCGCCAGTGAGCGCTGGGAAGACCGGATCTTCGGCTAGAAGAATAATCCTGACAATCGGGGCCCGCATAGCGGGCTTTTTTGCTTCTGGGAGTAGAATTCATTTCCTGCAGGTTGGGAAGTATCCAAAGGAGGAGAACGATGGCTACCAATCTCACAGTCACCATGGAAGATCGCCCGGGGGGTCTAGCTCAGCTTGGCGAAGCATTGGGAGCAGCGGGCGTGAACATCGATGGTGGATGCGCTGTCACATCCGGAGGCGAAGGATGGGTTCACATCCTGGTCGGCGACGCGGCTGCTGCACGCGCTGCGATTGAGGGTGCTGGGATGTCGGTTACTGGTGAGCGGGAAGTCGTAGTAGTCAGTGCCGATAACCGCCCAGGGGAACTCGGCGCCACCGCCCGAAAATTCGCGGAATCGGGTGTCAATATCGAGTTGTTCTACATCTCGAGCAGTATGGAGCTTGTGTTCGTCGTTGACGACGCAGAAAAGGCTCGCAGCGCGGTTTAGCTTTATGGCTGGGCCGCTGATGAAACCCCCTGCCGAACACCGCAGGGGGTTTTCTTATTTCAGCTTCCAGCAATCTGTCGGGCTTGCTTGAGGCGTAGCTCGAGGGTCTAGGAAGAAGGTGTATTTTGTTTTCGGCGCCAGGGAGCGGTGATGCCCCAAGAGAAATCCTTGTCTGGCTTAGTCGGTTCCGGCTTCTCGGTAGGTTTTGCCGGCTCTTCTTTCCCGATCGTGCGGCGAAGAGCCATCACGCGGCCTTTTTCATCCGTGCCAATCGGCTCCCATCCATCCGATAGAAGCGATTGGAGAACCCGATTGTGCAGTTGGCGAGAAGCCCGTTCCAGCTCTTCCTCAGGTATTTTCTCGTCTTTCTGCCACTCGAATTCGCTGGACATGGCGACCGTTTCGGTGCCCGCGTGCGTGGTCCGTTCGGCTACATACAGTAAGCGCATGATGCCCCCGAAGCGACCCACTTCGTGGATGATTTCCCGAATCTGAGCTATTTCATGCTTGGTTTCACTCATTCGGTTCGACCTCGGCGCCCTCGGCAACCGTTGCAAATCGTCCCGCAGGGTTCGAAGGGCCTTGCGTTTTAATTTCAGTTTGTCCACGTCATGCGCCCTTTGAAAAATAGTACCTGAGGCGCGCTGTGAATTCTGTGGTACGGATTTCCTGATAAGTATCAAGTTCGCTCCAAAAGGCTGAATGTCATGGGGTACGGATTGCGCTCGTCCGCGTGCTGTACGGTGTTCTCGACTGTCGTCCAATCCGACTGGTTGAACTCCGGGAAGAAGGTATCCGCCTCCACCTGGCCATGAACAATCGTCAGATACATCCGATCCACGAGCTTTAGCACGAGCGCTTCCTTATATACCTGCGCTCCTCCCGCAATAAACACCTCGGTTTCCTGCATGTCCTGTTTTGCGATCTGCAGGGCTCCTGTCAAGGAGCTGGTTACGGCATCTGCTGATTCTTGCTGCCGCCTGCTCCTGCTCAGCACGATCACACGTCGCCCCGGCAAGCCGCGCACTGCGATCGGCTCCCATGTGACGCGTCCTATGATCACCGCGTGACCCATGGTGAGTGCTTGAAAACGAGCCATATCCGCAGGCAGGCGCCAGGGCAGATCACCGCGCAAGCCAATGCCACGGTCCTTCTCCGACATGGCAGAGATAATCGAAACAATCACACGGAAACTGGGGCTTTGATGTGGGGGTGCGGTTCGTAGCCGGTCAGGGTGAAGTCTCCATATTCAAAGCCGATGATGGAGCGAATTTCGGGATCAAGTTCCAAGTCGGGCAGTGGGAGGGGATCTCACTGGAGCTGCAGTTGGGCTTGATCGAGATGATTCCGATAAAGATGGGCATCTCCGAGCGTGTGAATGAATTCGCCGGCTTCCAATTCCGTGACCTGCGCCATCATCTTAGTAAGTAGCGCATAGGAAGCGATATTAAAAGGAACACCCAAGAAGATGTCAGCGGAGCGCTGATAGAGTTGACAGGATAGCCGGCCATTCTGTACGTAAAACTGGAACATGGCGGGGCAAGGCGGCAGAGCCATCTGATCGATCTCCGCCGCGTTCCAAGCACTGACTAAGAGGCGGCGCGAATCGGGGTTGCGCTTGATCTCATCGACCACCCATGCGATCTGGTCCGTTGTTTCTCCATTAGGGCCATTCCAAGAGCGCCATTGCGCACCGTAAACGGGACCGAGTTCGCCGTCGGCATCAGCCCACTCGTCCCAAATCGTCACACCGTTGTCATTCAGGTACCGGATGTTGGAATCCCCATTTAGCATCCAAAGCAGTTCATAGATGATGGATTTCAGATGCAGTTTCTTTGTGGTAAGGAGAGGGAACCCATCTGCCAGATCAAATCGCATCTGATACCCGAAAGTCGAAAGCGTGCCAGTGCCTGTGCGATCTTCCTTCTCGACCCCTTGTTCCAACACACTTCGCATCAGATCAAGATATTGCTTCATCTATATCTCCGGCACCCGGGCAACTCCTTCGATCTCGAATTGGCCAGTCTTCTCAAAGCCATTCTTGAATTGTGATTTCAATGGTTTGATCGCGGGACTGTATTTCGCGTGAAGTCTAGCACAGGTGACTTAGCGCGGGTTCGCAGTTCACCACCCGCTCCAGCGCAGAAGCCCAGACTATAATGAAAATTCCCCTGCTACCCCTCTCGGGGTTCTGAAAGCTATTGGGCCGACCGGCGGCGATAAGAAGCACGAGCGCATCTTGATGTGCTGAGGCATCGCTGCCGGGTTTTGATTCCTGTTCCTTCGACCCAGAGATCAACTGCCTCCGGCAAGATCCCAAGCTGCTTCGTTTTGGCGCGGAGACTCCAGAGTGAGGTTGTTTTGGTTCGGACTAATCTGGTTGGCTGGCATCGCCATGGGGCGATTCCTGGCTCTGTCAGCTGGCTCCTTCTTGATCGCCGGCATCCTGGGCTTGCTCCTGGCCATTGTCGGTGAGAACAGTCTGCGCAAAATCGGAGTTGGCGTCACCATTTTTTTCCTGGGCGCATGGCGATTAGCGATTGCTGTTCCAGAGTTCGACGGTTCCCATGTGTCCGTTCATAACGATACTTTTCGGATTGCGACTCTGACCGGCATCGTTTCCGATTATCCGGACGTACGAGATGAATATGTCGGTTTGCGAGTGAGTACAGACAGCATCCGATACTCAGATTCCAAAATACCCCTGACCACCATCGGAGACGCGCTCGTACGCGCCGAACGCTTCTCATCGTTTTCCTACGGCGACCGCGTCGAGGCCGTGGGGATTCTCGAGACGCCCCCAGAATTCGAAGACTTTTCATACCGGGACTACCTCGCCCGTCAGGGCATCTTCAGTTTGATGTCGAACGCATCGGTCACTACTCAGGAAACTCGATCCGGGAATCCCTTCCTTCAGGCTCTTTTCAATCTCCGACAGGAGGGATTGGAAACTTTGTATTCGATATTCCCGGATCCGGAGGCCTCGCTGTTGGCCGGGATTCTGCTCGGAATCGACAGCGGCATCAGTTCCGAGGTGCGTAATGCTTTCAACGACACCAGCACCACGCACATCATTGCAATCTCTGGATTCAACATCACTATCCTCGCGGCCATGGTTATCACACTCACCGGCCGCACTCTAGGAATGAGGAAAGGTGCGATAGCGGCAGCCATCGTTATCTCCCTCTACACAATCTTGGTCGGGGCTGACGCGGCGGTTGTCAGGGCGGCAATCATGGGCGGGCTAGCGCTCTTTGCGCGCTATCTCGGTCGCGTTACTCTGGCCCTGGCTTCGCTATCCGCGGCCGCTATCTTGATGACTCTGGCGAATCCTTATGTGCTCTGGGATGTTGGCTTTCAACTATCCTTCGCAGCCACGCTTGGTCTGGTTCTATATGCAGAGCCCATTAAGGATTGGTTCGTCAGGGTCACATCTCGCTGGATAGCAGCCGGTCAGGCCAAACGACTCTCATCACCCGTTGGAGAGTTCATCTTATTCACCTTCGCGGCTCAGATCACCACCCTGCCCCTCACAGCCTATCATTTCCAGCGCCTCTCGCTGGTCTCGTTCATCGCCAATCCGATCGTGCTGCCCGCGCAGCCGCCGCTCATGATGCTCGGTGGATTAGCGGTGATTGCCGGCATGGTCTGGCTTCCCCTCGGACAGCTGCTGGCATGGCTGGCCTGGCCGTTCCCCGCGTTCACCATTCGAGTCGTGGATTTGTTTGCACGATTTCCATCCGCGGCTATCGATCTGGGTTCGGTCAGCTTTCCAACCGTGGTCGCGTTGTACGGCCTGATTTTTGGCGCCACGATCTGGGCCAAATTGCCGAGTGATCGGCGACCCTCATTGCCCGCCCCCTCCCTCTTGGCGATGTTCGCTACCTCGCTGGTGCTGGTGGTCCTAGCTTGGAAAGCCGTTGCAGATCGACCGGATGGTCGGCTTCATCTGACGACCTTCGAATCTGGAGGCACCCTGATTGAGACTGCCACTGGCCGGTTCATCCTGATCGGTGGAGGCAACTCGGCTACGGCTCTGTCGAATTCGCTTGGACGAAGACTGCCTCTTTTCCACCGACGCCTGGATTGGTTGATAATCCCCGATCGTGAAGTCTCTGGCCTGGCCGGTGTTCCAGCTCGAATTGAAATTGGAGCACTGATGCTCGATGGCGACCAGTCGGATCGCGCGCTCGCAAATTTAATCCAAGCGATGCAGTCGAGAGGCACCAGGTTGGTGCGCGCCGAGCGAGGTATGGCTCTCGATCTTGGAGACGGAGCTCGACTGGATTTGATTGACCGCGAGCAGGGAAATATCACCCTCTTGCTAACTTCAGGCAAGGCTCGAATCGCGTTTCTCCCTCACACCCATTCCCCACAGATGCTCAGCCAATCGGCCCTCACGGGTGTCGTTCTATCGAGCTCCTCATCAACAAGGTGGCTGCAAGACTTCGAGGGATTGGTAGCGGTCATCGATGGCCCTAATCCTCTTCCGGCCAACGCATCTCAGTTCACTCTGCTGGCCACCGATGATCGCGGATGGATTGAACTAGCGACGGATGGTGAGCGGCTCTGGGTTTGGACTGAACGATCCGGTCCCTAACTATTTATCGCGAGGGGTCAACGTTTGCTGCAAGCTTTCCACCTCGAGCTCCAAACCTCCGCACCTCACTCCAAACCAAGATTTCCAATCGGATCTAATTGACCAGTTTCCCCGGTCTGCCAGGTCCCATACCTAGCACATAAGTTCGGTTTTTTAAGCCCATACTAAGGTCTTAGACCTCCCCTCTAACCTGTATGGCGACTGAAAGGTCCCCGTAAAGTGTCCCTACTGTAAGATGACTCGTGAGACCGGGAAACCCTCCCGGTTGCGCTTTGATACGTGGAACAAAAGAGGTATTTCTGAGGTTCTGACTGCCAATGCGGTCCAACGGAAAAGAAGAATTCGAAAAACTTTCAGGCCGGGTTCTCGTCGCAGACGACGATCCACAATTCCGTGACCTGCTCGTCCGGCGTGCCAAAAAGATGGGCCTATCTGTGCTGGAAGTAGAGGACGGGAATGAAGCCATGGAGGCTGTGGAAGCGGAGCGCTTCGACTTGATCATCTCCGACCTCTACATGCCCGGACATACCGGATTGGAAGTGATCCAGAAGGCGCAGGAAGAAGACCCGGAGATCCACGCCATCATCCTGACTGCCAGCGCAACGGTGGAGACTGCCATCGAAGCTTTGCGTTCGGGCGTCTACGACTATCTAACCAAACCTTTGGAATCCCTGGCCGATTTCGAGATCACCGTTTCTCGCGCCCTTGAGCATGCCAATCTTATCCGTGAGAACGAGCGCTTGTTCAAAGAGGTCCAGCGACTGGCGGTCACCGACGGGCTTACGGGTCTATTCAATCGTCACAAGTTAGATGAGGCCCTGGCCAACGAATTCGAGCGCGCTCGCCGTTACAAGCGACCTCTTTCCGTGGTCATGATCGATATGGACGGACTTAAGACCATCAACGACACCTATGGCCATCCGGCGGGCGATGCGGCGCTTAAGTTGGTGGCTGATGTTATTCGCAGCCAGATTCGTCGCGTCGACATGCCGGCTCGTTTTGGCGGTGATGAGTTTGTGGTGCTTCTGCCTGAGGTGGAACTTGAGCTCGCAGTGAAGATCGCCGAGCGGATTTGTACTAAGATCCGACCAAGCGAAGGACATGAAGACATGTTCACCGTCAGCGGCGGTGTCGCGCAGTTGAGCGATGAGCATGCGTCGACGGAAGACTTTCTACGCTCAGTGGATGATGCCCTCTATCGAGCCAAGCGTGCGGGTGGACAGCAAGTCATGATGCAAGTTTTAGACAAGGTCGAAATACTCGAAGGCAGCTGATGTTCGAGGTCATGCAGTTCAAAGTTGGGTCGCGTGGGGTAGTGATATGGAAATAACAAGTTCAGCATTCGAACGAGGTCCGGGAGACTCCCAGCAGCTTGGGAATGAACAGATCCCAACCCTCAACAAGTTGATCGGTGTTTTCGCGAGTCTTCGGGCCAAGCTGATCATCCCGTACGTCATGCTGACACTGATGATTGCCATGGTCGGCGTCTATGTGATTACGCGCCTGGTGACTTCATCTCTTCACGAACGATTTGTCAATCAGCTGCTGGAGGCGAGCCGGGTAGCCGGCGATGGAGTCGTTCGCCAGGAACGGACGCATCTGGAAGATCTTCGACTGATGGCATTCACCGAGGGCGTCCCTGAGGCGTTGGTCGCTCGCGATGCGCAAGCATTGCAGGATCTCCTTTTCCCGATCGCGCTCAACAATGCGATTCAGGCTGTTACCATCGTCGATCTTGAGGGCACCGAAATCATCACCCTCGCACGGCATCCTTCATCGGGTGAGTACATCACCTCCGAGGGAGGTGACTTCTCTCAATTTGAAATCGTTTCCGACATATTGAAAAACGATCAGGATGCAATTGGAGACAAGTATGCCGGCCTCCTGGTCACCTCGTTCGGACCTTACCTGTTCACCAGCGCTCCAGTCCGCGATGTCAATGGCGATCTTCTGGGAGTGCTCCTGGCCGGTACGAGCCTGGAATCCCTATTGGCCGAGACAAAGAACCAGTCTCTGGCGGATGTGATCCTTCTCGATAACGAGGGGTCAATGGTCGCAACCACCTTCGTTGAACCTGACACTGGATTCGGTCCAGTAGAGATCAACCCCGGGCTGCTCAACGAGACGAATCGGTCTGTAACACTAGACTTCGATCTTTACGGCCGCGACTACAAATCAACCTATGCCCCGCTGGTCATTCGACAGAATGAGACTGGCATTCTCGGCGTCGCGCTGCCCAGCAATTTCATCGTCACTACGATGGCTACCAGCCGAACTACATTTAGCCTGATATTTTCTGCCGGGACCATCGTAACCATCATCATCGGGTATCTGCTGGCTCAAAGCATCGCTAAGCCAATTTTGCGATTACGTTCGGTCTCGCAGGCTGTGGCCGCTGGTGACTTGAATCAGGACACCGGGCTGCGCGGAATGGACGAGATCGGTGAACTGGCCGGTGCGTTCGACATCATGACACTTCGGCTCCGCGATCGAACGGCCGAGGCCGCGCGGTTGTATGACGAGACGTTGGACCGCAATAAAGAACTTGCCGAGATCAACGCGCGGCTGCAGACCGCTCAGGCCCAACTGATCCAGTCCGAGAAGCTGGCTTCGGTTGGTCAACTCACGGCCGGAATTGTGCACGATGTCAAGAATCCGCTGGCGGTCATCAAGGGACTTGCCGAGGAACTCAGCGAAGAATTCTCGGTGGATCCCTCGATGCAGGATCAATTGAAGACGATCCGCGAGAGCGCTACGAAAGCCAGCACGATTGTCACCGACCTACTGAAGTTCGCTCGTCAATCGACCCCCGACTTAGAACAGCGCGATATGCGCGAGACGATCGAGTCGAGCGTGCGATTAACGGAGTACCTGGCTCGCAAGGGTAAGGTTGAGGTCAAGGTCGACATGCCGGACAGACCGGTCTTGGTTTGGTTCGACGCGCAGCAGATCGAGCAGGTGTTGATCAATCTCATCGGCAACGCCATTCAGGCCATGAAGAATGGCGGCACGGTACGCATCAATTTGAGTGTGGCTGAAAATTCGATTGCCATGTCGGTGCAAGATAACGGCGTTGGCATACCGGAAAAGAATTTACAGAGAATCTTCGATCCCTTCTTCACAACTAAGCCTGAGGGAGAAGGAACCGGTCTGGGGCTGTCAGTGAGCTTCGGTATCATCACACGCCATCGTGGGCAAATTAGCGTAGACAGCAAGCCGGGCCTCGGAACTACCTTCACTATCCTGCTGCCCATCGAGCAAGACGAAGGCGCGGGCACGGATTCCCAGGGCGAACCCGATCCACTGAAGGAAGCGGAGAAGGCGCTCGAAGCCGTCTGATCGCGATTTAGGTCGTGGGCCTGGGTGGGCTGGGCCCTGATCAGATGTTGGGCATATCGTAGGGGTCTAGGGGTGGCCGGCGGCCCATCATAGCCGCATCACATTCCAGCTACCGCGCTCGTGGGCGGGCGCGGCTTGATGGAAGTCCCCCCGAATATAACTGAAGTCGGTGTGCGTCTTGGAGTGGAGCGCAGCATTGGCTGGGCGTTGGTATGAAGGCGTTAAGCCAAGTCTGCAATCTAATCGCAGTTCGCCTGCCGCGGGTT
>JBHIBY010000046.1:0-21266 GCA_046759305.1 Anaerolineales bacterium
GGCACCGAGATCAAGATGGATGGTGACAAGCTCTTGATTCTTCGTGAGAGCGACGTCCTTGCCATCCTCAATGAGTAATTCCGAGAACCTTTCAGGAGGAATATAAAAAAGATGACGGCAAAACAATTAGCATTCGCAGAAGACGCACGCACCCGATTGAAGGCGGGCGTGGATGTCTTGGCCAACGCGGTGGCCACCACCCTTGGCCCCAAGGGGCGCAACGTCGCCCTGGATCGCAAGTTCGGATCTCCGACCATCACGCACGATGGCGTGACGGTCGCGAAGGAAGTCGAACTGGAAGATCCCTACGAGAATATGGGAGCCCAGCTTCTCAAGGAAGCAGCAACCAAGACTAACGACATTGCCGGTGACGGCACCACCACATCAACGGTGTTGGCGCATGCAATGGTCAGCGACGGCCTGAAGAACCTCTCAGCCGGTGCCAATCCTATGATGCTCAAGCGCGGCATTGAGGCGGCTTCCAAGGAAGTCTCCGATGCCATCACCAAGATGTCCATCGATGTCACCACTAAAGAAGAAATCGCATCCGTAGCCGCCATTTCCGCTCAGGATACAGACATCGGCGAGCTCATTGCCGAAGTGATGGACAAAGTCGGCAAAGACGGTGTGATCACGGTCGAAGAGTCCAAGGGGCTCGAGTTCGAGACCGAGTACGTCGAGGGCATGCAGTTCGATCGCGGCTACATCTCGCCATACTTCGTCACCGATCCAGAGAATATGGAATCGATGATCGAAGAGCCCTACGTATTGATCCACGATAAGAAAATCTCCGCCGCCAGCGACATCGTTCCGCTGCTGGAGAAGCTGGTTCAGGTCGGCAAGCGCGAATTGGTCGTGATCGCTGAAGATATCGACGGCGAGGCATTGGCGACGCTGGTTCTCAACAAACTGCGTGGCATGCTGAACGTGCTGGCAGTCAAAGCACCCGGATTTGGTGATCGCCGCAAGGCGATGTTGCAGGACATCGCGGTTCTAACTGGTGGCACAGTGATCACGGAGGAGCTTGGCCGCAAGCTTGAGTCCGTCACCATTAACGACCTCGGCAAAGCCGGAAAAGTGTCGTCGACCAAGGACGACACCACCGTGATCGAGGGCCAGGGTGACAGCGACAAAATCAAGGGTCGCATCGAGGAAATCAAGGTCGAGATCGATCGCTCGACTAGCGACTATGACAAGGAGAAGCTGCAGGAGCGACTCGCCAAGCTTTCCGGTGGCGTTGCAGTCATCCGCGTAGGTGCAGCTACCGAGACCGAGCTCAAGGAAAAGAAGCACCGAGTCGAGGATGCGCTCTCCGCGACTCGCGCCGCGGTGGAGGAAGGTATCGTTCCCGGCGGTGGCGTAGCGTTGATTAACGCCTTGAAATCCATGGAGAAGCTCTCCGACGATGAGGCGGATATCAACACTGGTATCAAGGTCGTACGAAGTGCGCTCGAGATGCCGCTTCGTGGAATTGCTCGCAATGCCGGCCAAGAGGGCGCGGTAGTACTCGAGGCCGTGCGCCGCAAGCAGGGTGAAGCCGACAGCGACCGCATCGGCTACGATGTACTCTCGGCTGATTACGTAGATATGGTGGAAGCCGGCATCATCGATCCGGCGAAGGTCACGAAGGGCGCGCTTGAAAACGCGGCCTCGATCGCGGCCATGATCCTGACCACCGAAGCCCTGATCACAGAGGTTCCGGAAGAGGACAAGATGCCGGCCGCACCGCCGATGCCTGACTACTAGGCCACTCCCGAAAATTTCGCAGCAAGACCAAACAGCCCCTTCTAACGGAAGGGGCTGTTTCGTTTTCGAAATTGTTGCGAATAGTTGCTACATATCTAGGTCAGCAAGGTAACCAGCCCTCCAATGATGAGCAGCACAGCCAGCGCGGCACAACCGAGCGAAAATATCCGTATCGTGAACTTCAATGCGAAGCGAAGTACAAACCAGGCAACGACCGCGCCCACAATGATGATGACCGCTCTAAGTGCGGCAGGTATTTCAGCGAAGTCCATCTCGTCTCCGATCTACGACTAGCTTGCCTTTCTTGAATACCCTTTGTACAAGATTCGTGCCAAATCGGTACCCCAAATGGCGGTAGTCGCCAACATCCAGGAGTAGGAGATCGGCTTGCTTACCTTGCTCGAGGCTGCCGATTGTGTTATCTCGACCGATGGCGGCCGCGGCGTTGATGGTTGAGGCGGCGATGGCTTGCGCTGGGGTGAGGCCCATATAACGCGTCGCGAGCGCAAGCACAAACTGCATGCTCTCACACCAAGCTGTTCCGGGATTGAGGTCGGTTGCCAATGCCAGTAATCCGCCTGCCTCCAGGATCTCGAGAGCGGGGGTGTACTCCGACTCCGCCAACCCGAACGGTGTGCCAGGCAGTCCGACGGCAACCGTAGCGGATTCGCCCAGCAGTTTGATCTCGTCCGCAGGTGTACGGACCAGGTGGTCCGCCGAAACCGCCCCTAGTTCGACCGCAAGCCTAGTGCCACCCAAGCTTTTGAACTCGTCGGTGTGGACCTTGAGCGGAAATCCGAGTTCCTTTGCGGCGCTCAGCACTCTACGACTCTGGGCGAGATCGAACGCTCCATCCTCGCAAAACACGTCCACGAAGGGCAGGGGAGCGCTGTTTCCTTGATCTCCCCACCAATCTACAAGGGCGGGAAGCATCTCGGAGCAGATCTGATCGATGTAGGTATCTGCATCGACATCTGCTGGGACGGCATGGGCGGGAAGGAAGGTCGGGGCGAGTTTGATCGGACCCTGCTCGTCCAGCGCAAGGATCGCCTTCAGCATGCGCAGCTCGGGTTCAAACGCCAGACCGTAGCCGGTCTTGGCTTCGGCAGTCGTCGTACCGTGGCTCAACATTCGGTCCAGCCGTAGCCGAGCTTGCATCATGAGCACCGATATCTTGGCCTCGCGTGTGTGCCGAACGGTCGATAGAATCCCTCCACCCTCAGCGAGAATCTCCATATACGTTGCACCTGCGGCGCGAGCTTCGAAGTCATCGGCCCGATCCCCGGCCCAAATCAGATGCGTGTGCGGGTCGACGAAGCCCGGCAGAACCACTCGGCCAACGGCATGAATGGTTGCCTCTGGCTCATAGGTGCTTCGTAGAGCGTCCGAATCCCCGACTTCCAGTATGCGATCGCCTTCGATCGCAATAGCACCATCCTCAATAATTCCCAGCTGACCCAGACCGCCCCCGCGCTGAGGGCCACCGGCCAGCGTGAGGAGTTGCGAAGCGGAGTGAAGCAGTAGATCTACTTTCATTGGGCAGTCCGGCGCTGTGGGACCGCGATGAGTTGCCATGCCAAACGAATGAGGCTGTATGTTCTCATGAGGGTACTGCCACGACTTCTCCACGTTCTCGCACAAAGACTAGCAAGACCGCGAGCGCCAGTAAAGTAAGTATCGCTCCGACCACACCGTTCGCACCCAAGCCTATCGCGAACAGCGGACCGCCTGCCAGTGCACCCAGGCTGCGGCCAAGTGAGAAGGCGGCGATGTTGGTCGCCATCAGAGTCGAGCGTGCTTTAGGCGTCTGCTCACTCATCAAGGGAATGAAGCTCACGATGGTGAACTCGAAGAAAAGGTAGAGGATAAAAACTCCAAATAGTGCACCCGGCAAGGTCGTACCGAGAACCGGCAGCGCAAGCGAGGCCACTGCGGTGAGCGTGAGACCGACGGCAACCGAGCGCTTCTTGCCAACGCGATCCACGATTCCAGCAACAAGCCCCTCGCCGCTGAGCTCGGCCAACCCGATAACGATGCTCGCCGCACCCAACGCTGCGACCGACAGTGCGAAGGCACCCTCGAACCACAGGCCGTAAATGATGCTGATCACTTCGTTACCTGCCGCGAACAGCAGACTCATTCCAAGTGCCGCAACGGCTGACCGTCGCACCCGAATGGTGTTGAAGCCATCAAGCAGACTTGGTCGAGCAGACTTGGCAGGCCCGTCCCCGGGTAAGGCTTTCCAAAGCCATACTCCCCCTAGAACTGCCAGGCCAGCCAGGATTGGAAAAGGCGACTGCCACCCCCAAGCCGCGATCATGAGGCCAACGAGTGGAACGCCGATCAAGAAGGCGCCGGACCAGCTCAGCTCGACCAACGCCGTCGGGGTGCCTCTGCGTTCGAAGGCCACTTGGTCCCCCACGTAGGCATACTGCGCGGGATCCAGAACGATTTTCGAGAGCCCCGTGGCGAGAATGGCAATAAACAAGGCAACGTAGAGCGGCCAAATCCCTACCAGCACCATACCCCCTGCGAAGATACCTACCCCGACCAGGATGGCGAGCGTGCGACCGCGCAGGTCGCCGAACGCGCCCAGTACCGGGCTTGCAAGGCCGAGGCTCGATCTTGCTGTGACCGCCAAGACGATCGCCTGTGGCTCCAGACCAACTCCTCGAGCCAGAGCCGGAAGGAATGGATATACCATCCGATATCCAGTATTGATCACGGTGCGCGTAACGGAAATCGCGAAGAGCTGTCGGCGCATACGCTAGTCTTGCCAACTCTCGTAGGAGACAACCTCGGAGAGCGCTTTCCGCCCGCCAGCGTGCGGGGAAGCGCTCAATACGTCTGGGTCAAGCGGATAGCCGAGTGACAGAATAGCTCGGGCATGCAAATCGCCAGGAAAACCCAATAGCTCGCGCGCCTTCTCAGGTTCGTACAAGGTGACCGGGCAAGAACCGATCCCCAGATCCCAGGCTGCAAGTTGCATGTAGCCGGCGGCCTGGCCGGCGTCAAACATGATCGACCAGCGCTCTGCCGGATCCGGAGTGACAATGACAATCGCAGCGGCCGCTCCCGCCAGCTGCTTGGCAAATTTGCCGAGTTGCGAAAGCGCGGTCAAAGTACCACGATCACGCACGACAATAAAGTGCCACGGCTGCGTGTTCTTGGAGGATTGTGCACGTCGGCCCGCATTGACCACTGCCGCGAGCTGGTCCTCCGGGATTGGCCCATCTGCAAACTCCCTCACGGCCCGCTTCATTCTGATTGCTTTGCTAACTTCCATCGGGTTTCCCTCATACAGACGGAGTGGATTCTACTCGCCCTATTGGACTAGAGATTCCTTAAAAGAAGGCATGGTATCATTGCCCACTTTCACAGAATCGTGACAAAGGGAGCACCTTGAAGAACCTGACAGTCGTCGGAGTGGGTTACGTGGGCCTCGTTACCGGGGCCTGTTTTGCGGACCTTGGAAACAAGGTCATCGGTCTGGACATTGATGAGGAACGCATCGAAGGGCTCAAAAAGGGCCAGATGCCGATCTATGAGCCGGGGCTCGAAGAACTTGTCTCACGCAATGTCGACGCGGGCCGATTGACCTTCACAACTTCCTACGAGGAAGCCATTCGAGACGCGGAGTTCGTCTTCATCGCAGTGGGAACTCCAGCAGGGGCCGAAGGCGAAGCCGAGATGAAATATGTTCAGCAGGCTTCAGAATCGATAGCCAAGGCCATGATTGCTCCTTTGATTATCGTCAATAAATCAACGGTTCCCGTAGGAACCGGAGACTGGGTAGCCGACATCATCCAATCGCATCAGAAGGTTTCAATTCCCTTCTCCGTAGTTTCAAACCCTGAATTCTTGCGCGAAGGGGCGGCAATCTCTGACTTCATGAATCCCGCGCGCACCGTTCTTGGATCGACCGATGCTCGCGCGGCCGAGAAAGTCGCACAGCTTCACCTTCCACTGCGCTCACCAATCGTGATTACCGATCTACGAACGGCGGAAATGATCAAGTACGCCTCCAACGCATTCCTGGCCACGAAGATCTCTTTTATCAACGAGATCTCCAATATTTGCGAGGCGCTTGGAGCAGACATCAAGGAAGTGGCCACCGGCATGGGATACGATCCACGGATAACACGCTACTTTCTTGACGCCGGTCTTGGCTTCGGTGGTTCGTGTTTTCCAAAGGACGTGATGGCGCTGGCGTACATGGCGGATGAGAAAGGCCGGCACCCTCAGCTCCTGAATGCGGTCATGGAAATCAACCAGGACCGGCGAACCCAGCTCGTCGAGAAGGCACGCGAGCTGCTCGGCAGCCTTGAAGGGAAGAAGGTGGGCTTGCTCGGTCTTACCTTCAAACCAAACACGGATGACTTGCGTGAAGCACCGGCATTGGAGGTGGCGGAGCTCTTGCAGCAGGAAGGGGCGCAAGTGCATGCTTATGATCCGGTTGGCATGGAGCGTGCAAGGCAACTCGCACCGGAGATACAAATGGCTGAGGACCCCTACGCACTAGCGGATCAGGTGGACGCAATCATTGTGTGCACCGAGTGGAATGAATTCATACAACTTGACCTGGAGAAAATGCGCGATCTAATGAGCCAGCCCGTAGTGGTTGATGGCCGGAATATCTATGAACCGGAGCTTATGACCAGCCTCGGTTTCAAGTACCTGGGATTTGGGCAAGGTTATGGTCCGGACGGATCTACGGTCAATCATGCAGAGCACGTAAAGGAATCGCAACTAAGCTTATGAGTGGGGCCGTCACGCGTACCCGGCTCCGCAATGGCTTAGAAGTCCGGCTCAAAGAAATCCACACCGCGCCACTGATCAGCACCTGGGTTTGGTATCGGGTAGGTGCGCGCAACGAAGTCCCGGGGATCACCGGCATCTCCCACTGGGTCGAACACATGCAGTTCAAGGGCACCCCAACGTTCCCTTCCGGTACGCTGGATCGTGCCATCTCGCGCGAGGGCGGATTCTGGAATGCATTCACCTGGATGGACTGGACCGCTTACTTCGAAACCATGCCACAGGATCGGGTGGAGCTTGCATTAGAGGTAGAGGCCGACCGCATGCGAAACAGCCTCTATGAGCCGGCGGAGGTCGAGTCTGAGCGAACGGTGATTATTTCCGAGCGTGAAGGTAGTGAGAATGAACCTACCTTCAGATTGTCCGAGGAGGTTCATGCAGCAGCATTCCGAGTCCATCCCTACCACCACATGACGATCGGTGACATGGCGGATCTACGAACCATTACGCGGGATAATCTCTACGATCACTATCGACGACATTACGTTCCGGGAAATGCCGTGCTGGCCATCGCCGGCAATTTCAAGACGAGCACCATGCTCCGACGCGTGCGGAAGCTTTTTGGCTCAATTCCAAGTGGCCTGCGGCCAGAATACTCGGATCGACCGGAGCCCGAACAGCCAGGTGAGAAACGAATCACGGTCGAGGGACCCGGTCAGACCGCCTATCTCGAGCTCGCTTATCAGGGTCCTGAGGCCACGCACGAGGATTTCATTCCCATGGCTGTGCTGGACAGCGCGCTGACCGGAGCCTCCAATCTCAATTTATTCGGTGGCGGAATTTCGAATAAGACTTCCCGCCTCTACAAAAAGCTGGTGGAGGGCGAGCTGGCGGCCTCCGTCGTAGGCGGATTGGCGGCCACCATCCATCCCTATCTCTATTCGATAATGGCAACCGTTCGACCTGATAGCTCTCCTGAGAAAGTGCTTGTCGCCTGCGATGAAGAGATCCAAAAGATGTTGGATAAGCCTGTGACGAAGGAGGAAGTAGCGAGGGCCATCAAGCAAGCCAAGGCGCTTTTCGCCTACGCTAGTGAAAGCATCACCAACCAGGCATTCTGGCTTGGTTACAGTGAAATGTTCGCTACTTATGACTGGTTTGAAAAATACCTGGATCGTCTGTCGAAGGTAACCCCTGAGCAGGTGCTCGAAGTCGCCAACAGGCGACTTGTCCCTTCACGGCGCGTAGTTGGAGTGTACAGTCCCAATGGGACAGTTACCTCGGCTTGACGTCAAGACCCTTCCCGGGCCAGAGACCGTCGTCCGGAGAGAGTTGGACAATGGGATCACGTTCCTGGCTCGTGAGAACTTTTCCTCTCCCTCCATGGTGATTTCAGGATACCTGCGCGCAGGCTCGCTACAGGAAGATGCTCAAATGGCCGGCCTGGCCTCGATGACCGCAGCTTCGCTGATGCGCGGCACGCGAAAGCGTAGATTCGGGCAGATCTATGAATCCATTGAATCGATCGGCGCCCGCTTGAATTTCTCAGCCGGTAAACACAGCATCTCCTTTTCCGCAAAATCGCTCGCGGAGGATCTCGGGGTGCTGCTTGACCTGCTGCATGAGGTCCTGCTGACGCCGACTTTCCCCAAAGCTCAGGTCGATCGCTTGCGTGCCGAAAAGCTCACTGCGCTGGGAATCCGCGATCAGGAAACAAGCGCGCGTGCAGACCTGGCCTTCAACAAGCTGATTTATGAGGGTCATCCCTACGAGATACCGACCGAAGGAAGCAAGGAAACCGTGGCAGAGCTGACATCTGTAAACGTCCGCGCCTTCCACAGGAAGCATTTTAGGCCGGACGGGATGGTCATCTGCGTGGTAGGGGGAATCAAGGCTCAGCAGGCCGCAAAAGCCGTCTCAACCCGTTTTTCCAGCTGGAAGGCGAATGGAACTATTCCCGACCTAAGTGTTCCTTCGGTTGACCCACCGGTGGGTCTCAAGCGCTCGCATGTGGATCTTGAGGGTAAGAGCCAGTCTGATCTCGTCATGGGTATCCCGGGCCCAGCTCGATCCGATCCGGATTTCGTTCAAGCCGCTCTGGCTAACAACATCTTGGGACGCTTCGGTATGTTTGGCAGGATTGGGGATGTCGTTCGTGAGGAAGCCGGGTTGGCATACTACGCCTACAGCACGCTAACGGGTGGGATCGGACCCGGACCCTGGCAGGTTGTCGCGGGTGTCAACCCGGTCAATATGGATCGTGCAATTGAGTTGATTAGGGATGAATTGCGCAAGATTGCCAAGGTAGCTCCGGATCAGGACGAGCTGGATGACAACAAAGCCAATTTCATCGGACGTCTCCCGCTTCAGCTGGAGTCCAACGAAGGGGTTGCGGGAGCCATTGTGAACGCAGAGAGACATTCATTGGGTATCGACTACTACCAGAAATATCCAGCTCTCATCGCCAGCGTGACGCGCGGAGACATCCTTCACGCAGCACAACGCTTTATCGATCCCGATAATTTGGCTATCGCCAGCGCAGGTCCGCCCGCGGCGGATCAATATGGGCGGGGTTATAAAAAGAGAGGAGGTCGAAGGGCCCGTCAGCCCAAATCATGACCACGCTGCGCTCAGGGGTCGATATCATCGAAGTTAACCGCATCGACAATGCTATTTTGCGGCACGGGCAGCGATTCTTCGATCGGTTCTATACCAGTCAGGAGTTGATTGACTCCGACGGCCAGACCCCTTCACTCGCAGCGCGCTTCGCGGCCAAGGAAGCCGTAGCCAAGGCGCTGGGAACTGGAATTGGTGACATAACGTGGAAAGACATCGAAGTCGTCACAGGACCGCGAAGGGAACCAATGCTCCGGCTGCACGGACAAGCACAGCAGCTCGCGAACTCTATGGGGCTGACCGATTGGGCCATCAGCTTGAGCCACACGGAAGAACACGCGGTCGCGGTTGCGGTCGCTTTTAACACTTTCATAGACTAGATACCAGTTGTGATATACTGCCAATCGCTCCCGCCCGAGTCCGTTCGCGGCCTGGCGGGAGAATTTGCGCACAGGGGTAAGGTGGGTGGCAGAGAACGCTAAGGAGTAACTATGGCTATCGTGAACATGAAGGATTTGCTTGAAACTGGGGTCCATTTTGGGCATCGCACCCGAAAATGGAACCCCAGGATGAGGCCCTTTATCTTCACAGAGCGGAATAGCATCCATATCATCGACCTTCAACAGACGCTCGATTCTCTGGAGGAGGCTTATGACCTGATCCGCGACACCGTCGCCGAAGGGGGAAACATCCTCTTTGTAGGCACAAAGCGCCAGGCTCAAGAGACGATCGAGCTGGAAGCAAGGCGATCCGGTATGCCTTATGTCAACGCACGATGGTTGGGTGGGACGCTGACTAATTGGCGCACCATCCGAAGTCGTATCGATGAGCTAAACGAGCTCGAACGTCGCCGCGACGAGGGCGAGCTTGAGCTGCTAACTAAAAAGGAAGCGTTGACGGTCATGCGGCGCATCGACAAGCTCGAAGAACGCCTTGGAGGCATCCGCGATATGAAATCTGTCCCGGATCTCCTGTACGCGGTCGACGTGCGACGTGAGGAAACAGCTGTCCACGAAGCCAATCTGCTTAGCATCCCGGTGATTGCGCTGGTTGACACAAATTGTGACCCAAGCGGCGTGGACTACGTGATCCCTTCGAACGATGATGCAATCCGCGCGATCAAACTGCTCACTTCGACCATCGCGAACGCGGCGCTCGAAGGAATGGAAATGCGGAAGGATCGCGAAGCGGATGAGGACCAGATTGCTCCGGCCGCTGAGGAAGTCGCCGCTCCAGAGATGACCGATGAAGAGCTGTTGGGTGAAGCGACCCTAGCCAAACTGCAAAGCGGCGAATTCGATGAGAAACAGGCGGTGGTTGAGGATAAGGCAGCTGCTGAAGGTTCGGACGCTGAGGCTGTAGCGGGAGCCACAGAGACCGAAGTAAAGGAAGAAGGCGAGCCTGAGGGTAAAGTGGAGGCCGAGGCCGTATTGGATGAAGCAGCCGAACCTGAGGTTGAGGCAGAAGCTGAGGCGGAAGAAGAGGCTGAAGAGAGCGAAGAGGCAGAAGCTGACGCTGAATCGGAGGCGGAAGAAGAGGCTGAAGCTGAGGAAGAGGCCGAAGCTGAAGATGAGGTTGACGCGAAATCGGTCGTCGATGCCGAGGAATCAACGCCAGACGAAGAGCCAGAAGACGAATGAGCATTTCAGCCGAGCAGGTAAAGGAGCTCCGCCAGAGGACCGGGGCCGGCATCCTCGATTGTCGAAAAGCATTGGAAGAATCCGGCGGCGATTTGGACGCTGCAGCGGATATCCTGCGTCAAAAAGGACTCGCGAAAGCGGCCGGTCGAGCCGGTCGTGAGGCGAGCGACGGCATTATCGACCTTTACAGCCACGGCGAGGGTCGGCTGGGAGTCATGGTGGAGGTCAATACCGAAACCGATTTTGTGGCTCGCACACCTGAATTCCGTGAATTTGCGCACGAGATGGCTCTGCAGGTTGCAGCAACCTCACCGCGCTGGGTGAGCCCGGACGAGGTTCCAGAAGAAATCCTTGAAAAGGAAAGAGAATTGGCTCGACAGACTGCTCTGGCCGATGGTAAGCCGGAAGAAGTCGTCGATCGAATAATTGACGGAAAGTTGGAGAAGTTTCTAAACGAAGCCTGCTTGTTGAATCAACCCTATGTCAGGGACGAGGATCGGAAGGTCTCTGAAGTTGTTCAGGATTTGATCCTCGCAACCGGGGAAAATGTTTCCATACGTAGGTTTGAGCGGTGGGAGATCGGCGAGGCGCTCGAGTGAGGGGGGAGTTCCTCCAGAAGCGCTTGACCTCACTTGGACGTGCCAACCACCGGTTGGCCGTTTTTCTATATCTGAGGAAAGGGTAACGTGGCAGCTTACGAGAGAGTGCTCTTGAAACTTGGCGGGGAAGCACTGGCCCCTGCTGAGGGATTCGGCGTGGATCCCGATCGTGCCGAGGACGTAGCCCAGAAGGTTCAGCAAGTGCAAGATCTTGGCGTGGAAGTTGCGATCGTCATTGGGGCCGGAAACATTTGGCGTGGCCGAGAAGGCATTGAGCGAGGTATGGAACGTGCCACTGCGGATTACATGGGTATGCTTGGAACTGTCATCAACTCCCTTGCGCTCATGGATGCGCTTGAGCGCCGTGGGGTCGTCACGCGCGTAATGTCGGCCATCGAAATGCGCTCGGTAGCCGAACCCTATATCCAGCGTCGTGCAATCCGCCACCTGGAAAAGGGGCGTGTTGTGGTGCTCGGCGCCGGAACTGGAAACCCCTACTTTTCGACCGATACTGCTGCCGCACTGCGAGCTATGGAGATTGGGGCTCAAATCCTCATCAAGGCCACGAAAGTAGACGGCGTCTATGAAACCGATCCGATGGTGGATGCAGACGCCAAGCGCTTTGATCGGCTGACCTACATCGATTCTCTTAATATGCGGCTGGAAGTAATGGACGCGACCGCCATCTCGCTTTGCATGGACAATGAGCTCCCCATCCTCGTGCTCGACATGTGGCAGCAAGACAGTCTTGTAAGCGCAGTACAGGGTGAGCCCATCGGAACGTTAGTTACCCAGTAGAACCCCCGAATCCAAACTGTTCGCAAATCATCCGTTTTGCGCTATCCTATAACCTACTCCGTTCCCCAGGGCCTGGCCTCATTCGTGGGCCGATGTCCGAGAATGAGCCCAGTACAAACCGCAGGCAGGAGAAGCTAGATGATTAAAGACGCCCTAGGAGAGGCAAATTCTCGAATGACGGGAGCCGTTCGGGCGCTCGAAGACGATCTTGGAGCAATCCGAACTGGACGGGCTTCGCCCGCCGTCGCGGAGAAGGTTATGGTGGACTACTACGGAACTCCCACGCCATTGATTCAATTGGCAACCATCTCCGCTCCCGAGCCGCGCCTTTTGACCATTCGACCGTTCGACCCGGCCAGCATCAAAGATATTGAGCGGGGGATCCAGTCGTCTGATCTGGGGCTCACCCCCAGCAACGACGGCAAGCTCATTCGCCTCAGCATCCCGCCGCTGACTGAAGAACGCCGCCACGATCTAGTGAAACAGGTGAAATCGCGCACGGAAGAAGCGCGCATCTCCGTTCGAAACGTGCGACGCGATATCCATAACGATATGCGCGAGTTTGAGAACGAAAAGCTGATCTCTAAAGACGAGCTCCATCGAGGTGAGGAGGATCTTCAGAAGGTCACGGACGACTTCATTGAGCAGATAAACAACACCGGAGAACGCAAGGAGAAGGAAGTCTTAGAGGTCTAGCGCCTCAACAAGATGGATCGTTCAGAACAGAAACTACCGGAGACCATACCCACCCACGTCGCAATCATCATGGATGGCAACGGCCGCTGGGCGCGAGAACGGCACTTGCCCAGATTAGCGGGCCACCGCGCAGGAGTTGAAAATCTGCGTCGTGTGCTGCGCGCGGCGGTGGAATACGGGATCCGCTATCTGACGATCTACGCCTTTTCAACAGAAAACTGGGAACGCCCCTCGCGTGAGGTGCGGGGTCTGATGAACATCCTTGAAGACGTGATCGATCGCGAACTGGAGGAGATGCACGAGAATGGTGTGCAGCTCCGCCACATTGGACGTTTAAAGGGACTACGCCCCGAGTTGCAGGAAAAAGTTCGACACGCTATCGACCTCACCAAGAACAACAATCAACTGGTTCTGAACGTTGCGTGGAACTATGGTGGTCGGGATGAAATTATCCATGCCATCCAGTGCATGATTGAGGACGGTATCGAACCCTCCGCCATCGACGAAGAAAAGGTGCATCAGTATCTATTTACCTCAGAGAGCCCCGACCCCGACCTGGTGATCCGCACTTCCGGCGAACTCCGAGTGAGCAACTTCCTGATCTGGCAGTCCGCCTATTCGGAATGGGTCTTTCCGGATACCTATTGGCCAGATTTTGGCCCTGAGGAGTTGCGCGAAGCGCTCTGGGCTTTTGCGCAGCGAGAACGGCGTTTCGGCACCGTATCGGCGCCGGTCGCTTGATGCTGCGACGGCGCGCCATCATCACCATCCTATTCCTTCCTATCCTCATATGGTTGATCGTGCAGGGCGGCTGGCTGTATGTTGGCACCATCGCAATAGTCTTGGGTCTGGCGGCATCCGAGTTCGGGCGGCTCTTCCACAAGGTGGACTTGAGACCCTCGATCCCGATGCTGGTGGTGGGGGTGATTGGACTGGTGATTGCGCGGTTCCAGCTGGAGGCTGATCAGACCGCGCTGCTGCTTGCCGCAATTGCGTTGCTGAGCATGGTTTGGCACATGGTGGATTACGAACGCGGGGCAACGAGATCAGGCACGGATTTCTCGATAACACTCGCCGGGATCTTCTACATTGGCTGGATTGGTGCCTACCTGGTGTCGTTGAGAGCGCTACCTGAAGGGCAGTGGTGGGTGTTGACCGCCCTGCCGGTGATATGGATTGCAGATACCGCGGCTTACTTCGTCGGCCAGCGATTCGGCAGACGGGCGCTTTCGTCGCGACTGAGCCCAAGCAAGACCTGGGAGGGATATCTCGCGGGAGCAATTACGGGCGCTTTTTCAGGCGCCGCGCTGGCCGCGCTTTTTGTCAGCCTGGGTGGGGAGGTGGATCCTGTCGACGGCGCCGTAGTTGGATTCATCGTCGCGACCCTCGCTCCGCTCGGGGATTTGGGAATTAGCATGATCAAGCGTGAGATGAACGCCAAAGACACCGGGACGATTTTCTCCGCGCACGGAGGGGCACTGGATAGGACCGACTCCTGGTTGTGGGCGGGTGTATTGAGCTTTTATGCCGTTGTTTGGGTTTTATAGGTGATGGCAGAAGAACCTTCAAGAAACCTGGCGCTGGAACTGGCACGCGTGACTGAAGCGGCGGCGTTGGCTGCCGGCCGTCACATGGGTCGAGGCGACAAGGAGTCTGGCGACCAGGCGGCTGTGGATGCCATGCGCGTGGTCCTGAATTCTGTGGATATCGATGGCGTCATTGTGATCGGGGAAGGTGAAAAAGACGAAGCCCCGATGCTTTACAATGGTGAGCAGCTGGGGACCGGCAACGGACCCGAGGTTGACATCGCAGTCGATCCCATCGACGGAACGCGCTTGCTTGCGCTCGGAAAGGCGAACTCGATCGCCACAGTGGCGCTATCCGAACGAGGCACGATGTTCAATCCGGGCCCGCTTGTCTACATGAACAAGATCGCCGTTGGACCGGCCGCGAAGGGGCACATCGACCTCGATGCACCCATCATCGACAATCTCCTGGCCGTTGCTAAGGCGAAGAATGCGGACGTGGATGATCTGACGGTCGTGATCCTGGAGCGGCCCCGTCATGAAACGATGATTGCGGAGATCCGCAAGTCGGGCGCGCGGATCCGACTGATCACAGACGGCGATGTCGCCGGTGCATTGATGGCGGCACGACCCGGATCTGGAATCGACGTCTTGATTGGAATCGGGGGAACTCCAGAAGGGGTGCTGGCGGCCTCTGCTCTGCGATGCATGGGGGGAGAAATTCAAGCCAGGCTCTGGCCCCGCAACGAAGATGAGGAGAAATTGGCTACAGACCAAGGCTACGATCTGGACAGAAAGCTGGGCACCGAGGACTTAGTCAGCGGTGGGGATGTCTTTTTCGCTGTGACGGGAATCACGGACGGTGAGCTCGTCGATGGTGTCAAATACACGGGACCCGGCGCGACCACACATAGCCTGGTTATGCGCTCGCGCAGTGGGACTGTGCGAGAGATCGTTTCATCGCATCGGTGGGATAAGCTAATGCGCTACAGCCAGATCGAATACGACTTTGGAAGCCGTAATTTGTAGGTTTTCTTGTGCGCCGCAGGACTGCCTGGCAGATGTAGGCCTTCGTCGGTTCGTTTGTCTGCGGATTTACCCGCAAGCCCAAGAACCCGTCCGTAGCTCGAGATCTACATGTAGCGGGATGGCTTCTCGTGGTCCGACGGTCTGCTCGTAGCCCGAAGGTCTGCTTGCGTGATCATTTCCGTATGCTATAATCGCCGCGTCAGAGCATTTTAAGACATCCCCAACCACGCAATTAAGCCTGGCTGTTATCAAGCACCCACCAAGTGATTCCTATCCAGCACACTGTAGCTAGAGAAATCCGCGGATAGCCTCACTTCCCGCAGGGAGAAAACCTATGAACATTGGGGAACTGGAAGCCTTATCCCTAACCGATCTTCGCGCCAAGTCCAAAGAGATGGAGATTCAAGGCGCAACTCGCCTCAAGAAGGAGGACCTCATCCTGCGCCTCATGCAGGCCGAGGCCGAGCGCAAGGGGCTCAAGCTGCGTGGCGGCGTGCTGGAAGTGATGAACGAAGGCATGGGCTTCCTTCGCGCCGAGCACTATCTGCCCGGCCCTAACGATATCTATGTCTCGCAGTCGCAGATCCGGCGCTTTAGTTTGCGTACCGGTGACATGGTTATCGGTCAGATCCGACCCCCAAAGGACACGGAAAAGTACTATGGGCTGCTGAGGGTCGAGTCGATCAATGGCCTCAATCCTGATGAACTGAAAGATCGGCCGAAATTCGAGACGCTGACGCCGATCTTCCCGGAGGAGCGGTTTAACCTCGAGACCGATCGCCACGCGCTGGCGAATCGGATGCTCAACCTTGTTGCTCCTATTGGCAAGGGGCAGCGAGGTCTGATCGTTTCACCTCCGAAGGCGGGCAAGACCACCGTCCTCAAAGGCATCGCGAATGCCATCTCGCAGAACTACCCACGCGTGCACCTCATGGTGGCGCTCATCGGAGAGCGCCCAGAAGAAGTAACCGACATGGATCGATCCGTCGATGCGGAAGTCATTTCATCGACCTTTGATGATCCAGGTAGTTCGCACGTGCGTGTGGCGGAGATGGCGCTTGAGCGCGCCAAACGTCTTGTTGAGTGTGATCGCGATGTGGTGATCCTGCTCGATTCGATCACTCGCCTGGCACGCGCCTACAACTTGATGGTCACGCCCTCCGGCCGCACGCTATCGGGTGGGTTGGATCCGGCGGCGCTTTATCCGCCGAAGCGATTTTTCGGTGCGGCGCGCAACCTCGAGGAGCGAGCTTCGCTGACCATCATTGCCACCTGCCTGGTGGACACCGGCTCGCGCATGGACGATGTGGTCTATGAGGAGTTCAAAGGCACCGGAAATATGGAATTGCACCTCTCGCGCCGGCTGCAGGAGCGACGGGTGTTCCCGGCATTCGACATCGACCGATCATCGACCCGGCGGGAAGAGCTGCTTCTGGGTCCGGATATCACTCAGCGAGTCTGGCTCATGCGGCGCATGTTCTCTCAAATGATCACCGCGCCGCCGAACGGGGCCGGCATGGAGATGGTGAATGCCACCGAGGCGATCATCGATCGGGTTCGCCGCACGGAGAACAACGTCGAGTTCCTCGAGACGCTTACCGAAGAGGGTCCGTAGGCACGCTGGCTGAGCCGAAGCAGCCAGCACGCAGCAGTTCCCGTGCAATGATTTGTGCTGCGAACCAAACTACTCCCTAATCGAAATCCCATAATTCGTCCAGGCCGCGTGTTAGACCGATGTGTTATCATCCGCGCCTGTTCCAAGCGCGCATTGGTGGAGGGAACTAGCCAGGCACTGCCGAGGGAGAATCCTTGAACCCAGACAACTCCACTGACGGTCCTTCGGACCGAAAACGCATTCCGCTGCCCCGCTACGCCGAGCATGCAGGCTTCCTGCTAATTGTGGCCGTCGGCCTCTTCGTCGCTCGGGCTGGGCTTGAGGTACTGCCAGAACGCTCAGAGGCGGAAGCGGCGCCCGCAGCATCCGATCCAGCACCGGATCTTCTCGCACTTCCAAACTACGTCGAGCCGTCCGATCAGTCACTCCGACGGACCGCCGACTTTCACACACTGATTCCAACTCGTGACAGGATGACGATCCTGAAGTACGTAGTGCAGCCCGGCGACACGCTCTTCGGCATTTCAAACCGGTTTGGCCTGGAGCCGGAAACGGTTCTCTGGGGCAATTTCGATGTCCTGGAAGACAACCCACACAGCCTGAAGCCGGGTCAGGACCTCAATATCCTGCCTGTAGACGGCACCTACTACGTGTGGAAGCAGGGGGACGGGCTGATCGGTGTCGCGGATTTCTTTGGGGTTTCGCCGCAAGACATCCTGGATTGGCCGGGAAACCAGCTTCCGCAGGACCTGGATTTGCTGAATCCGGATATCGTGCCCGGGACCGCGATCGTCATTCCCGGTGGGGAGCGCGAGACCATAGATTGGCGGGCGCCGCGCATCACTCGCGCGAATCCGGCTTCGGCCAGGATATTGGGGCCGGGTTTCTGCGGTTCGGTTTACGATGGCCCGGTTGGGGCGGGATTCTTCGTGTGGCCGACTCCAAGCCAATATGTCTCCGGCTATACATTCAGCCCGACCATCCACCCGGCGATCGACCTTGGTGGCTCGGAGGGTAACGCAATCTATGCGGTGGATGCCGGGGTGGTGGTATATGCAGGTTGGCACAATGGAGGGTACGGCAATGTCATTGTGATCGATCACGGAAACGGCTGGCAGAGCCTGTATGCGCATTTAAGCAGCCTCTCCACAGGCTGCGGAGACGGGCTCTTCCAGGGAAACGTGATCGGCGGAATGGGCTGTACGGGAAGTTGCACAGGAACCCACTTACACTTTGAGATGCAGCATGATCAATTTGGGAAGGTCAATCCGTTAAACTTCCTTCCATAGTGCGATCCTTGAAGGCCGATCAGTGTTTCAGACACGTGCACTCACCCTAATCAAGTCAACCCAATTCTGGAGCGCGGTAATCGCGCTTGTGGTGTTGGGTGTCGCGATCGCGGGCGTCCGAGCACGGGCGGTGATCCCGGCCCAAACGGAAGTCATCGAGGCGCCTCCTCCAACTTCAGCTCCCTCTCTTCTAGCTGTCGAAGACCTTCCGCCCTTCTCCCAGGCTCAGGATACTGGAATTACCCGCTTGTCCGATGTACATACCATCATTCCGACCCGTCCTCGGCTGGGCTTGCTGATGTACCAGGTTCAGCGGGGCGACACCTTGTTTGGCATCGCCGATAAGTTCGGATTGAAGCCTGAATCAATACTTTGGGGCAACTGGTACGAATTGGATGGCGATCCGCATTTCATCGCGCCCGGACAAGATCTCAACATCCTGCCTGTTGACGGCACGCTGCATCGATGGTCGGCAGGCGAAGGACTGAACGGTGTGGCGAGCTTCTATGGGGTCACAGCACAGGATATTCTCGACTGGCCCGGAAACGATCTCGATCGAGGAATGGATCCCGCGAACCCCGATATTGATGAAAACGCGGCCCTGATTGTTCCGGGTGGGAGGCGCGATCCTCCGAGCTGGCAGCTGGTGCGCATCACGCGCTCCAACCCGGCAGTGGCGAGTATCCTGGGACCCGGTGCGTGTTCTGCGGTTTCAAATGGGCCGATCGGGGATGGCGCCTTCGGTTGGCCGACTTCGAGCACTGGAGTGACGGGGAACCCATACATCCCGGGCGTACATGAGGCGATCGATATCGGGGGCGGCGCCGGGAGCGGGATCTTCGCCGCTGACGACGGGGTCGTGGTTTACGCCGGCTGGAACGACTGGGGCTACGGCTACACGGTAGTGCTGGACCACGGAAATGGCTGGCAGACTCTCTACGCTCACAATAGCCAGATTAACGTCGGCTGCGGTCAAGAAATCTATCAAGGCAACGTCATCGCGGGAATGGGCTGCACCGGCAGCTGCACCGGTACTCACCTACACTTCGAGATGCGCAGCGATGTCTTCGGCCGTGTGAACCCTCTAAACTTCCTACCGTAGAGAATCCCCACCATATAACTCCCGTTGATTGAAACGGGTTTATGACTGATGTAGTATGAGCTGAGATGTTCGGTATCCCGCATAATCTCCAGCGGGGAGTTTGTGGGATCTTTTTGCTAATTCACTGGTCAGGCAGATCCCATACAAGCAATGAAACTGATTCAATCTAATGTTTCAGAACCGAGCTTTAAGCCCTTTCGCCTCCGATTGCCATCCACCCTCAGATTCCCCTGGTGGATTTGGGTGGCGGCTGCGATCGTTTTTGTCGTATCCCTCTTCTTTCTGTCCGAAGGAGGATTTGACTGGAGAAACGACATTGCGCCCGCGGCACGAGCTTGGTGGCCCGAGCCCTGGGTCTTTGGGTTTCCGCAAGCCCCCTGGGCGGCTGCGATCGTGTTTCCGATTGCCAACCTCCCGGATCGCCTGGCTACGGCATTTACCAACGGGATTTGCATGCTCGTGCTCGCTGCTGTCGCTCGCAAATATCGCGGACCTGAGTGGAGTGCAATCCTGGTCTATTTATCTCCACCAGGGTTCTCCTTCTTTGTGAATGGTCAAACAGAATGGCTCGTTCTACTTGGGCTCACTTTCTACAATGGGCTTGATCCTATTTTGCTGCTCATCAAACCGCAGGTTGCCGCCGGCGTCCTATTGCCGCGCCTCATAAGAGCGGGCGACTCTTGGAAAACCTACATCGTTCCTGGCGCGATCTTTGTCGTCCTTTCTTTAGTCGTGTGGCCACTTTGGCCAGTCAGACTCTGGCAAAGCTTTTCACCTGTGTTAATTGGCTCTGAATGGAACGCTTCGGCCTGGCCTTGGGGAATTGCTGTCGGAGTAGTGCTGCTGTGGATCGCGTATAGGACCAGAGACGATTTTTGGGGGGTAGTCGCATCACCATTTCTCTTTCCCTATGTGAACTGGCCAAGCTACCTGGGATTGCTAATTGTCGTGGCTGCACGCTGGCCAAGGATGTTTGCGATTGGTTGGGTATTGATGTGGGTTCTGGGAGCTGCTTTCTTCTATTTAGTGTGATAGGTGACCCCGATTTGCCTTGAACATCGCTGGCTCAGACTCGGCCAACTATTACTCGGCCGGTATGCAGCATGCCTCAAAGCACTTAGGGAGGATTGATGAGAGCTCACTCAATGGCGCCGACCTTACTCGTACTTATGCTCTTCGCCTGTAGTACTTCGACCACCCAAACCGGCGGAGAGGTTGAGCAGTCCGACAGTCAGGCGGAACCCCAGCCAGCACCCCCCACTGAGCAGCTAACTTCCACTCCCGAGCCGTCCCCCACGGTCGCGACGGCAAACCCGACCGCTACCGCGACGCTTGCACCCGAGAGCATTGGCACACCGATCACTTTGGCTTCCGGGACTGCAATCGATATTGGGGTCATTGGGTCGGCGACTTTCGTATCTCAGACAGAGAACGCTTTGGCGCTTTTGGCCTCCTGCGCTCCTGTCGCTTTGCAAACGGCCGATAGCCTGCTCGAGGGTATCCAGGAGTCGGAGCGCTCCGGAATGCTCGTTGGCGAGGGAGTGTTTTTGGCTTCAGAAACGACCGCCTTTGCCCCCGGATACTCTGAGCAAGCGCAGCTCTACTGGTTCGCCGGAGCGATCGTTCATGACGCTCACCACCGTGCGCAAAGCCAACAAGGCAGGACCACCAATTGGGCTGCGTTGACTCTGGAAGAGCGTGAGACTCTTGAATTTGAAGCGCGCGAGGTGCAGATCAACGTACTGGATCAGTGCTCGGCTGAGCTCCCCGCTTCAACCCAAGGAGAGCGGAGTTTTATGCTGCAGTACCTGACCGACATGCAGGCCGGCATCACGGAATGTGACTACTGCGA
>JBHIBY010000047.1:0-19803 GCA_046759305.1 Anaerolineales bacterium
GGCACCCCTTCCACCAGACGACAGATCTCACTTATAAGCTCAAGGTCCCGGTCCTCTAGCTCGAATCCGGGTTGGACCAACTCTGCAGAGGACATAAACAGCCTCATAGAATCGTATTCCTCGGCTGTTTGATCGAATCGCTCTGGCGCCTTTTCATCCCGATCGAACGGGACATCCATACCTGCAACCGTGAATACGTGCTCGCCCTGAACGTTCAACCTTGACCTCGAAGTAACGAGGAGCTTAGTCAACGGTGCTTCCGTTGCGAGTTTTGCAGCAATTATTCCGCCCTCAACTAAGTGATCGAAGTTATCTAATAGGAGGAGCATAGACTTTTGACGGAGATGGTCGATTAGCTGCTGATGGATCTCACCCTCTTTACTAAACCGCAATCCAAGAGCTTCAGCCACAGCGGGTACGATTCCGTCGACGGATTGAAGCGAGGCAAGAGGAACAAAGTACACACCATCCGAGAACCCGTTTGAGTGCGCTGAGGAGAGTACGCTCGTAGCTACCTCAAGAGCCAAGCGAGTTTTTCCCATGCCTCCGGGGCCCAAGATTGTTATCAACCGCGCACTCGGATTTGCCAATAACTTATCGAGTGCCACAAGCTCGTCGCTGCGCCCGATGAAAGGAGTAAGCTGTTTCGGAAGGTTGTGGCGAATCCGGTCTACTCCATTCAGAGTTGCTTGATCGTGACTTGTCATTGTTCTCGCGGTAGGCCAGAACATCTCTTGTGATGATGAGGCTTCAAGAAACGCATCAAACATTGCTTGCGCATCTTGGAACCTTTTTGCTGGATTCTTTTCCGTAGCCTTTTGGATTACCGCGTCAATTGAAGATGGCAAATCCGATCGATAAAGTTTCAGCGAAGGTATTGGCTCGTTAAGGTGTTTCTCGACTGCTTGTATAGGAGTGGTATTAGGAAAAGGGTGCTTGCAGGTCAATAACTCGTACAGCACAACTCCAAGTGCATATATATCTGTTCTTGGTGTGATCTTCTCGGACCTGGCTTGCTCAGGTGAAAGGTAGGCAAATGAACCAAGAATCATTCCACTCTTTGTCCGACCTGGATCACTTAGATCCTTTGCGATTCCGAAATCGGCGAGGTAAGCGTTACCGCGTTCGTCGAGCATGATGTTCTCGGGTTTCAGATCGCGGTGGATGACATCATTCTCGTGGGCAAATGCAAGAGCGTCAGTGATCTGTTCAAGTTGTTCCGCGACCGAGACCAATTTGGGCGGACCGTTGCGAAGGCAGTCCCGTAGGCTGCCCCCGTTGAGCCAGCGCATTACCAGGAAGGCGCCATCTCCATCGCTCCAATAATCGTGTAATGGGACGATATGGGGATGTTCAAGCCGTGCGACTAGATAAGCCTCTGTTTGAAACCGTTCGATAAACTCGGGTTGGTCAGCATGCTCAGGCAGAATTATCTTAACTGCCACATCACGTTGCACTGATGGTTGGCTGGCCCGGTACACTACACCGAATCCCCCAACACCGACCTGCTCGAGGAGTTCGTATCCCCTTATCGTTTTCCCGCTAAGATCTTCCAGCTTCTTAATCCTGAGTATTGTGGATGATCAAAGATCTATGGATTCCGAATAGTGAGATCCCAGTTCGACAAAAGTGGAGTGTCGGAGTACTGATATTCGACCGAAACTGGTGCCCATCCGACAAGAAAAGCCCGACCAAACCTGGTCAGGCTTGCATGCATAGTTGAGGGTGTGTGGCATCCCCCGACGCCACGGCCTACCCTCACAGTCAGCCGGCTTTTAAATTGACGATCCCATACTACAGGATGTGATCGCCGCTTTCAAGTCAAATGTGGGATTCAGGTCCGCCAATCTCGAGTGATCTCAAACCGACCATAGCGTGGGACCACACACCCAGGCGTGCAAGTCCTAGCTTACGCCGAGGCGTTGGACAACAGCTTACATTAAACGGCTGCGAGCTGCCTGTGCTTGCCTGCCCTGCCGGCCAGGCCAGGGGGCCGCAGGCACAAGTGAGCGGCGCAACAAACCTATTTCGACCTAATCTCGCCCTGAGGATGCGCCCTCCTTCGGTAGGATCTGGCTCATGGCGTACTCGGCCAGCGCAGTAATCGTCAGACTGGGATTCAGACCAGGATTTCCAGGCATGACCGAGCCATCCACAACATAAAGCCCAGGGTAATTGTGCACCTGGAAATCCAGGCCAATGACGCCCTCCATGTCATCACGGCCAAAGGGTACGCCACCCATCAGGTGGGCTGTGACGGGATAATTGAATAGGCTATCCATGAAGGCAGCTTCCGGGATGCCATTTACCAAGCTCGCAAATTGGCGCGTGATCGTGTTACTGATCGCTGGAGACTTCGGTAGTTGCTGTCCTTCATCCGGACGGAATATCATTCCTTTGCGGAACAGTGTGAACAGGTTGCGGCCGAGACGCATACGCAATGACTCATCGACGGGTTGCATGATTAGCAAGATCGTTGTATAGCGCGCCCAACGCGAAAGAAACCTGGCGTAGAAGAAATCTGCGGGATGGCGAGCAATTTCCCATAGGGTTCGTAAAATGCGAATAGGGACGCGCTCGCCATCGACAAGTGGCGCGCCCAGGTTGCGGATTAGGGAAGATCCATCGGAGTAGCGCACTGGTTCGACATAGGTCACCTCGTCCGCTCGGATAACGGAACCGATAGCGATTCCTTCAGAGTAAACCGTGTCCCGATCGCGGCTGGTGACTGCTTGTAGGTTTTCACTGTTGGTGCGCACCAAGTCACCCAGACGCTCGGAAAGGCGGGGCAAGGAACGGGTCTGATCTCGGCAGCGGAAGAGCAATTGCAGGCTGCCGAGTGCTCCAGCGGCGACCACCACGTTGCGCGCCCCAACCGATCTGCGCGGCTTCCATAACCAGGCGGTTGAGCTCCGGTACTCCACTTCGTAGCGCGCTCCATCCGCACCTTCTTCTGTCAGGGGACGGATGTTCCTGGCCTCGGCCTCGGGGACGATGAATGCTCCCCATTTTTCAGCGAAGTACAGGTAATTCTTCGGCAAGGTATTTTTGGCGTTATAACGACAGCCGACCATGCAGCCACCACAGTAATTGCAGCCTGCGCGCTCCGGGCCATCGCCACTGAAGTAAGGATCTGGGACGGTAGCGTTCTCCTCGCCAAAGAAAACACCTACCTCGGTAGGGCGAAAACTCCTCTCTGTGCCGCGCTCCTGGGCAATCTGGCGCATGACATCATCTGCCTTCAACAATCGAGGGTTGGTGGTGACACCCAGCATTCGCTTGGCAGTTTCGTAATGCGGGCGCAGGATCGTCTTCCAATCTGCGAGGTGACGCCAGCTTGGCGCTTCAAAGAGGCGATCATCCGGCTCCATCAACACATTCGCATACATGAGGCTTCCCCCACCTACACCGCTGCCATGCAGAGCGATTGCGCCATTTAGAAAGGAAAACTCCAATGTACCGAAGCAGCGCAAGGAAGGAGACCATACACTCTTGCGGATATTCCAATTGGTCTCGGGAAAGTCATTATCCTCGTAGTGTTTCCCGCGTTCCAGCACCAGAACAGAGTAGCCTTTCTCAGCAAGTCGCATTGCGGAGACGCTGCCACCGAAACCAGAGCCAATCACCACATAGTCAAACACTGTCTCTGGACTGGTGGCCTGGTGAGTTTCGTTCGCATTCATCTCACAAGCTCGAGGTTCTATTGCACCGACTCAATCATCGCAGCCAAGCGATCAAGACCCTCAAGCAGGTAGTCCTCTGGAAGACCGAAACTGATGCGCAGGTGTCCATCCAGCCCGAAGTGATCACCTGGCACCACGTAGGTGCTATGCTCGTGGATGAGGCGATCACATAGTTCCCGGGAGTTTGCCTCAACGTGATAGCGCACAAAGACGATTGCCGCTGCATGCGGCGGAACCCATGAGAAAAGCCCATCATGCTTTTGAGCCCAGCGCTCGAAACTACTGTAGCCTTTCCGAATATAGTCACGTGTGCGAGCGAGGACTCGAAGACGTACATCTGGGGAGAGCGCATGAGCGGCCAAGAGGTTCCCCAGCATCGTGGTGCCGATTGTGATGTAGTCTTGGCGAGACCAGATCTGCTCCGCTGCTTCCCTAGGGGCCACCACCCAACCTAGCCGCAGACCCGGCAAGCCGTAGGCCTTTGACATGCTGCCGACGGCCAACACTTTGTCATAGCGTCCCCAAAACGAGGGTGTGATCTCTTCCGTAAGTCGCTCCGCGCCTGCGTACACCTCATCCGCAAGCAACCATGCTCCCGAACGATCGGCGGCCGAAACAACGGCATCAGTTTCTGCAGACGTCATGATATGGCCCGACGGATTGTTCGGATTGCAAATGGCAATGAGCTTCGTCTGGTCAGTCACGGCACGATCAAGCTCCTCAACATCAACCGCCCAATCAAGCTCCTCTTTTAGCGTGAATGTTTTGAGATTGAGCCCGAAGTTCTGAGCGATACCCCAGATTTGCATGTAGTTGGGAAGCATCACAACGATCTCGTCGTTGGGCTCCATGAGGGTCCAGAGTGAGGTGAAGTTTGCTTGAGCTGCTCCGGTCGTAACGATGACATTGTCCGGTGTCGCACCGGGATAGAGGGCGGCAATGTTTTCCCGCAACTCAAGAATGCCGTTCGACTGAGGATAGTTGAGTCCGGTTGAGAGCAGCTCCTCGATCAGCTTCGGATCCTCGACCAATTCAGACATCGCTAGGGGATGGATACCGCTTTCCGAGAGGTTGTAGTCAACCTGGTTTTCCCAAACCGACATCATTCGTTCTAGTGCAAATGGCACAAAGTCCTGGCTCATAGGTGTGCTCTCCTAAATGGTTTCAAATCAATCCCGAACTCAATCACCGAAACGGGAACCAAGGTTCTTCTCCAGCGCGCGCAAATTGGCCAGCCGTGCAATCGCAGTGTCTTGAACTCCAACGCCGGTGAGGTCGCAAACCGTGATCTCGTTCTCACTTTGCCGTCCGGTTTTGAGCCCCGCCACAATTTCCCCTACCTCGGTGAGCACGTTTAATGCTCAGAAAGGCCTAGCCGAACCGCCCCTCGATGTAGTCTTGTGTCCTCTGATCGCGGGGCCGCGTGAATATTTCCTTGCCTGCGGTGAACTCCAGCAGCTCGCCTTCGAGGATGAACGCGGCATGGTCGGCGGTGCGGGCGGCTTGCTGTATCGAATGTGGAACCAGCAAGATCGTATAGCGATCCTTAAGCTGCTGCAGGGTTCCTTCGACCTTCCCGGTTGAGATCGGATCCAACCCGGAGGTCGGTTCGTCCAGCATGATGACTTCCGGCTCGAGCGCCAGAACGCGGGCGATGCAAAGCCGCTGCTGCTGCCCTCCCGAGAGGCTGACCGCTGGATCGTCGAGCCTGTCCGCAACCTCTTCCCATACGGCTGCGGCCTTCAGGCTGGCTTCGACCGCTTCATCCGCAGCATTTTCTCCTGCCAGTTCGAGGCCATAGGTTAAATTCTCTCGAATACTCATCGGCAGCACGACCGGCCTGGCAAAGACCATCCCCACTTTTCTGCGCAGTTTGATCAGATCGATTTCGGGTTCGAGGATGTTTTCACCATCCAACCAGATCTCGCCCGATAGATGGTCCACATCCGTGAGGTCGTTCAATCGATTGATGGTGCGAAGCAGTGAGGACTTCCCTCCACCAGCTGGGCCAAATAAGACAGTGATCGCGTTGCCCGCGATTTCCATACTGATGTTTCGAAGTGACTCTTTGCCGTCTGAATACCGGAGGGAGACATTTCGAACGGAGATTTTTGAGGAGCTCATATCACCACTGGCGACGAGCCCGAGAACGCGAGCGTATGATCGTCGCGAATAAGTTCATGCCGAGCACGAAGATCAGCAGCACGGCGGCCGTCCCATATTGGATTCGGATCGGCATACCCGGTACTTGGGTGGAGATCACGAATAGGTGATACGGGAGCGCCATCGTCGCATCAAACGGGGAATTCGGAAGCGCAGGAAGGAAAAATGCGGCGGCGGTGAACAGGATGACTGCGGTTTCTCCTACCGCTCGCTCCAACCCAAGGATGACACCGGTGAGGATGCCCGGCACCGCCTGAGGCAGCACGATACGCCGGACAGTCTGCCACTGCGTCCCGCCCAGCGAGACGCTCACCACTCGAAAGCTTTGGGGAACCGATCGGAGCGCTTCTTCTGCCGTACTGATGATGACGGGCAAAGTCATGATCGCCAGTGTCAATGCGCCGGCCACGATACTGGTACCAAATTGCAGAAATAGCACGAACAACCCCAGACCAAAAAGCCCGTACACGATGGAGGGGATACCCGCCAGGTTGATGATCGCGATTCGAATGGCGCGGGTCCAGCGATTCTCACTCGCGTATTCAGCCAGGTAGATGGCCGCCCCAATCCCAAAGGGCACCGAAGCGATGGCGGTTCCGAGTGCCAGCAAAAAGGTTCCAACAATCGCCGGCATGATCCCTCCGGCTTTCATTCCATCGCGAGGCATAGCGGTAAGAAACTCCAAATTGATGGCTGGAGATCCGCGAAAGAGGATGATTCCGACGACCAGAACGATCGAGATAACGGTAAGAACCGTCGCCAGGGCCAGGCTCGCGAAGCCTGCTCGCTGGATCCAGGTGCGCCGACGCATCGATACAGCCATGGTTTAAGACAAGATTCGTTCGGCGCGAGTGCGCCGCCGGAACACAACTCCCGACACAGATAGGTTGACGATGAGCGAGATGGTAAACAATACGATTCCGATCAAAAACAGTGCGTGATAGTGCACGCTACCGTTGGCGACCTCGCCCATCTCGGCCGCGATTGTGGCAGTCATGGTTCTGGTGGGACGGAAGAGCGCAGTCAAACCATTGGGGATCACTGGCGCGTTGCCGGTTACCATCATCACGGCCATTGTTTCTCCGATCACGCGCCCGATCCCTAACATTACCGCCGTCAACACTCCCGACCGAGCGGCCGGCAGCGTCACGCGCCAGATGATCTGCCAATCGGTAGCTCCCAGTGCTTTGGCTGCTTCACGGTAGGTGCGTGGAACTGCATCCAAGGCGTCCTCCGCTACCGAAACTACCGTCGGGATTGCCATCGCGCCCAGCAGAATCGCGCCCGTAAAAGCGGACAGGCCGGTAGGAAGATCAAAAGTGCGTCGGATGTAGGGTGCCAGCACGACGATGCCGAGAAATCCCAACATTACGGAAGGAAGCCCGGCTAATACCTCGACCACAGGCTTCAACACCTCGCGCAGCGTTCGTGGCGCGACCTCGGCGATGTAGATAGCCGTGGACAGTCCAAGTGGAATGGCTATCGAAGCGGCTCCGATTGTCACCAGAATCGAGCCACCGATCAGCGGGAGTAATCCAAAGCGCCCCTCGATCGGGTACCAGCGTGTGTCGAGTAGGTCGTGCAGTGGAATCTTGAAGACTGCCGGCGCCCCCTCTAAGAGCAGGAAAAGGAAAATCAAAGCCACAAACAAGATCGCCGAATAACCCACAAGCTTGATCAAGCGAGTGATGATGAGCTCAGATCTAGCTAAGTTGCGCATTAGGGTGTGGCCGGCACAAAGCCCAAATCCGAGACAATGGTCTGGGCATCCGATTGCAATACCCACTCAAGATAGGCCAGGATTGTGCCGGTTGGTTCCCCAGCCGTGTACATATATAGATCGCGTGAAATCGGATACTCGGCACTGTTTACCGTCCGAACGGACGGCAATACATAATTTTCATCAAGCCCCCTCGCGACCGCGATGACTTTCACCTCGTCGGTCACATAGCCAAGCCCGTCATATCCGAGCGCATTGGGGTTATCACGGACTTCCGACATGATGCCCTCCGAAGAGGGCAGCAATAGTGTGTCTGGTGAAAACAAAGTCGAGTCCTCCTTATCACCTTGTCGGAGCACTTGCTCAAGGAAGTACACGTGGGTTCCTGAATTGGTTTCGCGCGAAAGCCGCACGATCGGCCGATCTTCGCCCCCTAGCTCAGACCAGTTGTTGATTTTTCCGCTGTAGATATCCGAAAGCTGACCAATTGACAGTTCATCGATCGGATTACTTCGATTGACGATGATCGCGATCGCATCGCGGGCGATGATGAATTCAATGGGCTCGATACCGTTGGCCTTCGCCTCCTCCCGTTCCTCCGGTTTGATTTGCCTGGAGGCGTTCGCCACATCTACCGTCCCATTGATTAACGCCGCGATCCCAGTCCCAGAGCCGCCACCAGTGACAGCAATATCGATCTGCGGCTCAACAGCCTTATAGGCCTCGGCCCACGCCAAGGCCAGGTTGACGACGGTGTCGGAGCCCTTATTGATTATGGTGCTGGTTGTTCCCAGGGACGGGATATCGCTGCCCGTCGAACAGCTGGACAGGAGTTGGCCGAGGAGAAGCGTAGCCACGAAGATTAGCTTCGAAGAATGGAGTGCACTCGGCATTGCGCGTCATTATACTTCCGGGCTTACCCGATAAAGCTCAGGAGTAAAATTCTCCTGATGATCGAGGCAAACAACATCAAGATCGAAGTCAAGGATCTTGATTTCTTCTATGGGTCGTTCCAGGCTCTAAGCGACATTTCAGTGCTCTTTCGTGAGCAGGAAATCACTGCTCTGATCGGACCTTCAGGATGTGGGAAGTCCACCTTCCTGCGTTGCCTTAATCGAATGAATGATGAGATTGATGGCGCTAGGGTGGATGGAGAAGTGCTCATCGAGGGCGCGGATATCTATGATCCGTCCGTCGATGTTGTGGAACTGCGGCGCCGAGTTGGCATGGTGTTCCAGAAGCCAAATCCATTTCCACAATCCGTGTTCGACAACGTCGCATTTGGGCCGCGCGTCCTTGGCCTCGTAAACGGAAAGGGCGATCTGGAGGCTTTGGTCGAGCGCTCGCTCACGCGAGCTGCGCTCTGGGAAAACGTCAAAGACGATCTCAGCACAAATGCACTTTCCCTATCGCTCGGGGAACAGCAAAGGTTGTGTATTGCCCGAGTGCTCTCTGTCGAGCCGGAAATCATCCTGATGGACGAACCATGCTCAGCGCTCGATCCAAGCGATACGCTTCGGATCGAGGAACTCATGCGTCAGCTGCGCGAGCGGTACACCATCGTGATTGTGACCCACAACATGCAGCAAGCAGCGAGGGTGTCGGATCGGACTGGATTATTCTGGTTGGGTGAGCTAGTGGAATTCGACGAAACACCGAAGGTCTTTACTCGACCCGACGAGCAGCTCACTGAGGACTACATTACGGGCAGAATGGGCTAGCGGTTGTAAGGGCTCGCATAAATGAGCAAGCAGGCAGCAAGATGGCATCGCCGCCTGCCGGGAAGCAGCCGATCCGAGAACTCAACATTGCTTGATCAGGGTTTTCCAAAAAGGTTTTAGTCGCAAATTAGTGGGTTTGCCGCTCATTATCTAGAGCACCTCAGCCTCAGCTGAACGCTTGATAAAGCTACCCATCCCGGGCCGGCCCAGCCATCGATCGCCGTCGACAATCAGTTGGCCGCGCAAGAACACTTTCTCCGGAAATCCCTTTAGCTCCCAGCCATCATAGAGGTTGTAGTCGGTGCGATGGTGCGAGTGCTCCAAACCATAGGTGAGCGAGCGCTCGGGATCCCAAATCACCACATCCGCGTCCGAACCCGGAAGCAGATCGCCCTTCTTTGGGTAGAGGCCAAAGATCTTCGCTGGATTGGTAGACATCAGCGCCACGAACTGCTCAGGAGTAATGCGTCCCTGACAAACCCCGAAAGTCCACAGCACCGGCATGCGGTCCCCCACTCCGGGTAGGCCATTCGGGATCTTGGTGAAATCATTGATGCCCAGTTCTTTGCCCGGGATCAATACCTGCTCGCCTTCATATTCAATAGCAGCAGTACCATCGAAGAAGAACGGGCAGTGGTCGGTACCGATGGTTTGCAGGCTATCGTCCGAAAGCCCTCCCCATAGCGCGCTATTGTCCGCCTGAGTCCGCATTGGTGGAGAGCAGATCCATTTCGCACCGTCCGCGCGTTGGAGATGCTCTTCAGTGAAGAAGAGATACTGCGGGCAGGTTTCTCCCATAACCTGGACTCCGCGCGCTCTCCCGTAGCGGATCTGGTCCAGACCTCCCACTGTGTTGACGTGCACCACATACAGCGGGGCCTGAGCTTGCTCTGCCAACGCGATCCCTCTGAGCACCGCTTCGACTGCGCCCCACGCCGGCCGTGTGTGCGCATGCCATTCCGGCGATGTATGGCCGGCGGCAAGGGCTTCTGCGGTCAGGATCTCGATGACATCTCCGTTCTCCGCATGCAGCATGGTAAGCATTCCTTGTTCAGCCGCGATGCGCATCACCTTGAAAATCCCGCCGTCTTGCAAGCGTAGCCGACCATTGTAGGCTGTGAACACTTTTAGCGTCGTAATCCCCCGCTCGATAAGTGCTGGGATTTCGGTCTGGATAGCATCGCTCAGGCGAGTGATGTTCATATGCAATCCGTAGTCAACCGCCGCCTTGGGCTCGGCTTTAGCCTGCCAGGCATCGATACTTACTGCAAGTGAGTCGTTACTGAGAGGCACGAAATCGAGCACGGTCGTCGTGCCACCGAAGGCGGCGGCTTTCATGCCCGTGTAGTGGTCATCAGAAGAAACCGTGTCGAACATTGGAAGATCCAGGTGAACATGGGGATCGATCCCGCCTGGCATCAGGATCTTGCCCGCGGCGTCCACCAGCTCGGCCCCTTCAACTGCAAGGTCTTCCCCTATGCCCTGGATGGTCTCACCTTCGATGTGTAGATCCGCGCGCTGCTCACCGCGCACGGTGAGGATTGTGCCGCCTTTGATCAGTAGACCGGTCAACTCACTTCCTCCACGGAGGCAATTATAGAAGCATCATGAGTTTCGGCGCAGCTTGCCAAAGAGTTTGGTCAGCAACAGAAATTAGCGCCCCGCCGGACGCTAATTCATCACTTCTATAGGAAGTTCAATCAGCTGATGAAATATTCGGTGCCGCAATGCTGGCAACGCAACACACCTTTGCCAGCAAAGTGCACCTCTCCCCCGCAGTGCTTGCACCGCTGAAGGTCGTGAATGCTGGAAGCCTCAAACGAGTACAGAGTGCCCTCATCCCAATTGATATAGCCGCTGAACAGACCCATGCCAACCAGGGAGTGGACCTGATCTTGAACTTCTTTGCGACTGGTGCCGAGCTCGAGAACGAGTTCGCCGATCTGGACCTCACCCTTGCTCTCCACGATGTCCAAGATCAGTCGAAGCTCGGCTCGTTCTTCGCCCTCTTCTTCTTCCTGGCGAGAGCGGGTAATGAGCACCACCCCGATCCCAGCGAGAACTAGAGCCGGAACACAAGCGAGACCGAGCCCGACAATCGCACCACCTAGATTCAACTCACCTGCTGCATTCTGTCCGAGAGAAAACAGCGCGCCAAATCCAAATAAGGCGATCCCCACAATGATCATGAGAATACCGGCAACTCTACCTAAACTCATCTATCCAAACCCTGCCGATCCGCCTCCACCGCCACCTCCTCCGCTGAAGCCACCACCGCTAAAGCCTCCGGCCCCGCCGCCGCCGCTTGAGGAGGGAGCCGATCCTAGCACGCGACCGGTGCTGTTGAGCATACTGGTCAACCCAGCGCTCATGCTCGACAAACCCCCGGTCATACTACCCGCCATACCCTCGAGCCCGCCTGGTTTTTGGGAACCACCAGGTCCGCTCGTTCGGCCGGTCCTGGCGGTGGTCGGTCCTCCGTACATGTGGTGTCCGGAAGGGATCCACCAGACTGGGATAGGCGTTGTTGGCTCTGCCGCAAACTTGCGCACGAACGAGTCGCGGAGCCCGAGCGCGATCGCATAAGGCAGGTACTGTTCGAAAAGCTCGCCCACCTTTGCTAGGTCCTCGATCTTGTCGATGCGCTGAAGGTATACCTTGAATGCTCTCCAGCGGGCGGCCGCTTCAGACCCTTTTACCGTCTTGGCGGGCATAGCTCCGCCAGCGATGATCACCGCGATTCCAGTCAGGACCATTCCGCCAAACAGCCAGGGGAACATGGTCGTGAATTCCGCGAAAGCCGAGCCCAGGCAGATCCCAATTCCTATCCCGAACGCGACCAGCGCAAAACCAATCCCGCGCCACTGCTTTCGGGTTGAATCGGGGTTCTTGCGGAAAAGCTTGCGAGCTTCCATCTCCTTGTAGAGTTTGGTTTGGATCTTGGGCAGAGTCTTGTAGAACTTGTTGCGAAGATCACTGAGCTCTACCGTCTGCTTGCTCCGCTTGAAGATCCCACCCATGATCGCCGATTCTACGGCATTGAGCTCAACCTCACCGTCCTCCTTCTGGAAGACAAAGTCCGAAGATCCCAGTCCGAGCCAGCCCTTCTTTTCGGTCTCTTCGATTTTGAGCGCTCCCTTGCGTCCAAGATCGATGATGGTGGCGACCACATCTCGCATGTCTGCCTTCTCATCGATCAAGGTACCGAGTACGCCAGGAGTAAGATCATCCGGGGGTTTTGTGATGAACTCGGGAACCGGGCCCACCTGCGGATCTCTACCGCGCATGTACCAAAGCAGAAAGACGAGCGCCGGGCCGCCGACGATCAGCACAAACGCCAACATTCCAAGGCCGGTGTTCACGAGAGGCTTTACGTTTTCGTTGTAGTAGTTCTCGTTATCAAACTCCTCTTGCCACGCTGGGCGCTCATTCGGGATGAAGCCATGCGTGAATTCGATTCCGACTTCCATTGTCTCGGAAGGTGAGAGGGACCCGCTGGCTACGTAAGTGACGCTTGACCCATCCGGGCTCGTTCCGTACGTGTAAGCCGGACCCGCCAGATCGATGTCCTCAAACTCAGCGCCAGGTGGTAATACCACTGTTACGCTGGCCTCCTGGATCGGGAAATCTCTATCAGGAGCCATCGCAAACCACTGGAGCTTATCGCCTGTCTCATAAACGCGCAGCGCATCCTTCACTGTGTAGGCAATGTCGAAGGTGCGGATCGCGTTGGCGGTCGGCGGGAAGTACCAGCGGATAGATAGATCGCCGCCATCTTGCGAGACATCGAAAGTGAATGCCTGCTGGCTGAAGCCGCCCTGACTGTAAACTCCGATTCCCGGCTCGCTGACTGACACCCCTGTAATTCCACCGGTCTTGGCAAGCGGGACTTCGCGGAATCCGAATGTAAATGTGCCATCCGTGAAAATGATGCGCTGGCGCTCAAGCACGTGGAGATCACCATTCGGCAGGATAGTGAGAGTGGTATCCCAGCCGTCCCAGTAGAGGGTTTTGCTTTGAGCCTGGGCCGGCTGACTGATTGCTGCTAACCCGAAGAGGAGAAGTAGGATTGAGAGTCGTCGCATGCGAATGTCAACTCAAACGCACAAATGATACATTCGACCTCTCCACAAGTCGAGCGAACCCGCATCCTATTGGAATCCCCTCGTCCTAGCTCAGATTTCGTTGGATCAATAGGAAACAGGTTAGCGGCGCGCTAATTCGTAGACTTATGCCCGCCGAATCCTGCCCGGATCCCGTCATCACTAACTGCGGCGCCGAGGCTCCCAAATGCGTTGTAAACCATTGTCCGTTAGCGGGAGGCCGCACGCTGCTGGTTCTGGGAATCCGCGGCTTGGCTCGATTGGCCTCATTCGCGTGAGAGTGCGATTGGACCTATCGACAATTCACGGTTGCTCGGATTGCGAAGATTTAGAGAGGAACTTGAGTTGATGGCACCGATCCAGCCCGCTCACGTAGCATGCGTGCTCGGATCTGGGTCTGTGGGATCGTCAGGTCGGTCAGGTCGGCCGCATTCAAGAGACGATCCCCAGTCGTGTAAAGGAATGTGAATCGCCTCCAAGAGCGAGACCGTATGGGCGGGGATAACTCGAGAACGGGCCCTAACTGCATCTTGAAGTACGGCTCATCCACACGCTCGTGGTCGGTCTCTTGAAAGAGCAGCTCACGGCGCGTTCGCAGCTCATGGCCACGTACCTCGGCTAGATAGCTCACTGTCCAACGATGCTCGCCAAACGGCGCCGGAAGATAAAACGCCAGCCAATCGACGCGAACGGTGCGAGGCGCAGTAACAAGCGGGATCCGATACCATCCCAACGTCTGTGCGATCTCTAGATCACGAGGTGCATTCAGGATCGCCACAAGCACCAGGTCTTCTGAACCTGGCGGATCCTCAACCCAATCGCGAATCGTTACCTTGCGGCTGGAAGTCATCGACGCTCCTAATATTAGATCATTTGTTCTAATTCGTCAACCTTGATTTCACCTTTTTGATGGCCCGCCGTTAAATGTCTTTTTGCTCACGGCCGGGAGACACTCCCACCCATTTAAATCTCTTGCTCCGAATTTATCTCCAGACGGCTACGAACGTATGAAGATGACCCTCTGAGCCCAATTCAACGGACTTGGTATGACATCTACGAGTGGTACCTGGACAACCAGGTGAGGGGTCATTCCTACCTCTATCACAACTACCCGGTTCATCACTTCATCGGGAGCTATCAGGACGAGCTTTCACGACTATTCACCGAGCTGCATCCCATGGAGACAGAACATGACGCACGGGATTACGTGACTCGGCTTTCGCAGGTCCATCGTCAAGTCGGGCAGGTCATCGACGGGCTGGAGATTCGAGAAAAGATGGGCATCATCCCGCCGCGTTTCATCCTGGAGATGGCTATCGGTCAAATGCGCTCGTATCTCGGAATGCGGAGCTCCGATCCAAGTTCGATCCAGGGTTCCAGGTTAGAAGTCTACTTGGTCTTCGACGATAAATTGGAAGGCATCCTTGCCTTGTCAGCGGAGCAACGAGAAGCGCTGCGGGAGGAAGCTCTCAATCAGATCGAAACATCCTTCATCCCAGGGTATGTTGCTCTACTGGATGCGCTGGTGCACCAGCACGACCTGGCGACATCGGACGCTGGCGCCTGGAAGTTGCCCGATGGGGACGCCTACTACCGTTATGCGTTGCGGACCCAGACCTCCACAGATCTATCGCCAGACGAGATACACGAGCTTGGTTTGACAGAAGTTGAGCGCATCCGAGCTGAGATGAAATCGATTTTCAGGGACCTTGGGTATCCGGACGACCAGCCCTTCGGAGATTCGATGGAGCGAGCCATGCAGGAGGGAGGCTCAATCAACCAAAACTCGGCTACCGGCCGTGCTCAGGTGTTGGATGAATACAAGAGATTGATTCAGGAGGCTGAAGCAAGAGCTGAATCTGCATTCGATCTGAAACCGCAGACAGGCGTGCTTGTGGTTGGTGACCGTGGTTATTCCGGAGGTGGCTACTACGTGCCGGGATCATTGGATTGTTCACGCCCAGGAGCTTTTCATACCGGGGTTGATGATGGTAGCGTCCCGAGATTCGGAATGCCAACCCTGGCATACCATGAGGCAGTTCCTGGCCACCATTTCCAGATTGGCATCGCGCAGGACATGAACCTGCCCAGCTTTCAGCAAGACATCTTTTTCAATGCTTATGTTGAGGGGTGGGCGCTCTACGCAGAGCGATTGGCCGCAGAGCTAGGCCTTTACGAGAATGATCCCTATGGGAATCTTGGGCGATTGAGACTGGAGCTTCTACGGGCGGTGCGCCTTGTTACAGATACCGGCATTCATGCTCGGCAGTGGACGCGAGAGGAAGCACGCGCCTACATGATCGATGCGCTTGGAGATACCAGGCAGCGGTGGCCTCACGAGGTCGATCGATATATTGTGCTGCCCGGCCAGGCGACCGGCTACAAGATCGGAATGGAGAAGATCCTGGAGTTGCGCCAGCGCGCCGAGCAGGAATTGGGAGACGGCTTCGATCTGAGTCAATTCCACCGTGCGGTACTAGAGAACGGCAGCATGCCGCTCGATATCCTCGAAACGGTGATTGAGCATTACATCGAATTGAGAACTGACTGAACTTGGAGGGCGAGGTCCAACATCGCGATCAAGCGTCAAGATAGGGCCCGCAGTCGAGGCTTTGACCGTTTGACGCACTGGAAAGGTTAAAGCCTCAAGCCGCTGAGACAGCTTCGTGAACTCGCCGTTTCGGCTTCAGCCCGTTCCGACACGATCGTTGAAGGCCTGGATATGCTCGTCGATCTCCCCAACCTGGATCTGTGTTCCTGTCCAATAATCTCCGTCATACCATTGGGCCATGATCTCTTCGTAGGTTCGGCCTTGCTGCTCAACCCAGGTGAAGTACTTCAAGTTGTGGATCCTGCGTCGATCGGTGTAGCGGAGCTCCAGCAGATTTTCTGTGGTTAGGGCTTTTAGATAGCGACCAAAATCGCCTGCTGCGTTCATGTCGGTGTACTCGCCATGCTCATGTCGCATCTCCTCCACGCGGCTCTGGTACAGATCCATCGAGTCGGTGAGCACCGTGATCACGACATCCGAGCTGCCCAACTCATAGTATTTAGCAAACTTGATCGCCATCGATAGGTTAGCGATCCCGGAAAACCCGAGCAAATTGAGCTGTGCAACGGTATCTTCCGCAACTCCTTGAGATGCGAGATAGGCCTGACCCGCCGGCTCATTAAACAGGCGCGCAAGGTGCACGATCACGTTGTCGTCCAGGTCGATCACCATATCGGTGTTCTTGACGTTGTGGATCCAGGGCACGTGCTTGTCGCCAATGCCTTCGATACGGTGGGAGCCAAATCCATTCTCAAGCAGTGTTGGGCATTGAGCAGCCTCGCCGGCCGCGATCTTGCTACCTGGGAATTGCTGCTTCATGAAATCTCCGCAACCAATCGTTCCTGCAGAGCCAGTTGTCAGAACAACCCCACGGTATGCGTCGCCCGGCCTGAGCTCTTGCTCGAGCACCTCCAGCATGCCGTTCCCGGTTACTTCGTAGTGCCAGAGGTAATTCCCAAATTCCTCGAACTGGTTGAAGATCATGAGATCCTCGCCCGACTCGCGCAGCTCCCAGGTCTTATCGAAGATCTCTTTCACGTTGGATTCGCTGCCAGGGGTCTTGATCACCTCTCCAGCGATATCAGCTAGCCAGTCGAAACGCTCTCGGCTCATCCCCTCAGGTAGAATCGCCACCGATTCGCAACCAAGCAGGGCCGAGTCGTACGCACCGCCGCGGCAATAATTGCCGGTGGAAGGCCAGACCGCCTTCTGAGTGGTTGGATCAAATTGGCCCGTCACCAATGGAGGTACCAGGCAGCCAAACGCGGCGCCCACCTTATGAGCCCCGGTCGGAAACCATTTGCCGACCAACGCCAGTATGCGAGCCTCGACTCCGGTCAGGTTGCTGGGCAATTCGATATAGTTAACATCCCCAAATCCACCCCCCGATTCGACCGGATGGTTCTTCCAGGTGATGCGGAAGAGGTTCGCCGGATCTACATCCCAAAGACCTACTTTTCCCAGCTGCTCAAGAATGTCTTCCGGGACGCTGCTGGGATCCTTCATCTGTGCGAAGGTGGGGATGACAACGCCGCGCTCCTTTGCGCGGCTGGCGGCTCGCTCGAGCCGATCTTCGTGCATGGTCAGATCTATCATATCTACCTTTCTTTTTCGACGACCTCCTCCGGTTCTTCACGCAGCACATAGAGGGGTCGGTTTTTCGCCTCGTCATACAGCCGACCGACGTACTCGCCGAGAATACCCAGCGAGATGAGTTGCACACCACCCAAGAAGAGCACGGCAATAAGCGTGGTGGCCTGACCCGAGAGCTCTTCTCTTCCCGACAATCGGAGATAGATCACGAGCGGGATGGCCAGAATGGCCATGACGGCAGCTATGAAACCAAAATAAGTGGCAAGTTGCAGGGGGAAGTAGGAGAAACCTGTGACGGCATTGATCGCCAGGCGCAGCATCTTGCGGAAGGGATACTTAGTTTCGCCTGCCTTTCGGGCGGATCGTTTGTAAGGAACGCCAATTTGCTTGAACCCGACCCATGCGGTCATCGCCCGTGGGAAACGGTGGTGTTCGCGCATCTTCTTGAGCGCTTCTACGACCATGCGATCCAGCAACCTAAAGTCGCCCGCGTCGAGCGGGATATCCACTTCTGTTATCCGGTTGATCACGCGATAGAAGACGGCCGCCGTGAGGCGCTTAAACCAACTCTCCCCCTCCCGCTCTGTGCGTACGGCGTAGACCACCTCGTAGCCCTCTCGCCACTTCTCGACCAATTCCGTGATGAGCTCCGGCGGATCCTGTAGATCCGTGTCGATGATTACCACCGCCTGGCCGCGACTGTAATCCAGCCCGGCGGTAACCGCGATCTGGTGTCCAAAGTTACGCGAGAACAGTACCGGCCGCACTCGAAGGTCTTCAAATGCCAAATCTCGAATGACCTCGGATGAGCCATCGGTGCTCCCGTCGTCCACCAAGACCAGCTCCCAGGGCTCACCGATCGCATCCAAAGCTTTTTGCACACGGTCATAGAATTCTCGAACCGTTTCGACCTCGTCGTACACAGGTCCGACGACCGATAGCGTGGGCTTTGGACTAGCTAATTTTGCTTCCATCTGTTCTTCATATCCGACGATATGCTATGTCATTCTGACAAAAAAAGCACGTGTCCGAAGTCGGTTAGAGTTGTGCTAGGTTCAAATTTGGCTATGCGCATGGTTGCAGGTTGGTTGGGATCCACTGTTTAGCTTACGATTTCGCGAAGCGCATCGAGCGTCGGCTCGATCACTGTCGCCTCCCCTGCCGCGCTCATTGCGGCCGGGACATCCTTCAACCCGCTGCCCGTGATCACGACTACGATCCCCTCGTCCGCTGATACCTGGCTGCTCTCGACCGCAGTTTCCAGACCCGCATAGGCCGTCGCTCCGGCTGGCTCGGCAAAAATCGCCTCAGGGCCAAGTTTGCTGATCGCCTGCAAAATTGCCTGGTCCTCAACCGCGATCATCGCCCCGCGCGTCTCACGCACCGCACGCAGCGCTCGCAACCCGTCCCTCGGTAAATCGACCGAAATGCTGTCGGCTATCGTATCGGATTCGACCGGGTGGATCTCCTTTGCTCCTGCCTGGAATGCATTGGTCACCGCCGCCGATCCTGTGGATTGAATGCCATACAGCCGGGGGATGTGATCGATCCACTCCAGCTCAAATAGATCTTTGAAGCCTTTGTGCAAGCCGGTGATAATGTTTCCGTCGCCAACGGATACGAAAACCGCGTCAGGTGCCTCCCAGCTCGCGGCTCCGAGCCCAGTGAGCTGCTCACAAATCTCGAAAGCGGCGGTCTTCTTTCCTTCGGCCGTGAATGCGTTGTAGCCGGTATTCCGACAGTACCAGCCATACTCTTCCGCAGCCTGAAGCGAGAGATCAAAAGCCTGATCGTAGTTGCCATCCACGAGGACGACTTGAGCTCCGTAGATGAGGAGCTGCGCAACCTTGGCTTGCGGAGCGTTGGCGGGCGCCAAGATCACCGCCGGGACGTTGGCTGCGGCGGCCATGCCGGCCAGCGCGGCGCCGGCGTTACCGGTGGAAGCTGTTACAACCGTACCCGCTTCGATTTCGGCGGCCCTCGCCACCACAAGCGCGCTGGCTCGGTCTTTAAAGGAAGCTGTTGGATTGCGGCCGTCGTCCTTAAACCACAATGCTGACAACCCCAATCCCTCCGCCAGTCGACCGGATCGAATTAACGGTGTCCAGCCAACCGCCCTTAGCTGAGTACCCTGATTTCCGGGGTCCTCAACCGGGAGCAGCGGCAGGTATCGCCAAATGGAGCTTTCGTTTGAGGATGAGATTGCATCGATCGAGGTGGTTGATCGAATGGCGGCATAATCCAACCGCACATCCAGATTGCTGCCATC
>JBHIBY010000048.1:0-19280 GCA_046759305.1 Anaerolineales bacterium
AATTCCGAGGTCGATCGCGCTTGCGGTGGCCCAGAGAGCAGCGCCAATTCCTAAATAGCTCCAGATCCGCTGAGTTCGACGGCTGCGCGCCCCTGCCAGCAGGGCGAATGCCGCGGCGGCCCGGGCTGCTACAAGGCCGAGTGAGCCAAGTAGCTCCTGTGCCGTGGAATGGTGTGCGAGCAGCAGCCATGCCGCATACACCACCAGCATCAAGACGGGGAGGTGAATGAGAGGGTTCCAGATCCGCCGAGCCCTTTGTGCCATCATAGCCATTCTAGTCACAGTCCAGCGGGTTGCAAAGCGGATGCTGAATGAAATCGGGGCTGTCTCATACTACTTGTTAGACAGCCCCAGGTTGCTGATTGGCAGTTGTGCCTATTCCGGCGGCGGTGGTGCGGTCGGTGGTGCCGAAGATGTATTGGTAGCAGGTGGTGACGATGACGTGGCCGTAGGTGGCCGCGGTGTGTTCGTCGGTCCGGGTGTGTTCGTCGGTCCGCGTGTGCGTGTGGGGCCGGGCGTGTTGGTTGGTCCAGGCGTTGGCGGCTGTGCACCCCAGACACTATCCGATATTACGCAGGTCCCCCAGCCAGGGAAATTCATGGTTAGCGTCAGAGTGTAGGTGCCCCAAATCGGCGAGTATGGCTGGCCGTCAAAATCCGTTCGCCAATCTGTATCAGCACCCCCTCCATTCGCAGGTTTCGATGAGTCTTCGGGCCTGTCCGTCGGCGAGCTGTAATCGTTCCCACCCCAGTAGTTGGTTCCGCCAAATCGAAGCCAGTCCACGCGCATATTAGACGATAGTTCGGGCCAGGTGAAAAATGTATGGTCAATCCACGCGGGAGCAACATTGTTGTTGCGCACGTAGACTCGAATGTCATCACCCCGGATCCTCATGTTTCTCAGGTAAATGTCGCCGCAATTTGGAGTAGGCGTCGGGGTCGGCGTGTTCGACGGAGTCGGTGTATTCGAAGGAGTGGGTGTGTTGGTGGGGGTAGCCGTGTTGGTCGGGGTCGGAGACGGGCCAGAGGCCGTTGCCGGCAAACCAACCACCCGCGCCGTACGATACTGCTCGACAATCCCCTCGCGCTTGGCATTGAGATGCATATCCGGCCATAGGTTGCTGATCATCGGAGTGATCAAGGGATGATCGAAGTCGATCGACACAATCACTCGGTCGCCAGGTCCTCCTGGATCCTCAGCGGGTACGCAGGTCGCTGCCGTTGGCACATCCGGGTCCGGCGGCAAGAGCGCAACACCAGGTTTGCTTGAACAAACCTCGATCTTGAAATAGCCAGGATCGCCCACGGTGGTGATAGCGGCATTTTTCAGGATCGCAACTGCTCCAGCGTTAGCGACGTCTTTGATGGAAGGAATTCGAGCCCCATCTTCTTGGCTTTCCGTCAGGCACGGCCCGCCGTACAAGGCAACACAGTGCGCAGGATCAAACTCGCCCGTGACCGCGTAGCGGACACCATAGCGCGCGCCGTTCTCAACCGCAAGCCATGCGTGCAATAGGCGCGCTAATTCGATGATCATAAAAATCGTGAGGAGCAGCACCGGCAGTATCAAGGCGAACTCGACCAACCCTTGAGCTCGTGATTTCTTGTGATTGAAGAAGTGGCTGATTACTTTTCGCATTGACCGCGACCTCCGCGGATTCGCCTAGCTTAGCTAGTGCGTGATTCGGGTGAAGATACGGGAGGCAATCGCCTCGAAAACGCTTAGAAGTTGACCCCCGCTTGGATCTAGCACAAAGTAATAGTTGCCACAGTCGGCGCCAATCGCAGCTGACGAGCAAGGATCGGTAGACGGATCGCCATCGTCTCCCACTGCCGCGATATACCTGAGGAGTTTCTCCCCCTGGTCCACGTCCGGCGCACCCTCGGTGTAGTTGGTTACGTCCTCTCCCAACCCGATCGTGAATATCACCACTCCTTGTCCCCCATCCACACCGGTGGTCGGAAGGCAAGTCGCATTGGGAGGACTTGGGCAACCCAGGAAGTCGGCCCAGTCCCGAGCATAATCGTCTGCATCGTAGTTGGTGAGATCCGTATTGGGGTGACGCGTGGATGGATCTCCATCTTGACAATATGGCGGGCCAGTGCCAGTTGGCGGAGCCCAGGTTGCGTTTGGACACCACCAGTCGGTAGGAACGGTGGGAGGTACGACATCCGCAGCTGCGTTGACGACGCCGTCTGAAAGGACTAGTGAGACCCAGACCGCCTCTTCGCGCATCTCAGTTCGATCGCAATTACCATTACCGTTTCCACCATAGGCGACGTCATCCCGGCAATACATCCCGGCCGCAATTCTCATTCCGTCCCCTGTGTTTGTGCTCCCGCAACCGCGTGGATCGCCCGTGACAAGGAAATTCGGACAGTCTGCGGCGACATTCGACTCCAAGACGGGGTCGAGTCCATTAATCACGGAATGGGCGCAGGTGCTGGGGTCGGGGCTGACGCCGCATGGTGCCGGCGGGTCGTCATGGTCCAGCTCAAGCTCGGCTGAGGCTAGGCGGCCAATAGTCACAATGCCGAGACGGTCGTAGGGGAAGTACATTCGGTCGACAAGTCTATTAGCGGCTTCCCGAACTTCCTCGAATGGGTGGCAATCGTCTTCTCGGTCACCATCTGGCGCTGGAGCCGGGTTTTCTCCAGGCCCATCATCGGGAAGCGATCGATTGAAAATACATTGGGTGACATCGGACTCGGAGTTCTTGCCGCCGAGGTTTGGCGGACCAACGTTGTCTGGAGGATTGTTACTGGAGCAGTCGTCGATTGTGCCGTCCTCGTCATTGTCGATGCCGTCGCCGCAAAGGTTGTAGGACATCGAGGCAGAGATATCCAGCACCAGAACCAGATCAACCGAAGCTGCTTCGGAAATCGAATTCGCTCGAATGGTCGTTGATCTCCAACCTATGATCGGAAGGAAAGCGAAGTTGACATCTAGCGTCGTCTCGACATTAACATATTTGCGGGGTGTATCGCTACCGACTGGACATAGGCTGGGATCGTCATATTGCGAGCCAGGATTATCCAAATCACAAATCTTCGCTACTACGCCCGAAGGTGAGAGCCCGTTGAGTTCGAGATACTCGAAGGCCATGTCCGAGAGTTCATCAGGCCCCCGACCTTCTCGGAATTGATTGGCCGCTGCAAGGGAAGAGGCGTCGGTCGCCCTTCGCAAGTGCCCCACGTTCGTGAATAGGATGCCGGCATCGACGGTGAGCCCCACGAAAGCGGCGATGCCCACGAAAGCCAGCGCCAGAAGGACAAGCGCCTGGCCTCGTTCCAAGTCCTTGCGTGCGAATCGTTTGGGAAGGCTCATATAAACCTCACCCAGACACGCTACCCGATATGACGCACGATCCCCATCCTGGGAAATCGAAAGTGAGAGTCAGTGCGTAGCTTCCCGTGATGGGTGAGGACTGGCCGTCGAAGTCCATATGCCAAGTGCCGCTCGAGCTGCCTGGCAACGCCACACTGGAACCGCTCACGTTGGTCGGCGAGTCGTAATCATTCCCGGTATAGTACGTCACGGTAGTTGCCCCGACGATGAATCGGAACCAGTCCACATACATGGAACCGGAAAGCTCCGTCCACACAAAGTTCGTTGTGGTCAAGTTCGCCGTGGCCGAATTGTTGTTGACCACCGTGGCAAGAACGTCGTCCCCACTGATCCAAGTGTTGGAAATGTAGATGTTGGTGCAGCTCGGCGAGGTCGAGGGCGTGGACGTGGGAGTGGGAGTGGCGGACGTGGTGCTACCCGAAATGACGCACGATCCCCATCCTGGGAAATCGTAGGTAAGAGTCAGGGAATATGCCCCCGTGATCGGCTCGAAGGGCTCGCCGTCGAAGTCAGTCCTCCAGGTGCCACTAGAGCCGCCTGAAAGCGCCACACTGGAACCGCCTACATTGGTCGGCGAGTCGTAATCATCCCCGGGATAGTACGTCACGGTAGTGGCACCGATGATGAAACGGAACCAGTCCACCCGCATGGAACCGGAAAGCTCCGTCCACACAAAGTTCGTTGTGGTCAAGTTCGCCGTTGCCGAATTGTTGTTGACCACCGTGGCAAGAACGTCATCCCCAACGATCCACGTGTTGGATATGTAGATGTCGCTGCAGCTCGGGGAGGGCGTGGGAGTGGGAGTGGCGGCGAACACGCTGTCCGACGTGACGCACGTCCCCGCTCCGGGGACATCGAAGGTAAGCGTCAGCGCGTAAGTTCCGGTGATCGGGGAGTAGGGCTGCCCGTCGAAGTCCATCCTCCAGGTCTGGTTGGATGTGCCTGGAAGCGAAACACTGGACCCCGTGACGACCGTCGGTGAACTGAAATCGTTCCCACCGTAGTACTGGAGGGGGAATTGGAACCAGTCCACATACATGGAGCCAGGATCTAGCTCCTCCCACGTTAAGCTCGTGTCCGTCAGGGTCGCCGCAATGGCGCTGTTGTTGACCACATCGGCAACCAAGTCATCACCACTGATCCAAAAGCTCGAGATATAGATGTCGCTGCAGTTTGCGGGCAGCGTAGCCGTCGCGGTGGCGGTATTGGTTGGGGTTAGTGTGGGAGTGTTGGTGGGTGGTGGCGGCCCGGGAGTGTTGGTCGGCGGCGGCGGACCGGCGGGAGTATTGGTTGGTGGCGGCGGACCCATTCCCAGGGGAGTAGAAGTGGGCTCTAAGTTTGTGTTCGGCATGATGCTGTAGGCATACAGCGGTATGGGATCCGGAACGAAGGCGGTGATCCATGGCAAACCCAGGGTCTGGTCATAGTCGTAGAAGATCTCAGCCACAATAAAGCCCATGTTCGGAATTCCTGAACCGGCAATGATGCTGTTGACCTCAGCGGTTGTGAGCTTAGAGGTGTAATTTCCACACATGCTGACGCCATTATCCCCAGTCCCGGCAGGGTAGCGGCGATCGACCGTATCGCCGGCAACGGAAAAAGCTGACAGCACGACATCTCCATTGATGCCACTGCAGTTAACGGGTGGGAGCCAATCGATGCGACCGTCGGAGGCGGCTTCCATCGATTGTTTGGCTAGAGTCTGTGCTCGGGAGTAGAAATTGGGATTGGGATCCAGGGGATTGCCTGTTGCGTCGTCCCGAATTGGATCGTCGTTGGCAGCAAAGCGCGCGGTCTCACGCGCGGCGTCGATGACGTCGAGATAGTAGTTCAGCATGAATCCAAACTCGATGACGCCCGAAAGCAAGAGCAGCATGATCGGCAGCATGATGGTGAACTCCACCAGGCTCTGGCCGCGCGGTTTGCGCTTCGACATATACGTGAGACTCCACTTTCTAAATAGACGCATAAGAATCAAACGGGGGCCTTTCGACCCCCCAGATCGGCCCCATCTTATGAGTGCTCCTAGGGTACTTCCACAGTACGGAAGTTCCATTTGGAGCTTCTGTTGCGCGAGGGGTACACAGCCGGAACAGAAAGCGAACAAATGCCGAGCTTGGAGCTCAGAAAGCAGCACTTATGTTCAATCATATGAATAGAGGGAAGGCAGTTGAGGACTCTCGGACGAGAGGTGAGTCTTGGTGATGAAGCCAGTGTGGGGGCTAGACGAGTGTCGCCGGGTGCGTCGGTCTTTAGCGGCTTCGAGCCATTCCGATTTCTAGGAAACTGCTAACCAGATGTGAGATGCGCGAATTTGGTTGTCCCAGTTGCCAATCTAACATTCTGTGCAAAACGGGGGCGTATTCGTCGGATTGGGAGGCTTAGGAGTATCCGTCGAACCCGGTGGATCGGTTGGAACGGGCGTCTTTGACGGGCTAGGCTTGCTAGTATTCTTGGGTGTGGGCGACGGCCCGGGCGTATTTGGCGGACGTGGCGTGCTGGTCGGCGGCGGCGGCGGCTGAGACCGGCTGATGCTATCCGTAAGAACACAGGCATCCCCGTCCCAATCCAAAAAGTCGAAGGTTACCCTCAGCGTGTAGTCACCCCAGATTGGTTCATAGGGCTCACCGTTAAAATCGCCCTCCCAGCGATCGCGGTTTCCTCCGCCGGGAAGAGGAACTGTTCCTATCGGCGAAGAGATATCGGTCGAAGGGTTGGAGTCATTGCCTGGCCAATATTCGACGTCGTTCAACTCGAATTTGTTTAAGTACATCGAGCCATTAAGCTTGGGCCAATCAACGAAGGTGTTCACGATATAGGCGGTTGCGTCGTTGTCGTTACGGAAGTCCGCCTCGAGGTCGTCCCCGCGGATCGTCATGCCGCTCATCCGAATATTGCTGCAATCCGGCGTGGGCGTGGGTGTGAGCGTGAAGGTGGCCGTTGCGGTAGCTGATGGCGTATAGGTCAAGCTGGGTGTCAAGGTGAGCGTTGGTGTCGGCGTTGGGCCAGAGATTGTGGCCGGCAAGCCAACCACCCTTGCAGTCCGGTATCGCTCGACAATCCCTTCGCGCCTGGCCGTCAGGTGTAGCTGCGGCCACACAGCGCTGATAAACGGAGAAATGACTGGGTGATCGAAGTCGATGGTAACCGACACTCGGTCACCTGGCCCTCCAGGGTCCTCTTGGGGGACGCACGAAGCGGCTGTCGGAGTATCGGGATCGGACGAAATGTACCCAACGCTCGGCTTGTTTGAGCAAACCGTGATTTTAAAGAAACCGGGCTGACCCACAGTAGCTACGGCCGTATTTTTCAAGATCGCCACCGCTCCGACGTTTGTTACGTCCTTTATGGAGGAAATTCTGGCAAGGTCCTGCTCACTCTGGGGTACGCACACGCCTGGCAGGGCTAAACAGTAGGCATCATCAAATTCGCCGGTTACGGCGTATCGAACGCCAAACCGCGCTCCATTCTCGATTGCCAGCCACGCATGGAGCAGTCGAGCAAGCTCAACAATTATGAAAATTACGACCAACAAGATCGGAAGAATGAGCGCGAACTCAACCAAGCCTTGCGAGCGCGCTCCTCGCCGCTTCGTATTATGAGGGAACCCCAAGGTAAATTTAGGCATCAGTCAAATCCCTAGTGAGTAATCCGAGTGAATATGCGTGAGGCGATGGCTTCGAATACTTTCTCCAGCTGGCTCGAATCTGCTGCGAAAAAGTAGTTGCCGCAGTTTTCTGGGCTTCCCGAACTGGAGGTGGGCTTGCCCGCACAGGCCCGCGTTCCCGGATCATTATCATCCCCAATATCTGCAATGAAGCGAAGCAGCTCTTCGCCCTGATTAGGCTCGCAGGGAATAGGGGGAACCTGAACGTCATAAAAGGGCCGGCATGCCGGGCTATTTATGACCAAGTCGCCATATCCAATTGTGAAGATTACAGCCCCCTGCCCACCCGGCGAAGCCGCGGAGCAACCGGCTGGTTGAGGAAAGGTTGAATCAGGGCAGCCGACAAATAGACCTGCGTTGACCGCCGCATCTTCAGCATCTAACCCATAAGCTCCGGTTCCGACCTCAAAAACAGGATCTCGGCAGAACCCAGGAACCCAGGTCGGGCCGCCAGGTGGGCCGCCAGGCGGTGGACAGATCCAGTCATCCCGAATTGTCGGATTTCCGCCTTCGGCAAGGGCAGTATTGGCGGCTCCGTCGGAAAGCAGAATGACGATCCATACCGCGTCTGCCCGAAAGTCAAGCGCTGGATTTCCATCTCCATCGCTGTCAACCAGAGGATCGCCGTCATTGTCCCCAAGAAGGCTTCCCGCGCGAGTAAGACCCGCAGCGGTGTTTGTAGTCGGGCACCCACGGGGATCTCCTCCGCTGATATCGCATGGCGGATTCGGCGCCGGCCCAGACACGACGAGGTTGTTGATAGCTGTTTGTACGGCAGTGAAGTTGTTCCCCGCGGTGAGGCTGATCTCGGTTGCGGATAGATGGGAGTAGGAGACCACCGCCATCCTGTCATAAGGAAAAAACATATTGCCGAGCAGGCCGAGAGCCGCGACTCGAATGGATTCGAATGGCTCGCAAGTGCCGGCCGCGTTGCATAATGCAGCATCGGCATCAGAAGTTGCTCCGACCTGCGGCGTAGAGAACCCATTGCAGTCGTCCGCGATAGCATCATCTGGATCATCGTCGTTAATACCATTCGTACACAGATCGAACGCCATGGAGCCGGAGTTATCGATGATCAAGACCAGGTCAACGGATGCCGCTTGCGACACCGAGTCTGCCGAGATCGATAGGCTATTCCACCCAATAATGGGTAGGAAGGCAAAGTTCACCGGAAGTGTTGCCTCTACTCTGACTTCCTTCGTAAATGGTTCGCCCGGCGCTGGCGGATAGACACCCCCTGGGCACAGAGCAGGATCGTGGTAAGCGGTGTATATGGGTGGCCCGGGCAAGTTAGACAAATCGCATATCTTGGCCACTACCCCCGAGGGCGAGAGCCCATTGATGATTAGCAACTCGTTTGCCATTGCCGAAAGTTCTGGAGGCGTCCGACCTTCGCGGAACTGATTCGCCGCTGCCAGAGAGGCGGCATCTGTCGCGCGCCGGAGATGGCCAAGATTGCTAAACAAAATGCCTGCATCTACTGCTAGCCCAATGAATGCGGCTAGGCCGACGAATGCTAGCGCGATCAATACCATTGCTTGACCGTGCTGCAACCCGCGCAAGTCTAGTTTTTTTGGGGCGCTCATGGAGTGGAAGTCGGCTCTACGTTGATATTTGGCATGAAGCTGTACGCGTAAAGCGTTACGGGGTCCGGCACGAAGGCAGTGATCCACGGAAGAGCGAGAACCTGATCATATTCGTAGAAAATCTCGACCACCACCAGACCACTATTGATTGCTGCGCTTGTATAGATCGGATCACCTCTTGCATAAGTAAATTTTGAAATGTAATTCCCGCACATGCTCTGACCGTTTGGAGCACCTAGAGGGAACCGATCCTCAACGGCGGCTCCCAGTACTGCGAAAGACGAAACCACTACATCGCCCTCTACCGGGTCACACGGGAGCGGCGGTGCCGGGCTGGGATTCCAGTCGATACGACCGTCTGAGCCGCTCTTTAGTGATTCCTTGGCCAAGCTAAAGACGCGAAGATAGAAATTTGGGTTTGGATACAACGGTGAACCGTCGGAATCTGCGCGGATCGGATCGTCGTTTGCCGCGAAACGGGCTGTCTCTCTCGCAGCATCGATAACATCCAAATAGGAGTTGAGCATAAAGCCCATTTCAATCACTCCGGAGAGCATGATCAGGAGTACCGGAAGCATGATTGAAAACTCAACCAGGCTTTGAGCTCTTCTAATTGTCGGATTACGTGCGAGACGCGCTCGAAGCGCGCGCAAGCCCACCGCCATTGTTCTCTCTTCCTCCGACCCCCGGAGATTTGCAACGCGCGTGGTGCGGGCTCAATTATAGGTGCTGAAGTTGGTACCCGAGTACTTTGGTTCTTCCAGTCACGGGGCTTACAAGAGGAATGTAACGATTCTGCAGCAATCCTGGAACATTACGCGAAGGCTCTATAGAGTATTTTTATAGTTGATTTTTCGCTAGGACAGCAGGCTCGCGGCAAGGCCCGTTCGCCCCGCGATATAGACGATCATGCCGCCAAATATCAGGAATGGGCTGTAGGGAATGGGCACGAAGGCCTCGTATCGACGACGAAGGACCATAACTAAGAGGAAACCCAGGCTGAAGACGCCCCCAGCCAGTACACCGAATAAGAGCGCAAGAGTAATACCGGGATAGCCGACCGCCAACCCAATAATCCCGGCAAGCATGACGTCTCCAAACCCGAATGCCACCTCTTCCAGAGGCTGGTTTCTAAGCCGCCACACAAGTTGGGCAAAGAGGCCTCCTAGCAAGTAGAGGGCCCACACTGCCACGAATCCCACTAACCCGCCGAGCAGGGTTTTTTCGGGACCACGCGATGGATCAAGCGTGCCGAGCACAGCTAGCACGACCATAGCAGGAATCGTCACCACGAAGAGTATCAGACGATGCTCATAGTCGATAACAATAACCAGCAAGAAGTAGGTGGAGAGCAAGAAGGTTGGCCAAAGGAAGAGCGGCGAGGGATCGATCAAGTAAAGCACCAAGGGCCATAGGATGGCCACCATTTCGACGATTGGCGCTCGAAATCCAATTGGGGAGCTACAGTATTCGCAATCCTGTTTTCCGGTGAGGTAGGCGGTTAAACCAGACCAGGCAAGAGATCGCCTGGGAGCGCCGCACTCCCGGCAGAGGGGTCGCTCAATGGCGCGCGAGCGAGGCAAACTATCAGCCAGGGCATTTACCAGGACGCCAGAGAAGTAGCCAACGACAGCGATTATGACGGGCACGGCTCTACATTATAGATCTCGACCGCCAATGAGAAAGCTAGGTTAAGGTACTGTCTTGCGATCGTTGGGTCCATCCATTATCATCTCGTGGTCTCAGGAGACATTGCTCTTGAACCAACGTTTGAGCTGCTTCCTCCACTTGTTGATCCTCGGCGGGTTAATCATTGTAGCGGCAGCCAACCCAGTTGTGGGACGCATCGATCCATGGCACGGTCATGCCGTGATCGGGGGTTCCAACCGAGCGGATCGAATTCTGGCACTCCTGGATCACCGGCATGGCTACCCCGGCGAGCATGATCATTCACAGATTCAATCGTTCCACAAGCCATCCGTACTTTCTTTCTCAGAGCGGCTGATGCTTAGCACGCTTTCAGGCTTTTCTAGTGAGGCCGCGCTTATCCCAATTTTCATCGTCCCAATCTTGATACTCTTCCTTGCAGGACGCCTGTATTGGTTCTCGGTCCCGGTTCTCAACCGGGCCAGCTTCCCCCCACCCAGTCCCCCTCCGCGATTCTCCGTTTAGATCACCATATCGGTCACGGTCGCGAACTGTACCAAGGCCCGTTCCTGAGTATTGGAACGAATTCACCGCTATTCGCGATCCCGTTGGGATTTGAAACAGATTTCTGGAGAATAGAATGAAAAAGACAGGTATGCCAGTTGTGGCGCTGTTGTCTGCAATACTCTTGGCTGCTTGCACAACCACCAGCCCGGAGGTAGCCGATCAATTAGATGCGCAGTCCGATCGCCTTGCGCAACTCGAGCAGCAACTGGACGAAGTCAATGCCTCCCTTAGGGAAATGCAATCATCGGAGAGCATGGAAGATGAGCATGAGGGAACGGAACCATCGGCCTTTGATATTGCCATCGCCCAGTATGTGATGGACATTGCCGGTTTCCACGCAATCGATGATGCACTTGCTGAAACCGGAGAGATCGATCTAAGCACTGTTTCAACGGTCGCGCGCGTCGCTCGCGTAGTTGGGAGCACCCAATGGCCTGATGATCTGTCGGATCGCTCTACGCACTTCATCGAGATGTTGGTGGAATTTCAATCTGCGCTCGAAGACAACGATGTGGATGGAGCAACTTCCACATCGAGCAAAGTGCACGGACTTCAGCACGAGTTCTCGGCTGCTATCAGCACATGGCTTAGCGGTGAGATGTCCATGGAGGTTGAACACGAACATGAGGATGACTGAGGCTAAGGTTCGGATATGCACACGCCTGAGCACGGAGACACCGATCTCGAGTGCAGGTTGATGATGGAATCCAGGTTCGTTTACTAGGTGAATTCGGCAAATGGGCTGCAAAGAAAGAGGGCAATGCTAGCGACACCGCTAGTGGCTGCCCTCTTCCTTCTACACGTTATTGGCGCAGAGGCACACGCGGCATATATCCGCTCCGATCCGGGCCAGGGAGCACTCATCGCTACAGAGCCCGAAAGAGTAGATATCTGGTTCACACAGGATCTATTCCGCCGGCAGGGTGAAAATTGGATCCATGTGGTTGGACCAAACGGAGAGCTGGTTCACGCGGGAGAGGCGCTGATCGACGATGACGATCGACGCCACATGTGGGTTGAATTGCGGTCGCCTCTAACGCCAGGGGAATACCGGGTGGAATGGCACAGCCTGTCCGCCGAAGACGGCGACGATGAGCAGGGCGAATTCGAATTCACCCTCGATCCCCAAGCGCTGGTGACAAGCACACCGATGCAAGCTGAAGCCGAGACGCCCGCAGCCTCTCCGACCTTGGCAGCCGAAGCAACCATCATCCCCTCCGCGGAATCTGCAAACGATGCATCGCCCGATGCTGATGAACCCGATAGCAGCTGTGCCCTCGGGGTGGCACCTGCGTTTGCCCTGGCCGCAGTTAGCCTGGGTATCGCACGAAGACGTCAATGAAATTCGCACACTCCTTGACGCTAGGTTTTTTGCTCGCACTTCTTTTGGCGCTCCCGGCCAGCGCACATTCGTTATTGGTGCGTTCTAGCCCAGAGTCGAATGCGGAAATGCTGGTCGCGCCCTCCACGATCGATATGTGGTTCAGCGAACCATTGGAGTCCGCCTTTACCGGCGCACGGTTGATCGGACCCTCCGGGAAGGAATTGGCCACCGGTGCAGCAGTCCTCGATCCCTCCGATGCCGCCCACCTCACTCTGCCGCTCGGCAGGCTCGACCCCGGCATTTACACCGTAGCCTGGCAGACCCTCTCCCAGGTCGACGGACACGAATGGTTTGGCTCATTTCCTATAACGGTTCTCAACCCAGATGGCTCGACACCGATCGGATCCGCGGCTGTTGCACCTGGCGGGAGCCGAGGAGACCTACCAAGCCCGGGAGAAGTAGCAACACGCTGGCTGGCACTCGTGGGTAGTATGCTGCTCTTTGGTGGGCTGACGTTTCGTTGGCTGGTTGTTCCCGATAGCCAAACTCCGAATCTTCGATTGCGGTCGATAGATACCATTCTGGTCGTACTGGCGGTCTCTCTAGTGGCAATCGTCCTTGGCAGCTTTGGTCAGGTCGTTCTTCAATCTACGCGGCTGGGCGGTCTAGCTGAAGCACCTCGGTTGATGGTCAGCACTCGAACCGGGACATTGGTGCTCGGCCGCATCTTGCTGGCGCTTGCCGGGCTGACCATAGCCCTTCGCCTCAGGCGTCCAATACGACGCGGGCAACTGATGCTCGCAGTGCTCACGAGCTTGTGCTTGCTGATAGCTGGGATTCTCGTGGCTGCCGCGGTCGAGGGAAAAGTACCGCTGCCTCTGATAGCCATCCTAATCGGCCTCGGCAGCCTGACGATCGCAACTACCAGACGAGGCGAACGCCATCGAGAGTCGGCGCTCTGGGTAATCTCCTCAGTGCTACTCATCAGCTTTTCCGTCAGCAGTCATGCCGGAGCGGTGCAAGGCAGCTTATTTGCTGTCCTGGCAGACTTGCTCCACCTATCGGCTGCAGCGACGTGGATCGGCGGTCTTACATTGTTGCCGCTCATATGGGTTCATACCCATGGCAAAGACATTAGCAGTGAGTTCGGCATTGCCGTTCGAAGGTTTTCGCTCGTGGCCGGCGTCGCGGTCTTTGTCATTCTGCTCACCGGGCTGTTCAATAGCCTGGTTGAACTTCCCAGGTTGGAGTCATTATGGACGACTCCCTACGGGCTGGTCTTATTGGCGAAGATCGCTATTGTTCTCATTGCACTGCTCGTAGCCTTTCTGAACAATCGTCGCGTGCGCCGCTCAGATGATTCGAAGTTTGAAGCTTCACAGATTGCTGTCGAAGCGGGTCTTGCAGCAGTCATCCTTGTCGTGGCGGCGATCCTCGTTCAGACGCCCACACCTCGCAGCCTCGCCATCTCAGACGTGCCGGTTGGTGCGCTCCTGGCATTCAATCAGATTACCCCTACCGATGATCTGAATGTGCACGTTCAGGTCGATCCGAACCAAGCAGGCAAGAATCGATTCTGGGTGCACCTTTACAATGACAGCGGCTCGGAGATCGGCGAGGTGCAACTCGTTAGGCTTTTCTTTGAGCACGCTCAGCAAGATCTGGGTCGCGCCAGCGTCGATCTCGAGCCGTTGGGGAAGGATACGTTCGCTGCAGAGGGTGCTTACCTTAGCCAGTCAGGCCAATGGGATTTATCGGTCTATGTTCGACGCAGAGCCATCGATGATCTTCTAAGCGACGTTCGGATTGATGTGCCTGAGGGCGCGGGTTCTCAACCGGAGTTCTCCGTGGTCGGCAACCCAATCCCTCAAATACCCCCGCAGGTGTTATTGGGTGCGCTGCTGGTCGTATTTGGAGCGGTTCCCATCCTGTGGAGGCGGCAGTTCCAAGGTGAACTAGCTAGAACCTACTTCGTCGGAACTGTGCTGATCGTAGTTGGAGGCGTGGCGTTGACTCTGGGAGTTGTGCAGGGGACAAGCGCCGGAATCTCGCTGAGCCAACGCACGAATCCAGTTTTGCCGAACTCCGAATCTATTGCCCAAGGCAGGGCTATCTACACCGAGAGCTGCCAGATCTGCCACGGCTCAACAGGGCAAGGCGACGGCCCGGTCGGTGTAACTCTCAATCCGCGTCCAGCGAATTTGGTTGTACACATGGTTCCCGGTATCCATACCGATGGGCAGATCCTCGAATGGATCTCCAACGGGTTCCCAAACTCGGCCATGCCAGGATTTGCAGCTGACTACAGCGAGGAAGAACTCTGGCACCTGATTAACTACACACGCACATTCGGTGCAGTGGAGGATGAATGAGATTCCGGCTTATTTTGCTGCTAGTTCCAGTGGTCATCGTCGGCTGTTCATCAGGATCGAACGAAATCGCCAGTCTCGGCCATGCTGGGCGCATGGTCTATAGCCAGGGTCCAGAAGGGCTCTGGGAGGTTGACTTGGAGAGCGGTAAGATCAGACAGCTGTGGAAGTTGACGGATGGAGGCTTTCTTTCGGAAGTAGCGGTGTCTCCTGACGGATTAGAAGTCGCCATGGCCTATGCTCCGCAGACCGATTCGCCAATCCCGCGCGCCGACATTTATCGGGGAAACGTGGATGGCTCCAACCCCCAGCCGCTTTTGGTCCATCGCAGTCTATATGAGGCATTCAACCATCCTACCTGGTCACCTGACGGCAAGTGGATTTACTTCACCCGCAGTGATGTCTTGATCGACGACGATGCAGGCACGGGTTTACCCGTGGTAAACATTGAGCGTGTCGAGTCTGGGGGTGGCGAACCGGAGTTAGTACTTGAAGACGCCGAACAACCTAACTTCTCCGCGGATGGTTCCCGATTGGCATTCTTGCACTTCAATCAAGAAACTTTTACACGCAGCTTGTGGGTGGCAAATACAGACGGATCTGAGCCGGTGGAGATTCTGCCCGATACTGTGTTTTTCGACCTTGCAAGTCCACGGCTGTCACCGGATGGCGAGATACTCGCTTTCGCCGGTTCCGGTGAATTGACAGTTGGCGCTGAGCCTTCGCTCTCAATATTTGCCAGGCTATTTGAGGTTTATCCGGCGTACGCGCACGGCTTGCCGTGGGACTTCTACACGATACCGGCTACGGGCGGAGAAGTCACGAAAATCACTAGCTGGGGAACCGATGGCGCTGTGCTGTCATGGTCCCCGGATGGGGATGACCTAGCTCTGATGCACCTTGGCGGGCTTTTCGTGACAGGGTCGGGCGAGCCGATAATGCTGGCCGAAACGCCCAATCACGGTGGCGTTGATTGGACGGAATGAATAGTGGGAACTTGTTTGGAGGTATTCTGACCCTCATCTTCGCCAGGATCTGCCGCTACGGATAATGGCAGTGGAGTCGGAGAGACCCCTTCCTTATCCGAGCCGCGATCGCATCGGAGCACTAACGGCACTGATCCTCATCGCCTACGCGCTGATCCGTGTAGTCACTCTTCCGACGTTGGAAGCCGAATTGGCGTTGTTAGGTCTCCTGGTGCCATTGAGCATCGACGTGCGGGTGATCATGCTTTCTCTGGCATCAATACTCGCCGCTACCGGAGCACTGTGGGTGGTTCAGTCTCACCCCTTGGCTCGCATACGCAACCCTGAATATCCGATCGGCCTGCTGCCTGGTTTGGCGGCGCTTGGGATGGGTGCCACCCTCAATCAGCTGCCAGTGGGCTCCGCTTGGTTGATCGGCTTGATTTTTGCAGGAGGGCTGCTCGCCGCTGTGTTGTATGCAGAATTTGTCGTGTTCGATGAGCGCGATCCACGAGCCCATGGCGCTATGGCAGGGCTGCGGTCCTTGGGGATCGTTCTTGTTGTAGGCGTAGCGTTTGCGGCGCTGACGAGCGGGCTTAGAGCAGTATTTAGCGTGCCGGCCATATTTGCGGCAAGCACGACTGTATGTTGGCGCTCACTTAAACTCGAAGCGGCTCGCGAGGCGGTATGGCCTTATTCAATTGCTAGCGGCCTGATTGCGTCGCAGATTGTCTGGGGTTTGCATTACTGGCCGGCGCGCCCAATGCAAGTGGCGTTGGTGGTGGGCTTGACGACCTACGTGGCCATCGGACTGCTGGTCGCGCTCCTACGAAAAACGCTCAGCCTGCGAATTGCTTATGAATTTGCAGGTGTATCCTTATTGGTCCTCGCCGGCGTGCTCTTCCTTGCCTAGATCCAGGGTGAGTTCAACCTCAGTTACCAGGTTCTCTTCATATATATAAGCCCGGCACACCCAATCCCCTGCCTCTTGAAACCAGATAAGCTGAACAGCCTCAGGATAAGCTGCTTCTTCTAAGTCTATTTGGGATGGACCCGACGGACCAGAGGGGTGAGAATGATAGATGGCCAACAGCTCAAGACCGCGTTCCTCAAATCCAAATAACGCTTGAATCTGTTCCGCTGGATCCATTCGAAAGCGGAGCGGACTCTCCGCTACGTTTCTGACGGGAACAATCTGGCTTACGCGGAGATTGGTTCCGCCGAGAAGACCACAGGCCTCGATGGAGGTATCTTGTGAGACGTGGTCGAGCATCAGCTGGAAGTGCTCGGATGAGATATGGATCGCATCCGGGGCCTGAAAGCGGCTCAGCGGTGAATACCACCCTCGGTCAGACGTCGCATATCGCCCAATGCCCCCTCAAGTTCTTCTTCGGTTAGCGGCCGCTCGTCAATGACGTGCATCAAAGTCTCGGCTTCGAGTTTCTCCCTCGCAACCGTTCCAACAGTTGTATTTCGCGACATTGCTTCCTTTACCAGCTCTGCCCCTTGACTGTAGCCGATCAGCGGATTGAGTGCAGTAACCACGATGGCGTTTCTCTCCAGCCAGCCAAAGGCCTTGTCCTCATTTGCAGTCAATCCCAAAACACAGCGCTGCGTGAATGCACGGACCGAGCCGATCGTCACCTGCATCATCTCAAAGAGGTTGTGCGCCATTATGGGCATCATCACGTTGAGTTCTAGTTGCCCGGCTTGTGCTGCGAGCGAAACGGTCGTATCGCAACCGATCACATGGTACATGGCCATGTTGAGCATTTCGGCCAGCACCGGATTGACCTTGCCCGGCATGATGCTGGACCCGGGTTGAACCGCCGGTAGGCGAAGCTCATCTAGACCGGTCGCGGGGCCCGACGACAGCAGCCGAAAGTCATTGGCAATGCGGGTGAGGGTCAGCGCCAGAGTTCTCTGTGCTGCGGAGAAATCCACCATATCCGCCATCGACTGCATGCTTTCGAATAAATTGTCAGAGGGCTCAAGCTGAATTCCCGAGAGCTCTTGGAGCCGTACCACCATTCGTTGATGGTATTCCGGATGCGCATTCAGTCCTGTGCCAGTGGCGGTGCCACCAATGCCCATGCGTCTCAAACCTTCAGCGGCCTGTTCAATTCGCTCTCGGTCTCGGGCCACGGCCTTAGCGTAGCCCCCAAACTCCTGGCCCAAACGAATGGGGACCGCGTCCTGTAGGTGGGTTCGCCCAGATTTCACAATCGAGTCGAACTCGATTGACTTCTCTCCCAACGCAGCGGCCAGTTCATCAACCACCTCCAGCAGCTGGTCTAAGCGCCAGAGACACCCAAGCCGGATAGCAGTTGGGATCGTGTCGTTCGTGGATTGTGCCATGTTGACGTGATCGTTCGGATGGACGCGATACTCTCCCAGATCGCCCCCGATGAGAATCGATGCTCGATTTGCTATCACTTCATTTGTATTCATGTTGTGACTGGTGCCTGCACCAGCCTGGAATGGGTCAACAACAAACTCATCATCCCAGTTCCCATCGATCACTTCCTGTGCTGCGTTGACGATGGGGTCTGCAAGATCTTGATCAAGCAAACCCAGATCGGCATTTACCTCGGCTGCAGCTCGCTTGATAGTTGCCATTGACCAAATGAATGCTCGCCAGGGCCGCAAACCTGTAATTGGAAAATTCTCTACCGCACGCATGGTTTGCGCACCGTACAGAGCATCACTCGGAACCTCAATGTCTCCCAGCGAGTCTTTCTCAATGCGGACGTCGCTCATGGATCTCCTCTCGGTGAGTTTCACCCCTAATCCTTGCTTGTTGGATGAAAGCCTCGGTCTTCATGCTTCGGGCCTCCGATCCTCACTACAATCGAAAAAGGGAGCCCGAAGGCTCCCTCCCCAAGCCTAATGCGTGATTTGACTACTCATCCAAGGCCTTGTAACCCATGCCATCCGTGAAGAAGTCATAATTGGGCGGGATGTCGGGCGAGAAGTCGATCTCCTCTCCGGATTCGGCTACTCGGGTCGCAACCACTTTGACCGCGTTTCCATGCTCGTCTTCACCTTCCCATGGCGCATCAAATCCGGCCGTCCCTTGCGGCATGCTTAAGACTTCGCCGCCTTTAGCGACAAAGTCCGTAGGCACCTCTTCCTCAGGGAAGATAGCCTCGTATGGACACTCCGGAATGCAGGCTCCACAATCGATGCAGGTATCTGGATCAATGTAGAACCAGGGCCACTGCTCAACCGGCTTGCCCGGGATGATGCACTCTACTGGGCATACATCCACACACGAACTGTCTCGCAGGCAAAGACTAGTGATAATGTAGGTCATTCATTTCCTCCAACGATAGGGGTTGCTCTAACCCGCTGCCTTTAAACTCGTCTACTGACTTCAGCACAGTTTACAACGTTCCTTTGCGCGGCAACATAGGGGTCTAATAGCTCACGTAGTATGCCGCTTTCTAACATCAATACCAAGGATGGGTGTCATGCCTTCTGATAGAGGAGAGTCATGATTTTCCGTCGATAATTCCTGAAGTGCCTTAGCGAGTACACTCGATTTTAGACTCCTGCGTCGCATAACGTCAAGCTTTCTGCGCAACATCATTCTTTTGGCGCAGATAGATGTCGGATTAGGATCTGTAGGTTAGCCTGGTTCTCAAGGCTCAATTTCCGAACAAAAGTCACTCTCAGCTGTTTGTACCGCAGCCACCTTATCCGGTCCCCCCTCAATCTCCTCGAACCTCGCCCAGTTGTTGCATAGGGTGATCTCCAGCCCAGGTGATATCTCAAGGGCACGCCGGCTCAGTTCCAGAGCAT
>JBHIBY010000049.1:0-19097 GCA_046759305.1 Anaerolineales bacterium
GATATTCCGAAACCCTTCATCCTCCTTTCCAATCGTCACGTACCTCAAAAACGGTTCGAGTATGCGATCTGGTCGCTCAAGAGGATTCTAAGAGAGCATGGTTCCGTGGAGCTTGTGATAACTGGACAAGAGACCGAGTACACGCGCCTGCTCGAGTATCTTGCCGATGGTCTGGGAGTTAGCAAACATGTGCACTTCGTGGGTTTGGTTTCCGAATTAGAGCTCGAACAACTCTATCAGGAAGCTTCTCTCTATGTGTATCCATCGCCGGAAGAGGACTTTGGCATGGGTGTGGTGGAGGCTATGGCAGCGGGTACTCCGGTTGTAGCGTGGGATGTCGCGGGTCCATCGATCACGGTGCAAAATCGCGTAACCGGATTTCTTGCTGAGCCATATGAAGTCGACCCCTTCGCATACGCAATGCTCACTCTGTTGGTGAACCCCTCGCTCGCCGAAAATATGGGACGTGCCTCAAACGCACGAGCGAGGCAGCTCTATTCGATGGATCGTCATATCGGCACACTTGCAAGAATGATTAAGTTTGCATTGGCGGATGCTGAATTCAGCGAATTTATTGTGGAATCAATTGAGAGGCCAGACGAGTTGGCAACGCTCTCGACATCGTCGGAGAGTCTGGATCAAAGAGCACTCCCATTTCGCTATTCCCGATATGGATCGGGCGTCTCGATCGCTGAGGATGAGTTCCTGAAGTGAGAATGACGCAAGGCCGGGATATGGGGATAGCATTTTGCCGCGCAATTGAGCAGAACCGCGCGACCCTTCAAGGACCTCACCTTGCTCAGCAGCAACATGCAGCATTGTGCAGAGCGATTAGTGATCCAGGATGCTCAAGTCATTCCGCTCGTCACTCGAGACATTGAACTCTAAAAGGGCCCGAAAGCATATAGGTCGTCTATCTAAGACAATGTCCCGATCTAACCGAATCCGCGACAGGCTGAATGTAGCAAATGAATTCTAGAGAAGCCAGCTCACGCAGTAGCGTCTCTAACCGCGAGAAAGCTTCCAGCGCGGGCAATCCAACTAGCGTTCGAACTTCCCTGCTAGGGTTTGTTGCTGACGCGATCAGCCTGGTACTGGTTGCCACCGCGCTTGTTGTATTCGCGTATTTCCTCGGCAACGGACTATTGGATGGTCCGCTTAAAGGAAGCGACAGCCCAATGCACATTGGGTACGCAGTCTGGATTGACGAGTACTTCCCGATTCCGCCCCACTGGTATCCGCTTGTTGGGGGAGGTGTCTCACTGCTGCACGGATACCCGCTCGTTGCTCACTTTGTTACTGTCCTAGCTCACCGACTTACCGATCTCTCAATTCTTCAGGCTTTCCGATTGATAAGTTTCATAACATTTCCTCTCACGGCTATTGGGATATATCTATTCTGTGCTATATCGCTCCGGCGAAAAATAGTCGGGCTTCTAGCGGGCGTTTTCTTTCTAATTGCTCCAGTCACGTGGACTTGGATGCACGACTGGGGCTTCTACGCTTCCCAGGTTGCAATTGTGTTCCTGCCTCTGGCTCTTTTAGCCTTCGATAGATCCCTCTCCAGTCACATTTCACTCAAGCGGGATGGTCGAAGGCGATTGTGGGTGGTAGCTCTTGTCCTTGTGCTGATCCTGGCCAGTTTGACACATATGATGGTGGGGGCGGCAGCTGTTGCGGGTATGGTGCTTCTGACGCTTACGATGGCACTCGTGGCAGGTAGGAAAGGCCGCATGAGGATCTTCAAGGAAGGCATGCGCATCCTAGTTATCGCGGGCACGATAACTGTGCTTGTGATTGCGATTTATCTTGTTCCTTTTTACCTTTATGGACAGGAGGCGAATCGTGATGGATTGAATACTCCAGCTCCAGAGCAGCTTCATAGGTTGTCAATTCCAGAATACCTTGGAGCAAAAGAAGTAAATCCTCGCGAGATCCTTACCAAAATGCAGTTTCCGCTGGTGGTTACGAGTTCTGCTTTCCTCGGCCTACTCCTGTATTTCCAGCGATGGCGGAAGGGTGCGCCTCAATCGCGCAAACCGCTGGCAATTGCGATGACAGTAGTGCTGGCAAGCATATATGTCCTCTCGGCACCGATAGTTGCCTTCGTAATGAGCATTTCACCTCAAGCAGTGATGCTGTTCAACTTTCGAAGCTTACTGAATCTAGCCATGATCCTAATTCCAACCGCTGCCGCGTTGGGGGTGCTCGGTCTGGCGGAGATCCTTACCAAGCTCGCCATTGGCCTGCCATATTCAGTTTTGAGGCAACGAAGACTAGGCGAGAAGATAGGCACAACTGGTCGCTACTTTGCCTCGCCGATTGCCTTGCTAATCGCATTTCCAGCGACCTTGTATCTGGGCACCCTCTTTCCTGCGCTGCCACACCATGTCAGTTATGGCCCGCTAGCTAATGGGATTGATACGAGAGATCTGTGGGACGCGAGATCTGATGACAGCTGCAACTTGAGCAAGACTGAACCATTGCGACCTTCACTATGCGAGGTGCCTGAAGCCAGGAAATATCTGAATATCGAGGATCTGAGAAGACTATGTGCTGGCTGGACCGGAACTGACCCCGTGGTCCTTGTACTGTGCTCTGGCTCGGTAGTAGGTACGGATGCCGTAACCGAGTTTCTTGAGTATTGTGAAGGAAGTCATCAAAGTAGTGAATTGAACCATCCCTGCGGAGCTCGGGTTCGTAGTATGGCGTCTCAATTGGCTCAAATGCTTTGGCCAAAAGCTACCTTAAGTGATACTGATCTCCACCTAGACAACGTGCAGAAGCTCGCGTCGATGTTTCCTGCAAATGGCTCAATTAGAGTAGACATATCACCTTATTTGGGACGGATTATTCAAGATTTCAGTGCGTACTCTGGGTTATCGATGATCGATGCCTACACAAACCAAGTGTCCCTAATTCACGCGATGTGGGGATATCAGCAGAACGTCTTTTATTCCGATGACTCAAGCAGCACGGAGTTTGGAACGGCTAACAGACTCAATGACCTTGGAAAGTGGTTCGGCATTGAATATGTGTTTGTGGATCGGAGACTTGACCCAGAACCTATATACATCGAAGGTGGATGGGTTGATGTTACGGATGCGCTGCTCACTCCGGAATGGAAAAATGCAAAGGAAATTAACCCGCTTCAAATTTGGCAGCAACCCAACAGTCCACCTCTAGCTACCCAATCAAGTAGACCATCCGTGCTTGTTGTATCGAGGCCTGGATCCAGTGTCTATTCCAATGTCTTCCGGTTGGCAAACGATGGCCTCTTACCGTACGACAGGGCGCTCTGGATTGAAGAGACCCGCCCTGTTGACTCATTTACAGTTGACGAACTCCTGATGTTTGATGTGGTATTTATGCATGGATACGACTACAGAAACGGCTCAACTGCCTGGAATCTCCTCGAGAATTATGTGAGGGCAGGCGGTGCGCTTTTTGTCGACACCGGCTGGCAATTCTGGATACCTGAATGGGAATTCGAGACTGCACCTGCGGTACTTCCAATCGAAGAATTAAGCTGGACTGAGTATGGAGCTGATAGTGAATTCACTCTTGGCTCTCAGGATATTGCCGGCAACGTCGATATCTCCAGATTTAATCCAATGAAGTGGGAGGGTGGCGGATGGGCTGTCTCCGGCGCTGGTTCTGCTGACATTCGAGACTGGGGCAGGATGACATTGGCAGCTGGGGGCAGACCGCTAATTGTCTCAGGCAACCTGGAAGGCGGAAAAGTTATTTGGTCTGGAATGAATCTTCTTGGGCATGCGATGTACAACGGGTGGAACGACGAGGAGGTTGCACTAATAGGGAATCTGCTTGAATGGCTAATCGGATCGAATGATCCCGTCGCAGATCACGATGTGACTGTGATACGCAATGATCCTGATCAAATAGACTTTATTCTCGGCGACAATATCTCGGAACAGAAGTGGCTTTATTGGCGTGAGGCCTACTATCCAAATTGGCATGCCTTCCTACTTGGGGACGCAGCTAAAACGGAAATCCCAATATATAGGGGTGGACCCGGCATGATGACGATTCCGCTTAGTCCTGAAGCCACAGGCGGCCAAATTAGGCTGGAGTGGATCCCATCACACTTAGAAAAGGCGGCCGTTCTAATATCGATCTTAGGATCGGTAATCTTAGTAGCAGTATTTCTAGATGGACTTCTTCTGAGAGGAGATGGACTTACCTGGATTAAAATCGCAGTATTGATGAGAATCCCTCGACCCTTCCTTGGAGATGGGGTTAATGAGGATTGGGCTCGTCGCAAACGCATTGAGCTCGAGCAAGGTTCTTACTATCAGGGACCAGCACAGTTGGACGCCAGCGATGCGATCCCATGGCTCCGAGAGAACAAGAACAAGAGCCCGGACGGCGATAGCAAGGAGCATATCCACTCCGACGCTTTTGAAAAGGAGACGGACCCCGAAGTTGATAGAGAAAAGCTTCTAGAATCTTGGCTCAGCAGTGCGGGCAACGATCAGGATGATTGGGCAAAGAGATTGCTCGACGACAAGGCGGCCGGAGACGACTGATCTTAAGGGTGGATAGAAAGAAGTGGCTCATCGCCGGGCAGACACTGCTCGGCGTCATTCTTTTGGCAGCCTGGTTGTGGATCGTCGACCTTAACGCGGTTGCGGATACGCTCCGGTCGGCTCAGTGGGGATTCGTGGCGTTGGCAGCGATTATCGCGGTCACAAGTACATCGGTGAGAGCCGTACGGTGGCATCTTATTCTTCGACCCATAGCCGAAGTACCAAGAATTGACGTTTGGCTAATCGGTCTTGCCTCGAGCCTCATCAATTTCGTGATCCCGATCCGCTCCGGCGAAATTGCCCGCAGCTTGTTCCTCAAGCAACGAGATACCGTGCCCATTTCAGCCTCCCTACCGACGGTTGCGGTGGATCGATCGCTCGATATGCTCGCGGTGCTTGTGATAGGAGCAATTGGAATTCTCACAGGCCTGCGGCTGGGCGGTTCTCTTTCGATCGTCCTCGCTCTTGGTGCAGGGCTGTTTCTTGGGTTCGCGACCTTCGTCATTCTGGCTATCTTTTGGCAAGAGCGCTTGATGCGCATGGTCGAGTGGGCAGTCCCGAAGTGGATCGGGGAGAACTTGCGAGAACGAATGCTTGGAATCCTTCAGGGGATCATGGACGGATTCACAGCCATCGGCAAGCAGCCTCGCAATCTTGCCCCGATCATCGGCCTGTCATTCGCTGCCGCGCTCCTAGATGCCACCGTGTTCTACCTGCTCTTTGTAAGCGTTGGAAATCCCGTTCCTCCGATGGTTGCGCTCACAGGTTACGCTCTTTTCGCCATAACCTTCATTGTGCCTGGAGCGCCAGGTTACATCGGCAGCATGGAGGCCTTTGGGTCGCTAGTTTTTGGAGGGGCGCTTGGGATCCCGCAAGCAGCCTCTGCCAGCGTAGTCCTCATATTCCACGCTCTCAATGCCTTGATCTTGGGTATATTCGGTGGCATCGCGATTTGGGCTCTTGGATTTCGACCGTCAGCCGCATTCAGAACGGTCGTCGATGCTCAGTCGCTGGCTGGTGTCCCGTCTCCAGAACCTCAACCAAGCGCGGAAACTTAGATACACCGTTCTTCGTGAGTATGTCCCCACAAATCGTCTATTCGGTCATTGCCCAATCATCATGTAGTCCCCTGATCTTGGCCCACTCGTTTGACTGATATGTATGGGGGATGATGTTGCGAAGTGGTGGTATATGAAGACGACGAAGCCAGGTATTAAGCGGGGGCAAAACGAATAGCGCGACCAACCGTGAGGCTGGTCAGTCACAATGCGGGCTGCAATTTGGGGTCAGCTATTTGAACAGCGGATCTTCAGGATTGGTTACGCTTAGAAATTTGCCGATAGAGTCGCGCAACTGCTGCGCAGAAAAGGGCTTCTTTAAATAGCCCGAGGCACCGGCGCGCAGCGCATCTTCGCGGGTCTCCGTGTAGGCCGTCACCACTAGAACTGGAACTCCACGGAATTGGACGTTCGCACGTAGTTCGTTCAAAAAGGTGATGCCATCGATTTCCGGCATCATGACATCCAACAAGACCAGATCGGGTGTGACGCGTTCGAGGATCTCCCAGGCATCCTTGGCACTGTTCACCGGGAACGAATCGAAACCATACTCACCTAACACCATCGACATCACTTTGGTGTAAGCCTGCTCGTCGTCGATGACGAGAACTGCAGGCCGATCATTCAACTTTTCTTGATCTGGCATACAACTGCATTCTAGACCAGAGCCGATACCCGACACCTTGCGTCTACCTTACGCTCTCCTAAATGCTTATTCCCAATGGCCTGCGTGCAAATCCGTTTCAAATGCCCGTGAGGGTGAATTCTGTAAGTTGTCCGGAAGTTCGCCGTTGAATAAGCGGTGCTATCGTGAACCTGGGGTCAGACCCCGCGCAGCGTCCGCTCGGATCAATTCGAGTCAACGCCGCTGGGCCGCGGCATTGCTCTGGCAGCGTGCGGGAGTAAACATAAGTGCAGAGGCCGGAAGAGGGAGAGCTTGGCGAAGAGAGTTGTCGCGAATGCCAAAATGCCGACAGGTGCAAAGATTGCGATCGCCTTCGAGAGTTGTCGCGATCACCAAGTGGAGGAACTAAGAGAGCCAAATGGAGGCAACCAGGTTCGAAGGGAATCACGAAGCCGTGAGTTCCAGTCAGTGACCTCAAGATGGTGCTAAGACTACTGAAAGAAACGATCGACTGTTTCTCGGTGGGCAGGCAGAGGAAAGCCGCATGAGTCAGCTTCTCCGTGATCGGGTCATCCGCCTGGCAGCACTCGGATTCTTGATCACGGCAGCCCTCGGCCTCGCGATCGCCGGGTTCCTCGCCACTCGTTTCGAAGGCGAGATCATGAGCCTGGAAGATGTGGGACCTCAAAGCGCCGAAGCGACCGCCGAAGGCTTCCCTGCATCCATCCTCGAACGACTCGTCCGCGACTATCAAGAAGTCACCTATGCCGCGATAGCGGGCGGATTTGTTTTCATATTCCTCATCCTTACGGCTATCGCAGTCTACGGACAGCGCGCAGTCGGTCGCGAGCGCAATAAATTGCGCAACCGAAACACTGAGCTTTTTTCTTCCATCGACCAGCTTAAAACCAATCAAGAGCGGCTCAACCAGATTCTCAACTCGGCCGGCGAAGGGATCTGCAGCCTCGATGCCGAGGGACGAATTTCGTTCGCGAACCAGGCCGTCACCCGCATGACCGGATGGAACTTCGCGGAACTCATCGGCCGGCAGATGCATGTCACCCTGCACCAGCCTAAGGCCGATGGTTCACCATACCCAGAAGAAGACTGCCCCATATGCAAGACCTGGAAGGAAGGGGAAGAGCACACCGTCACGGATGAGGTTTTCTGGCGCCGCAACCTATCCAGCTTCCCAATCGAGTACGTCAGCACACCGATCTACGACGGAACCGATGTCTCGGGTGCGGTCGTGGTCTTCCGAAATGTCACCGAACACAAGCGTGCCACGGAAGCGCTACGCGTATCTGAAAACTTCTCCGAAACGATCCTCACCAGCGTCAACGAAGGCATCATCGTCTACGACCGGGAGCTCCGGTACCGGGCCTGGAACAAGGTGATGGAAGAGTTCACTGGCCTACCGAGCGAGCAGATCATCGGCAGCTCTGCACTTGATCTCTTTGCTCAGTTCATGCTTCCGGGCATCGAGCACTTGCTCGTGCGCGCGCTGCGCGGCGAACGCGTGACCTCAGAAGATACGCATTTTCAAGTTCCGCAGACGGGACGAGAGGGTTGGATGTCCGCCACATTTTCGCCCCACACATCACCCGAGGGCGAGACAATCGGAGTAGTAGGTATCGTGCGCGACATCAGCGCCCGCAAATTGGCGGAAGAAGATCTCCGCGTGAGTGAGGAGCGGTATGCATTAGCGGCAAACGCGGCTAATGATGGTCTGTGGGACATGGATCTCACCACTCAGAAGATGTACTACTCACCACGATGGAAATCCATGCTTGGCCACTCCGATGACGAGGTCTCAGACTCCACTGAAGAGTGGTTTGGCAAAGTTCATCCTGAAGACCTGGCCGATCTTAACGCCGCCATCGGCAAACATATCCAGGACGAGACTCCTCACTTTGAGAGCGAGCATCGAATGGTGCACAAGGATGGCTCCTATCGGTGGATGCTTACGCGCGGGCTGGCAATGCGCAACGATGAAGGCAAGGCCTACCGTATGGCAGGTTCTCAGACGGATATCACGGAGCGCAAGCGCGCCGAAGAGCAGCTGCTTTACGACGCGTTTCACGATGGCTTGACGGGTCTTCCCAACCGTGCTCTCTTCACCGACCGCTTGGATCGGGCCCTTGAGCGAGCCAAGCGGCGCGACGACTTCATAGTCGCCGTGCTTTTCCTCGACTTAGACCGGTTTAAAGTTGTGAATGACAGCCTGGGACACATGACGGGGGATCAGCTGCTGATCGGCGTCGCACGCCGGATCGAAGGTGCAATGCGCCACGTGGATACGGTGGCGCGGCTTGGCGGAGATGAGTTTGTCATTCTCCTGGAAGATATCGAGGATGTCGAGCACGCAAAACGCTCTGCAGAACGAATTCAGGTGATGCTGCGTGAGCCGTTCAACCTGGACGAGAGCGAAGTCTTCATGAGCGCAAGCATCGGCATCGCAGTCAGCAGTACAGGGTACAACGGTGCAGAAGACATCATTCGCGACGCAGACATCGCGATGTACCGCGCGAAATCTATGGGTAAAGCTCGCTACGAGCTGTTTGACGAAGCCATGCACGGACGCGCCGTAGAGTTGCTCAAGCTCGAGACGGACCTGCGAAAAGCCGTGGATCGCGAGGAATTCCGTCTGCACTACCAACCCATTGTCTCGCTTGAATCCGGGGAAGCGGTCGGGTTCGAAGCTTTGATCCGTTGGATGCACCCTGCACGTGGCCTTATGTATCCCGGTGCATTCCTTCCGCTGGCAGAGGAAACCGGGCTCACGGTCCTGCTGGGGAATTGGATACTCCGGGAAGCTTGCAATCAATTGAAAGCCTGGCAAACCGGTCCCGCTCGCGGTCGCGATTTATGGGTCAGCGTGAACCTGTCCAGCCGACAGCTCCTTGATCCAGATTTAACCAAAGTTGTGGCTCAGACCCTGGCCGAGGCGCAAATCGTTCCTTCCAGCCTGCAGCTAGAGGTCACAGAAGGGGTCATTATGGACGAACCGGAGGCAGCCACCGCAGTGCTGGTTGATCTTCGAGAACTGGGAGTCCGGCTGCCGATCGACGACTTCGGTACGGGCTATTCCTCTCTCGCTTATCTGCACCGTTTCCCAATCTCCTCGCTCAAGATCGATAAGAGCTTTGTAAAAAACGTGTACTCCGGCGGTGAGGATGAAGTGATCGTGCGTACGATCGTGAATCTGGCTCACAACCTCGATATGGATGTCATAGCAGAAGGCGTCGAGACCGAAGAACAGCTCGAGAGTCTCAAGGAACTAGGTTGTGAATTTGGCCAGGGTTTCCTCTTCTCCGAACCGGTGCCTGCCGAAGAAGCGACAGCGCTAATTAAGGGCAAGATCGCCGTCGCGGCCTGAGGGTGTAAAATCCGAGCGCCCAAGCAAAATCGGGGTTTCTGACAAAGCACAAGAGGTGCCGCATGAAACGTATCGGTATCCTGACTGGCGGGGGTGACGCGCCCGGATTGAACGCGGTGATTCGTGCGGTTGTGAAATCTGCACACAACCGTGGTGGATTCGAAGTCCTGGGAATTCGCAATGGATTTGAAGGCTGTTTGGAGCCGGAAGGAATCATCCCCCTCACAAGGTCTGAGGTAAGGGGGATTCTGCCAAAAGGCGGCACGATCCTCGGTGCCGCGAACCGGGGCAACCCCTTCGCGCGCAAGGTCGTTCGAAACGGAGAGGAGCTCATCGAAGACGTTTCCGATGAAGTCGTAGCGAGGATCGTCGAGCTCGGTCTTGACACCTTGATTGTCGTCGGCGGAGATGGGACGCTTAAGATCAGTCTGGAGCTTTTTCAGAAAGGATCTCCAATTATCGGTGTTCCAAAGACCATCGATAACGACATCAATGGAACGGAGGTTACTTTCGGCTTCGACACCGCGGTTAACACCGCGATGGAGGCGATCGATAGACTACATACAACTGCGGAATCTCATCACCGGGTCATGGTGTTGGAGCTCATGGGACGCAACGCAGGTTTCATCACGCTGCACGCGGGGGTCGCCGGCGGAGCGGACGTCATTCTCATACCCGAAATCCCATTTGAGTTCGAAAGCATTTGCCAGACCATCCAGGCTCGCGCCGATAGAGGTCGGCATTTCAGCATTGTGGCTGTAGCAGAGGGCGCCAGTCCAAAGGGTGGCCAGCAAGTTTTTCGGAGTGCCGGCGACGAACTAGTTCAGGCCCGGCTCGGTGGGATCGGTGCTACGGTAGCGAAATTTGTAGAAGAGGCGTGCGGGATGGAATGCCGCGTTACCGTGTTGGGACATCTTCAGCGCGGAGGATCTCCGACTGCATTCGATCGCTGGCTGGCCTCCCGTTTCGGAGCTGCGGCATTCCGATTGGCCGAGCAAGGTACACACGGTCACATGGTCGCTCTCGTGGGGGGTGAGGTTATCGGTGTCACGCTCGAGGAGGCACTAGCCGAACCAAACCGAGTGGATCTAAACGGCGACGCTGTGAGAACAGCGCGGAATCTAGGACTGTCGCTGGGAGATTGAAGCGCAGCCAACCTATTGCGCATAGCCATCTCCGTACTCCAGCACCCAATGGAGTGCGGGTCGGCCGACCGAAATCAAGGATAGCGCTCGGTTTTGCGCGGCCTTAGTTGAGTGGCCCGAGCCCAGGATTACATTCGGATCTGGATTGCTCAAGATCGAGTGGCCGAGAACCGGGACTGTGTTGGGTCTAGCAGTGGACGTGGTTTAGTGGCTGAGATCCATAACTGTGCTGGGACTTGCAGAGCCCGTGGCCGAGTGGCCCGAGATCCAGTACTGCGCGATAAATTCACCTAAATGACCCAAGATCAGACAATAGATTCAGCGGATCTGCTCGCTTCGCTCCGTTCGTTCCTTTCGGACGATCGGCCGCAGCGATTCATTATCGGGTTTCTCTTTGCAGCTTCCCTTATCTTGATTGAGGCCGGTTTAGCGGAGGTCCTCTTAGCCCGCAATGAAGCTTGCTTGGCAAATCTGGAAAGCTTTCGGCTTGCCCCAGACCCATATGAGGCCTGCATGTCAGAATTCGGGATCTTCCTTGCACGCAGCATGTCGCAGGGATTAATCGGGACCCTTAATCCTGAAATATCTGCATTTGCAGCGTGGTTTATTCTGGCGCTGCTATATGGGTTCATCGGAGGAGGGTTGGCACAGCTGCCAGTGCGATGGGCAATTGCGGCCTTTTTGATCGTCCACGTCATCCTGCTCATGGTTTCCATGTCTTTGGGCTACTTATCCCAGTTCATTATTCTCGATTTTACAGACCCTACCTAGGAATTAAAGGAAAAAGCCGCCCTTTCGAGCGGCTTTACCTTTTGCGCTGCGGCATCTTCTCAGCTTAGGCTGAGGAGGGATGCCGCAGCGCTACGTTCATGAGAGTTACTACTCATGGGCATCACCTCCTCGACTATGAGATAGCGAGAGGGGGTCTTTCTGAACCGGGAGGAGTATCTCACAGCTAATTGGGCGTGTCAATCACCGCATCCCCGCGGCTGATGGGACTCAGGCTAGCTCGAGGTATCCACGATCCTATTCAGATTCTGGTTGATTATCATCGGCAGGCTAACAATATCTATCATCAGCATGACTTCGAGGCCGCTCAATACTGATGCGTAATGTCCTTGAGGTGATTCTGTGCGGTGGGCGGCCTGCGAAAATGAGGCTCTGACTAAAGAAGATGCCTAAGAACTGACGAAATTTGCGAGCTAAAGGATCAGCATCGCATCCCCGAAAGAATAGAAACGATACCCCTCAGAAATGGCTACCTCATAAGCCTCCAGAATGAGTTCCCGGCCTGCGAATGCGGATACCATCATCAACAGCGTCGAGCGCGGAAGATGGAAATTGGTCAGCATTATGTCTACCGTTTGAAACTCATAGCCAGGCAGGATGAATAGATCTGTTGGTCCCTCGAAGGGTTGGACGATCTCCTCTGTCGACGCATCCCGAGAAGCCGTTTCCAGGGCACGCACAGTAGTCGTGCCAACGGCAATCACGCGCCCACCCGCACCCTGGGTCTTACGTATAGCGTCAACCACATCATCCGAGACGCTGCACCATTCACTGTGAACCGCATGCTGTTCGGGAGCCTCGACCGTCACTGGAGCGAATGTGTCCAATCCTATGTGTAGCGTAACGGCCGCAATACCCACCACCTTACGCTCGATCTCTTTCAGGATGTCTTTCGTGAAGTGCAGCCCGGCAGTGGGAGCAGCGGCCGAGCCTGGGATTTTTGCATAAACCGTCTGATATTGATCAGCGGACCGAATAGGCCTCTGGATGTATGGGGGAATCGGAGGGGAGCCGATTTCATCCAGAAGTGGAGTAATTGGCGAATCAAATCGCACCAATCTCATCGGTCCGCCCAGGTCCTCCAGAATATCGCAGCGAAGTGGTCCAGAAACCTCGAGCTGTTTGCCGGGGTGCATACCCTTCCCTCCGACCATCACTTCCCAGATCTTTAGTTTCCGACGTCTCAGAAGCAGAATTTCCGCCTTGCCTCCGCCCGGAACCTTCGAGGCCGATAACCGCGCGGGAATTACGCGCGTCTCGTTGAGGATTAGCGTATCGTTTGCATAAAGTAATCCGGGGAGCTGCCGGAATTCTCGGTGAGTGATCTCGCCCGAATCACGATTTAGGACCAGCAGGCGGGAGCTGTCTCTCGGCTTGGCAGGTTGTTGTGCAATCCGATCAGGTGGTAGGTCGTAATCGAAGTCGGAGGTGCGCAAGCTTTACTTGCTCAGGAAGCGTAGGATCACGTTCAATATCAAGGTAGCCAGCAGGCTGACGATCACCATTGTGGCCAATGGTACGAAGCAGGAAATATTGCCTAGTTCAAAACGGAAATCCCCCGGTAGTTGGCCGACCGGCAGGTTGGCTCGGCCCATTCCCCAGAGTATTGCGCCGACCGCCGCAATGCCGAGCCCTGCAATAACGAGTATTCGACCTACATTGGTGATATCAAACATGGAGTGAGCGGTAGCTCACATCTCTGGCAGGCGGGCTTGAGGCAAGGCCGGTGGCTCGAGGCCCATGTGTTCATATGCACGCGGAGTGGCAACCCTGCCTTGAGGGGTGCGATCGATAAATCCCAGCTGCAGCAGATACGGTTCCACCACGTCCATGATCGTGTCGGGTTCCTCGCTCAGGGAGGCCGCGATGGTATGCAGCCCAACCGGACCGCCATCGTACTTTTCGATTACTGTGGTCAGCACCCTGCGATCGGAATCGTCCAGACCTAAGTCGTCGATGTCTAGAAGAGCCAGAGCTTTGACGGCAATCGAACGAGTGATCCTGCCGTCGGCACGGACCAGAGCATAATCCCGCACTCTTCTAAGAAGGCGTAGGGCGACACGTGGCGTACCGCGTGCCCGGCGAGCGATTTCCTCTACTCCACTTGATTCGATCTCGACTTCCAGAATATCGGCCGCACGCGTGACGATCGCCTCCATGGAGGCGAGATCATAGAAATCCAGGCGGTGTACCGCACCAAAGCGGGAGCGCAATGGCGCAGTGAGCAAGGCAAGCCGTGTGGTTGCCCCTACAACCGTAAATTTCGGCAAACGTAAGCGGATCGATCGGGCGCTGGGACCCTTGCCGATCGTGAGATCGAGGGCGAATTCCTCCATGGCCGGGTACAGGATCTCCTCCACCGCGCGCCCAAGCCGATGGATCTCGTCGATGAAAAGGATGTCGATCGACTGGAGGTTGGTCAGTATCGCTGCTAGATCGCCCGCACGCTCGATCGCAGGTCCCGAAGTGATCTTCAGGTTTGAGCCCATTTCATTCGAGAGAATGTGGGCCAGAGTGGTCTTACCCAGCCCCGGCGGACCGTAGAACAACACATGATCCAGCGGCTCTTCTCGGGCTTTAGCGGCTTGTATGAGGATCGAAACGTTGTCTCGAACACGATCCTGCCCGATCATCTGCGACAGGTGCGTCGGGCGCAGCCTTGCCGGCTCAGATTCCTGGCGTGTTGGCGATACGAGTCGCTCTTCTTCCACGGCCACGGGAGGATTATACAGGAAGGGTATGCAAAGGGCTCGCATGGTACGACGGCCCGGTTGACCTTAAAAATGTCCTTCACTATACTCACAAGTTGGGAGCGCCTCCTCCGGAGACCCTTCTTGGCGAGCTATACGATTTTCTCAGTCATACTTATATGAGCATACTCATCTGGAGTTCCGGGGAAGGAAGCGCAACGTGATAGGGCTCGGCTTGCGCCAGGTAGAAAAGGCGCTTGATAGCAAGGCGGATGCGATACAACGAGAGTTTATCGCCACCGGTGATGAGCTCGACGAGCTCGGACGTAAGCTTCTCGAAGCCAATTCCGACCAGCGCGAACCGATCCGAGAAAAGCAACGCGTCCTGCGAGATCGTCAGCGTCATCTCGCAGACGAGGTCAACGAGTGGCGGGACCGTGCGCGTGGGGTTCGCAGCCAACCCGGTCAGCACACGCTTCGTGAGTTCCTCAACGAGATGCTAGAGCTCGCTGATCCCCTTCTGACCCCCAGCATCCAACACGCCCTCTATCTGCTAGATGCCCCCGAAGAAGAACTTGAAAAGCTGATGCAGCAAGAGGAGACCTCGGTGGTTACCACCCAAGCCGGTCGGCTCATCCAGCGTGCGCGCACTGATTTCGATATGCGCCGATCCGACACGGCTGCCAGGGCGCGTGCTGCAGTTGAATTCGCCAACCGCCCCGGTGTTGCGCAACAAGACGACATGGTTGAAGAGATCGAAGCCGCCATTGATGATCCAGATCCAATGGTCAAGGAAACCGCGGTGCTGACCGCTATTCAGCTCCACAAGTTCCGCTGCATGCGGGTGGCTGATTTGGACATGGCATATGCCTCCGTACAAAAACTGGCCTCACTCAACCACCTCGCGGCGATACCGGTGCTGATCGAAGTGCTCGAGAACCCTCGCACAGGCTTCACGCAAGAGGAGGATGGGAGCATGGTGGAAGCCGACAACAGCCGCTCCCGCATGGTTGCACTGCTTCGCCTCATCGAGTGGCATACACCAGAGACCAAATTGGCAGTGCATAAGGTGCAGTTCGATCAGGATCCAGACATCGTCAAAGCCTCAAAGCGCGCCCTTGAGCTTTTTCCTGAGGATTGGAGCGGCCCTCTTAGAGGAACTGGAACTCTTCCTCAAGTTGAGCTGGGCTGAACCCCCGAACCTACCGCAATGAACCTAGAAGCGTTTAAATCGGTGTGCCGTGAACATGACGTATTCAACGTCACGGAGCTACTAGTGCGGAGTGCCCATCGATTGACATAAGTGCGTAATTACGCGCCAAGTCTGGGGGAGTGGCGCATCGACTATCCTGCAGCCAATCAATTGACGGGGGGAATCGATCGTTGCTATAATCCTAGTCACAACCGAATAGGATTTACCTGGGAGGAGTAGGCTTCAGAGCGCTGGCAGAGAAGGTGTGGCCACAGGCTGAGAGTCCCCACAGCAGCGGAAGCCGAACGTCACCCAAGGTACACCGCCGAAGAAACCCGTAAGGGGAGTAGAACGGCGCGGGGAGCCCGTTACAGCCTGTCCTGCCTTGGCAGGGCCTGTCCTACCCAGGCAGGGCCTGTCCTGACCAAGCAAGGCCTGTCTTTGGTCGCCCTTATCGGGAAAGCGGGTCTGCGAAGGACGCTGAGAGCGCCGGTCACGGCGAATTGAGGTGGTACCGCGGGAGATTGTCTCTCTCGTCCTCAAGGACGAGAGAGTATTTTGTTTAAGGAGGCTTGATCGAATTGAAAACGACTTATGACTTCACCTCAGTGGAGGGGCGCCTCTATGAATGGTGGGAGGAGAGCGGCTACTTCCGCCCCCGAGGCGAGGGATCGCCCTTTGTTATCTCGATGCCGCCGCCGAACGTAACCGATAGGCTGCACATCGGCCACGCCATGTTCGTCGCAATGGAGGATCTGATGATCCGCCACGCTCGAATGACGGGCGTACCCACCTTATGGGTCCCTGGCAGCGATCACGCCAGCATCGCCACCGAGCTGCAGTTAAAGAAACAGTTGGAGAGCGAAGGCACCAGTTCTACTGAGCTTGGCCGCGAACCTTTTCTTGAGCGTGCCTGGGAATGGAAGAACAAGTACGGCGGCATCATCACTGAGCAGCTGCGTCGGCTAGGTGCCTCTTGTGATTGGGAGCGGGAACGCTTCACGATGGACGAGGGTCTCTCGCGCGCGGTAATTGAAGCCTTTGTGCGCCTGTATGAGAGGGGACTGATCTACCGCGGTGATTATCTGATCAACTGGTCTCCCGGATTGCAGACTGCGGTTAGCGATCTGGAGGTCGAGTACAGCGAGGAGATGGCTACGCTATATTTCTTCAAGTATCCGATCGAGGGTTCGGATGAGCATATTCCAGTGGCGACCACGCGGCCCGAATCGATCCTCGGCGATACAGCGGTTGCGGTTCACCCGCAAGACGATCGATACCGCCAATTCGTCGGTCAGACCTGTTTGGTACCGATACTGGAACGCCCTATTCCGGTCATTGAAGACGAATATGTAGATCGCGAGTTCGGAACCGGAGCGCTTAAGATCACTCCCGGTCACGATCCAGCCGACTACGAGATCGGAAAAAGACACGATCTCCTGATTGTGAACGCGATGAACAAAAACGCTACGATGAGCAAGGCTGCGGGTCCGTATGCCGGACTGGATCGCTACGAGTGTCGGGAGAAGCTCTGGGCAGACATGGAGGCGGCCGGACTCACGATAAAGACCGAGGAGTATCTGCAACAAGTTCCCCGCAGTCAGCGTGGGGGGGAGATCGTCGAGCCGATGATCTCGACCCAGTGGTTCGTGCGCATGGAACCGCTTGCGGAGCCTGCGGTGGAGGCCGTGCGGGATGGCCGGATCCGGGTTGTGCCGGAACGATTTGCAAAGGTCTATTTCAATTGGCTTGAGAACATCCGGGATTGGTGTATCTCGCGTCAACTCTGGTGGGGACACCGCATTCCCGCGTGGCATTGTGGGGACTGCGATGAGATCACGGTAGCGCGAGAAGCCCCTAAAGAGTGTTCGTCATGCGAATCCACGAATATCGAGCAGGATCCGGACGTGCTCGATACCTGGTTTTCATCAGCGTTGTGGCCATTCTCCACGCTCGGTTGGCCAGCCGAGAGCGAAGACCTCATGACCTACTACCCAACATCGCTCATGGAAACGGGATACGATATTCTCTTTTTCTGGGTGGCGCGCATGATCATGACTGGGTTGGAGTTCACGGGAGAGGTGCCCTTCAATACGGTGTACCTGCACGGCCTGGTTAGGGATGGTGACGGACGAAAGATGAGCAAGACGCTAGGCAATGTGATCGACCCATTGGAGGTCATGGACGAGTACGGCACCGATGCGCTGCGCTTTACGCTCCTGACCGGCTCATCGCCGGGACAGGACATGAGCCTGAGCATGGAGCGCCTGGCCGCTAATCGCAACTTCGCCAACAAACTCTGGAACGCAGGAAGGCTAGTTCTAAATGCCATTGAAGCCGCACCTGGGGAGCCCGAAGGTGAGCCTCATCGTACTGATTCAGACCGGTGGATTCTCAGCCGGTTGAATCAGGTGATTCGTGACGTGGATCGACTCTTCGAGCGACACCACTATGGCGAAGCCGGTCGGCAAATCTACGAGTTCTTCTGGAGCGAGTTTGCGGATTGGCATCTGGAAATTTCCAAGATTCAGACCGGCGAAGGTGGGGATCGTGCCTGGCTGACGGCGAGAATACTGGTTCATGTCTATCACAGCACTCTACGCCTGCTTCATCCGTTTATGCCGTTCGTGACCGAGGAGCTGTATGGGCTCTTGAAGGCGGCTTGCGAAAAGCATCCGGCTCAATTTGGTCCCAAGCGCGGATGGGAAGATGCGTTGATCATCGCCGGCTGGACTGATGCCGGACCTGTCGAGCCCTGGGAAGCACCCAGCGTGGCCGCTTTCGAGCCGCTGCAAGAGCTCGTGGTAGCTATTCGCAACCTCCGTTCAGAGAAGGAGCTAGAGGCCGCACGGAAAATTCCGATCGCCATCAAGGCCGGCGAGCTGGCTGAATTCCTTGAGGCTAATCGAGCCGCTCTGGCCTGGCTGGGTCGACTGGACCCGAATGAGGTACAGATCGAAGCGGATTTGGACGCCCCTGAAGACGCTATTCCGCTGATTGTGGGGCAGATCGAAGCCTTCATTCCCCTAGAAGGGCTCAAAGATCCAGAGCAGGAACGCTTGCGCATAGCCAAAGAGCTGAAAGAGGTGGATGAGCAAGTGGCACGCCTGGAGGCTCTGCTTTCCAGCGAATTCAGTGAGAAAGCGCCGCCCGAAGTGGTTGGGAAAGAACGCGAGAAGCTGGAGGGATTGAAGGGAACCGCTTCAAAGCTGGCAGCGCAGCTAGCGGATTTGGAAAGGAAGTAGGGTTCGCGGCCTGCGTGATATACTGCCGCGCCACAATTCCCCATGAGTCGCGGTGGACCGAACATCCTACGGATCGTATCCATAGGGCTGCTGTTAACAGCAGTCATCATGTCCTTCTTTCAGTTGATCGCCTACAGTCGACAACGTGCACGCTTGCCGGAGCTCCTCACGATCGCCGGAGTTTCCGTGGGTGGGCTGGATCAAGCAGCGGCCATCGAACGCTTACTCCAAACATACAGCACACCTGTTGAATTGATCTACGAAGGAGAGCGAATCGTGCTCATGCCATCACAAGTCGGCTTCGAGCTGGACGTAGAAGCCATGATGGCTGCGGGCGAGCTCGAGCGCACCAGCACTGATTTCTGGAGCGGCTTCTGGGATTTTTTGTGGAATCGACCCGGTGAATCGAAGGCTATTCCCCTAC
>JBHIBY010000050.1:0-18733 GCA_046759305.1 Anaerolineales bacterium
CCGAAGTATAGCATGGCGGTTCTGAGGCCAGTATGTGACATAAGAGTCATGTTTTAACGATAACTGGCTGCGTATTGAATAGCGAACAGGGGGGTTACCCAACAATATGGTGGCCCCGATGGGGAAGGGTAAGGTCGCGAACGTACGCCTGGTCAGGGCTCCCAGCAGGCCTACTCCACGTAGATCTCGACCTGCCGACCTTCTTCCTCGTCGATCACATCAACGATCTTTCCCGTCAGGCCAGCTTTAAGCGCCTCTGCAAGCTCCTCCAGATCGATGTCCTCTTCTTCAGGTATGAACTGCGAGCCGAGCCGCAGCGCAACGTTCACCAGCCGCATCGGCAGGTTGACATTAACTGCCGCCCGGTCACCGTCCAGATCCGTCACGCGAATCCGCATCCACTTCGATTCCCCGTCTGGCGTGGCCGGACTCGTCTCCGGGCTGCCCTTCGAAAGTGCACGCAGTAGGCGCGAAGCTTCTTCTGCGGAGAGTTTGCCCTCTTCCAGCATTTTCAGGATCTTCAACCGTTCGTCAGGGGTCGCCATTGAGTCCTCTTCTCAGCTTATTCTTTACCCATCCTCGGGGGGGCATCAGCCCATTCTCGGCTATTTCTTATCCGATCCTCGGCGGGACATCAGCCGATCCTTGGCCAAGTACTAGCCAAGGAAGATCTCGACTCGTGTAACGGAGTCGGGGTCGTTCAGCTCCATGTTCAGCGGCTGATCCACCATACGCCCGAGCTCAAACGCCTTGAGCAGTTCAGAGACGGCCTGCTCATCCAGGCTCGGAATTAGAGCTCCGAAGGTGCGTATCGCCCAGGCTGCAAATCGAAATGGGATCGGAGTGCTGATGCCGATGGTCTGCGGCCAAGAGCGCTCGGAATTGTGAATCCTCACATGCAGCCATGGCGATCTTCTGCTTGCCAGTGCCAGAATGGTCAGTGTTACGCCGCCCACGAGCAGCGGGGCAGCCAGCAGCCACCACCAGCCTCCCTGGAAGGCGAGCACGATCCCGGCTGCGGTTGCCACTATTCCGAAGTAGAACGGAAGCAACCACGAACGCCGAGTCATAGGAGGAGCAGCGGTTGCTTCTCCCGTTGAGCCATCCTCTGCAGCTCCTATGAGTTCGCTCAGCGCCTGATCGAAATCGAGTTCTCCGGAATCGAGCTGCTCCAGGATCTTCGATCGTTCAGCGTCGCTTTGCATCATAGGCCCTCTCCACAGGATTCCCTGGAGTGCGCTGACGAAGGAGTTGCAGGCCCAATCTTCGCCACATGCTAATTGCTTGGCTGGGCCAAACAATAGGCGCGTACTCTCTAGCAGACTTCTGGCGAGCCTCCATGGAGGCTTTGGCGTAGGCCGAGATGGCTTCGGTCGTCCAGCAGTTCATGGTATTTATCAGTACTCCGAAAGGGTCCCGGTCTTACGTACGTGCTTTTCGGAATGCCGATACCACATGTATCCGATAATAGGCATCAGCAATCCAAAAAGAACAGTGATCACGATTTCAATTTCAACTGGCGCCAGTTCCGGAAAGCCGGTTGGATAGCCCATCAGTGTCGACCGGAAGGCATCCACTGCATACGAGACCGGGATCAGGCGGGCGATCGTCAGGAGTCCGTCTGGCAATGCTGAGAACGGAAAGAAGAAGGCACTCAGGATCAACAGTATAAATTGGATGACATTGGCAAGCGTCTGACCGGCTTCCTTGATACGCAGCGTGATCGCGGCGAAGGCAAATCCAATCCCGAAAGTACCGGCCAGGGCGAACGCAAGAATGAAGGCCCCCAAAGCAACATTAGTAAAGGGCAGCCGGCCCAACATGGTGGACATTAGCCACACTCCGGCAACTACGAGCAGGCTGGTCCAGATCAGCGTGTTGGTGACGCGCGAGACCAGGCTGGCAAACTTGGAAGCCGGGCTCAAGTAGAGCGCCTCCAGCGTGCCCTGTTTCTGCTCGCGGCGAATGTTGTAGCCGATCGTCCAGAGCGTGTCGCTCAAGAACAGGAAGAGCACAAAGCCGTAGATCACCACTCCGCCGCCGGTTCCTTCGGCGAACTCGCCCGGTGAGCTTGAGAACATCAGCGCCGCGAGGGTGAAAATGGCCACGATTGCGAAGACTTGCCCGAATGAGGCAATGAATTCCACCGGATAACGGCGCATGATAGTGAATTCCTTGCTCGCCATAGCTACCAGCGAACTGAAGAGCGCTGAGAAGCCTCTGAGTCGCTTCATGGGAGCGCTTCGGGTTGCCATCAACCCCTCTTCAATCTGGCGCATCTTGTCGGAATGCGGGAGATCAATACTGTCCCACCCCTTCGTGGCGTTTGATCCCGCGCTCAACCCTTCGGAAGACGACGTAGCCCAATAGTGGAGCGATCAGCATGAAAGCCCAGAGCACAGCGAAATCCAGGTACCACTCACCAAAGAAATAGCCCACTCCGAGCAGGGAAGACCGAACACCGTTCACCATCCATGTCGGTGGAAAGGCCAGCGCCAAGGCTCGCATCAGTGGCGGAAACACAACGATGGGGAAGAAGATTCCCATAAGCAGACTGACCGCCCACTGCATCATGTTCACGAGCGAATTTGCCTCGCGTACTTTCATCACAAGAGCCCCGAACAGCAGCGTCATACCAAAAAGTGGGATCAACCCCACCAAGATGAAAGCTCCAGCCAGAAGCAAGGCTCCTCTGAAGGGATTGATCCCAAAAATAAGTGCTCCGACGAAGTAGGCGAGGGTACCGCTGATGATGGATCGGGTCGCGCTGTACAGTGAGATTCCGGCCGCGTTCCAGAAGCGGCTGGTCGGTGTGAGGTAGATCGCCTCCAGAGTACCGGTTTCCTGCTCGAAACGGATCCAATAGCCTACGAGCCAGAAGGCAAAGGATACGATCAAGAAGGTGACCGAGCCGATCAGCATGAACGCCACGTAGTCTGAAGTGCCGGTGTTCAGTTCGAAGTTGGCGGCCGCCGCGTCTCCTCCGGTGGCTCGTCCCAGCATGATCGGCATGGCCGCAAAGACGATGGGTATCAGGATCTCGACGCCAAGCTGTCCCTTGTAGCGCGACACAAGCCTGAGCCGCATCTTTGCGGTGGCCACTACGACCGAGAACTTACTGCGCAGGCTGGGCGTGCCGCGCAAGTCAGACTACCCTCGTGTCTTCTGACAGCGAACGGCCGGTCCTGGCGACGAACACGTCCTCCAGCGTCACCTGTTCTGGTTCTACGTTCTGCACGATCGCGCCGTTCTCCGTCAGCGCTTGAATCAGCTTGGGAAGGACCACCCGACCATTCGAGCTGACGATCGTCAGTTTTGTCGTGCCGTTGGCGACCGAAGTCGCCACTTTGGTGACTTCGGGAAGCGAATCCACGGCCACTCGTGCTTCGTCCGGGATCACGCCTTCAATATGAGTCACTTGATCCCGACCCAGCGCACTCTTGAGTACCGGCACGGTGCCCATTTCAATCACCTCACCGCGGTCGATGATTGCCACCCGATCGCACAAGGTTTCGGCCTCGGACATGATGTGGGTGGTATAGACGATGGTCTTGCCCGCCTCGTTGAGCTCACGAACCAGCGCGCGCAGCTCCCGCGCGGCCGGTACATCCAGCGTATTAGTCGGTTCATCGAGGATCAGCACCGGCGCGTCATTGATGAGTGATTTGCCAAATGCCAGCATCATCTTCTGCCCAGAGGAGTAGGTCTCGACGGTGCGGTCGGCGATTTCCTCCATGTGCAGTAGTTCAATGATCTCCTCGGCGCGCTGCTTCCGATCTTTCACCGATAGGTGGTAGAGCGCGCCGAAGAAGACCAGGTTCTCACGCGCGGTAAGTTTCCAGTACAACCCGCGTTCGCCCATAAGCATGCATCCGACCGCTGCGCGGACGTCGTTTTCATCGTCGACGATGTGATATCCGTGAAGCCAGGCATCGCCTGCTGAGGGCAGAAGCAAGGTCGTCAGGCATTTGATGAGCGTCGTCTTCCCCGCACCGTTGGGACCAAGCAGCCCGAAGATCTCACCCGCCTGGATCTGCAGGCTGACGGATTTCAGTGCTTCAACTTCGGAGGTTTCCGACTTAAAAAGTCCTTTGCGTTGCTTAGGGTAGTAGGTTTTGCTTAGCTCTTCGATACGAATTTCCGGATCCATTGTTTCCCCTCAGGGTGCTCGCAGGAAGCTAGTCTTCAAATTCCAGCGATTAGTAGGAGTGCATCATCCACGTAAGCGCGCGTTCTTCTCGAAAGCCCAGGCTGCGCAGCGTTTCCACTGCCACATCGGAGGGATAGTCCATCACGATGGAGCGCTGCTTAGCGTGCACTCGGCCGAGCGCTTGAGATAGCAAACCCTCTTCGATCTGACCCTGCAAAGCGGGGTCTACCAGCAGTACGAATCGTTTTACCGTGGTTCCATAGGCCGATAAGCTTGCGATAAGCTGCCCGGCTTCTTGTCGTACGAGATGCAGCGTGGCCTCGCGCCCGAAATATCTACCGATCCCTGCAGGCCGAAAGTATCCCGGTTCCAATGGATAGGGCCAGATCAGCCCTTCTGGCGATACGCGCTCCGCCAACTTCCACTGTTGCGTCCACTCTGTAGCGTGGCGCACTCGTACAGCCTGGCCTCGACCGGCGCCGCTCCATGGCAGCCCGCGTGGCCGCCGCCAGGTGGTGCGGGTTGCCAGATGTTGGTATCCCATTGAACGATAAAGTGAAAGTGCGGCCTTGTTATGTCGTTCCACCTGCAAGTAAATCGCATCGGCTCCTGCCTTCTTAGCGAGTTCATCCGAAGCGACCACCATCTTCCGTGCAATGCCTTGCCGCCGATACTCGGGATGCACGGCAACGTTGGCCATCACCCAGCGTCGCGGATGTCCGCTGACAGGTAGGAGACTGGCGTTGCCGACAATTCGCTCATCTTCCTCCCAGACGAATCCCAGAGGCCGAGTAGCCGGAGGCAGTAGCAGACGACCGAGCACCCAGCCAATCCACCCGATGCGGCCCAGCGTGCGCATCTCGCGCACCATACGCCTCCCGGTTCCGTCCAGGTCCCCAAGGAACGCGATCTCGATCAGATCCGCCACCCGACTCATGTCTCGTCGCGGATCGATGGGCCTGAGGCCGGGAGATGTATCAGTGGTACGTGCGATTACACCTGCAGTCATTGAGGCTTCTCCGGGTTCCACAGGTAAGCGCTGAATCGGCTAGCTCGGTTGCTCACGATTCCAGCGCTCCGAGAAGAGTCTCTGCCTCTTCAACGCTGATCTTGCCTTCCTCCAGCATACGCAAGATCATTAGCCGCTCTTCTTCGCTGGCTCCGGCTCTGGAGGGGCGTCCGACGCTAAAATCCTTCATAACAGCTACGGTGCGGCGCTGGCGCGCGGCCTTGCGCTGGGCTCTTGCCGCCTTACGCTGCGCCTTGGCAATTGAAACCCGGATCTTGCTTCCGACCTTGTCGGAGTCGAAACCCTGGAGGCGATCCCCCAGGCCGGTCAGCCCTTCCTCGATATCGACCATGTGCGCTTCGATTTCCGCTCCCACGCGAGCGGCGATAGCCTCTCCCAGGTCGACTGCGGCCACATGCTCCGGATCCGATCCGGTTCGGATGACGAGATCCCCTCCACAGGTCAAATCGACCTCTGCCTGTCCCTCGCCGAGTTGGATCTCACAGCCTCCGGGAATGTCTGTCGCCTCAACCGGGACCGCTAGACGTAGATCCCCTCCGGCGCTGAGCCGGACACACGCCGAGGCACTATCTGCAACGTAGCAGTTCATATCCCCGCCGACCGTGACTGCCGATTTCTCATCGCCCTCTGGCGACAGCGATACTTTCGCGTCGCCCCCAGCGGTCACTTCAACCAGGCCCTCGACGCGACTCAATCGAACGTCGCCGCCCAGGCTGCGAAGGCGAACGTCACCCTGAATTTGATCGACGATCGCTCCTCCGCCGACTCGATCCACAGAAAGGCTGCCTGATAGCTGGCGTGCGGTCAGATCGCCTCCGACCATTTCGGAAGTGGTCGCGCCGACGCTGCGCACGCTCAGGCTGCCGCCCACTTGTTTCACACTGACATCGCCCGAAAACCCTCTAAAGGATGCATCACCGCCAACCTTCTTGCCGTCTACGATCGCATCCTGTGGTACGAATACCACACAATCCACATCACACCCGATGGTCAGCTCGCCGTCTTTGTCCTCCGCCTTCAAATGACCATTAGCGCCGGCCTGGACCTCGACTGACTCGGTTTCGCGAGCGCGGACGCGCAGACTCCCACCAATGTTGTCAAATATGATCTTGGGTGCGGGACCCGTTTCAAACGTTCTAGTTTCCATAGTTCACGCTCCAGCTAAACGCCCTCCAGCAGACTCATGGCTTTGTCGGAGCTGATTTCGCCGCTGGCCAGCTCGTCCAGGATGCGATGGCGTTCGTCCTCATCCAGCTCCGGCTCCGGTACTCCCACCTCGAATCCCATTTGCAGAATCACTTCGTTCAACCGCGATCGCAATGTGGGGTAGGAAAGCCCGAGCTCGCGTTCCATACGGATGAGCTTGCCTTCGCAGCGTACGAAGGTCTCTACGAAGTCCAGCTGTTCAGGAGAAAGCCGGCCCATGCGACCGGTCTCAAAGTAACCCTCGATTGCAGTATCGCAATTGCGACAGTGCAATCGAGTCACGTAGAGGCGCTCCTCACATACTGGGCAGATTGACGGTAGCTTATTCATTGGCTCTCACCTGTTACGCAGGATCTATTTGAATTCGAAAGTCTACCTCAAGATTTCGGCCAAAATATACCACTTAGATCGAACTTGTCAAGTCCTATATTAATAATTTTACACTCAAACTCAATATTCTTGAGAAGAGTCGCAGATTCTCGGCGAGATTTGCGTGGCAGCCAGCTCGCGCGGGTGACCTCCCTCCAGGCTGCCGAACGTGTTTCGACCCTGTGGCATTCCACGACCGCGGATAAAATCAACCGCGCGAGGTGACAATGGCGAAGCTATTTATCCCCGGTCCGACAGATGTAAACCCTGATGTCCTCAGAGCTCAAACGAATCCAATGGTCGGGCATCGCAGCCAGGAGTTTCAGGATCTATACGCGCGCATCCAACCCCGGCTCCAGCAGGCATTTAAAACGGAGCGGCGCGTCTACATCGCGGCCTCTTCAGGCAGCGGATTGTGGGAAGGTGCGATGCGCAGTCTGGTGCGCGATCGGCTGCTGTTGTGCGTCTGCGGTGCGTTTGGGCAGCGCTGGGCGGATGTTGCGCAAAGCAACGGGCTGGCCTTCGATCAGTTGGATGTCGAGTGGGGCGAACCTAATCTACCCGAGCAGGTCGTTTCTGCACTTGCCATGCAGCAATATGACACGCTGGCGGTCGTTCACAACGAGACCTCCACCGGGATCGAAAATCCGGTTAGCGACATAGTTAAAGCAGCCCGGGAATCTCAGCCAGAGCTGATTGTGATGGTCGACGCAGTATCCTCAGCGGCCGGGGTCCAGATCCCGACCGACGAGTGGGGATTGGATGCGGTAGTGACCTCGTCGCAAAAGTGCTTTGCACTGCCGCCGGGTCTGGCGATGGCGGCGGTGAGCGACCGAGCCCTGGAGCGGGCAGCCCAAGTATCTAATCGGGGTTGGTACTTTGATCTGCCTTTGCTCGAGAAATACCATCAGAGGAATTTCACTCCCGCCACCCCCGCCATCTCGCTGCTCCACGCGCTCGACTTTCAACTGGATCGCATCTTGTCTGAGGGACTTGAGGCACGAGAGAAGCGGCATGAGGCGATGGCAAGTCTCGTTCAATCATGGGCGCAGGAGAATTTCGCGCTATTTGCCGCAGAGGGACATCGATCGAGGACCGTAACCGCCATCCGCAACACGCAGGAGATGGACGTCCCAGCCCTCAACACTCGCTTAGCCGAATTCGACATGACTCTGGCCAACGGATATGGCCCGCTGAAAAATAAGACATTTCGTATCGGCCATATGGGCGAGACGCAACCGAGTGACATCGAAGAGCTGTTGGGTCACATCGACGACTTTCTGGCGATGCAAGCAATCACTTTTCCCAGCGGTCAACACAGTTCGAAGTGAGCCACTCGCATCTCGAGCTTCAACCCTGAGCTGCGACCCAGGGGTTCCAAACTTTCATGCGCATCCATCGCCTTTTATCGGATTGTGATGGCGATCACACGCCCCTTTGTTGGTACATAGCACGCGAAATCAATTCCGCTACAATCTAAGCATGGTTTCTGGCCCCATCCTCATTGTTGAGGACATCCCCTACCTGCTTGAGCTCATGGAAGTGACGCTCAAGTACAAGGGTTATCCCGTAATTACCGCGCGCGATGGCGACGAAGCATTAAGCACGATCTCCGTCGAGAAGCCGGCACTCATTCTTACGGATGTCTTGATGCCCAAGCTGGACGGTTTTGCGTTTGCCCATAAGATTCGCAGTAACCCGAAGACACAGGACATTCCCATCATCTTCGTGTCAGCCACCTACATCTCTGATGCAGATAAGGCGTTTGCTATAAGCCTGGGCGCGGTGCGGTTCCTCGAAAAGCCAGTTGAGGCCGAAGAGTTGCTGCTAACCGTGGCCGAGGTGCTGACAGACGACCCTTCCACGCTTCCCCCTCCAATTTCCAACGCAGATTTTTATCGGGGGTACCAGGAACGCCTGGAGGCCAAGTTGGCAGACAAGAACGAGCAAATCAATCGAGCCAAACGGCTTGTGGACACGGTTCCCGATGAGCAACGGCCCATGTTTGAGGCGCTGCTGGTGCAGACCGAGGTGCAGCGCGGTCAACTGGAAGCCGAGCTTGAGACCATCCGTCAACGATTAGACGAAGGAGCAGTCACCGAACCCTGATGCAAGACCGGCTACAACTGGCGATCGAACTGGCCCGCCGCGCAGGCGGGCTGCTTCTTGAGGCCCCGACTCTCCGCATCTCAAAGAAGGGGGCGACGGATCTGGTTACCGACTACGACCTGAAGTCAGAGCAGATGCTGGTGAAGGGAATTCTTGAGGCCTACCCGGAAGATGGCATTCTGGCGGAAGAGGGGACGAACTCTCAGGGTATTCCTGCGGAAGTTGAGCACCTTTGGTTGATCGACCCTGTGGACGGAACTACTAACTATGCCCACGGCGTGCCGTTCTACTCGGTATCGATAGGATTGATGGCAAACGAGCGCCTGGTCTTCGGGGTCGTGTACGATCCCTCGAGGGACGAGCTCTTTCACGCCAGTGAGGGCGGCGGCGCTTGGCTCAACGAGCAGCCCCTTCAGGTCTCAGAAACCCGTACGCTGGAGGACAGCTTACTGGTCACCGGTTTCCCCTATGACATCCGCACCAACCCCGACAACAACCTGGATCACTACAGTGAGTTTGCACTGCGATCGCGCGCGGTCCGTCGTTTGGGCTCCGCAGCCCTCGAACTGGCCTACGTGGCCGCGGGGCGATTTGAGGGCTATTGGGAATTGAGGCTCAATCCGTGGGATTGGGCAGCGGGAGTGCTCATGGTGCGCGAAGCGGGCGGCGTGGTCACAACATTCTCAGGGGACGATAAAGTGCTCGATGGGGACGAGACGCTGCTGGCCACAAACGGCCGGATTCACCAGGAGATGATGACCACCCTCGGTCGCATCTAAACACAGGGTTTTCAACTCAGGTCGAGGACATGAGCAACATCAGTCCGAACGCGCGTTGGTAACTCTGAGCAGCTTGGCGACCTCCCCCATTCCAGTTGCTCTGGTTCAAGCAGGTAGCGCCCACTTTCCGCACATGGATGCCCTGATCGAGCTCGTTAGTGGATTGGCTTAGGTCGCCTCGGCCTGCGTTTCACCGAGCAGCTCGGCTACAACCTCTTCCAGCTCCAGCTTCGCCCCACGATCAAAGGCAGCTCCGACTTCATCGTCGGTCAGGTCACCCTGAATTTCATTTGTGACCTTTTCGAAGTAGAGACGAGGCCAATGTTCGTTCCCGGGGTAACTCTTCGCGAGACCGATCCATTCAAGACCTTTTTCCGCCTCCCCTTCCCTTGCCCGAATTCGGGCATACTCCACCAGGGTGTAAGCCTGGAACACGTAGGAACCCATCTCGCCCGAGATACGAATTGACTCGTCCAGCAGTCTAACTGCCTCCTCAGAATTGCCCTCGGTAATCATTGCTCTAGCCACATTAGTGAGCGCACCAGTGAGAAGATAGTCACTACCTACGTCTCTCGCCATCTGCATTGCGCGCTGGGAGTCGCGCTTGCCACGCTCGAGATCTCCCACGTTTAACTCTGCATAAGCGTTGTTTCCTGTGAGCATGGCGATGATCGCACGGTCTCCCAGCTGCTCAGCAATCGGCAGTCCTTGCGCGTACCACTCCATGGATTCCTTATTACGGCCCATGGCGGTCGCCGTGAGACCCATGCTGTTCAGCGCGTTGGCCTGCGATTCCAGGTCCCCGAGTTCCTCGGCCAACGCCAGGCTCTGCTCCAGATACTCCAGGGATTGTTCCAGATCGCCGGTACCAAATCCCAGATTGCCTAGTTGTCGCAGGATGAAAATCTGCCTGGGTTTATCGTCCAACTCAACTGCGATCTCCATTGCCTGATCCAGGTACTCCTGGCCGGCTTCGTAATCGGCTTGCCAGGTCCCTTTGACTCTACCTAGCTCGCCCAATGCCTGGGCCTCCGAGGCGCGATCTCCGATCTCACGTGCCGTCGCCAGAGCCGGCTCAAATTGCGATAGGGCCGCATCGTAATTGCCCTTTAGCCCATACTGCTCACCCAGCTGAAACTGCAGCGCCATGCGCGGCCCGGGTGCATCGACGCCCTCCAATAGCGCAAGGGCACGGGTGGCTACCTTGATGGACTCGTCGAGCGTGCCACGGATGCTGGCCACTTGAGCGGCTCGGGCTGTGTATTCCGAGGCCAGCACTCTCTCCTCGGCTCGTTCGAAGTGCTCGGCGATCAGCAAGTTATATTCATCGAGCCGGTCTTTGCCTGACTCGATTAGCCACTCCGCTACTTGCTTGTGATACTCACGCCGCTGGCGTGGAACGATCGTATCGTACACAACGTCTCGCAGGATGGCGTGGCGGAATCCGTATTCAGCGGTCCCTTCAAACGCAGACTCTTCCCGTTTGAAGACCATTTCGCGCCTGCGCAGGTCGTTGAGCATGCTGGCAACGGCCCCAGCGGTTGTGCCCTCCTTCTCACTCAGATTAGCAACGGCGCTCTCCCAGAAGATCCTGCCCACCACTGAGGCCCGTTGCATGAGAGCCCGTTGGCCGGCCGGGAAGCTGTCAAGACGGGATTGCAGCACCCCTACCAGCGAACCCGGTACGCGATCCGGATTCAGTCGTTCCATCTCGACGTCCCACTCATCGTCGCCCTTGATGATCACGCCATCATCGATCAGTGCCTTGATCAACTCTTCCATGTAAAAGGGGTTGCCCTCCGCCCGGTCGATGATCAGATCGCGCAGCTCAGATGGAACCTTGTTCACCCGCTTCAGCATTTCACGCACCAGCCTGCGGCTATCTAAGCGCGAGAGTGGGTTGAGCGTGAGCCTTGCATGGAATTCCTGGCCCTCGCCCCAGGACGGCCTCCGATCGTAGAGCCCTGGGCGTGCCATGTAGATGATGAACAAGGGAATTTCGGTGTTCTCGCGCGCAAGGCCGTTGAGCAGATCGAGCGAGCGCTCGTCGGCCCAGTGAATATCTTCCACCTGGATCAGCACCGGGTTAGTCTTCGATGCGGTCAAGAAGAATTCGCCGAGATATCCCAGCGCCTCGCGGTGAAAGCTCTCAGGATCTTCGAGCTTAGGCTGCACAATCGTGCTGTCGGAAAAATCAAACCCAACAAGTTGTCCGATCATGGGTGCCACATTCATGCTGTCGCCGTCGAGGAATCCCTGGATGCCCTTTTCAAACTTTTCGTGGACTACAGGCAGCGGATCATTGTCCAGGATCTCGAAGCGGAAGGAGAACAGGTCGCGGGTCAGCGAGTAGGGTTGGAGCATCGAGGGTTGGGTGGCACGCGCTTCGAAGAACCACACTGTCTCCTCCATGAGCTCCACCCATGCAAAAAACTCGTACAACAGACGAGACTTGCCTACTCCCGCATCACCCACCACAGTTACCACCTGGGTCTCGGCGTCTTCCATCGTCAACGTCAGAGCATCTTGCAAGATCTTGAGCTCCGGCTCGCGGCCAATCATCTTTGTTTCAACACCCTCGATCCCGCGCGTCTGTTGGCGGAAGACCCGTGGCTTGGCCTGGATGACCTGGTAGACCTCAAGCGGTTCGCTGCGTCCGCGCATCCGAACCGGCGGCAGCTGACCGAGCGTAAAGACGCCTCGTACCCGCGCGTAGGTGTCGTGAGAAATCATGACTTCGCCGGGTGGTGCCGATTCTTTTAGACGGCCTGCAAGCGTAATCGTGGCCCCGCTTGCGGTCGTGTCGCCGGTCTTTTCTCGAGTGAGCAGTACGGGCCCGGTTGTAATAGCAGCCTTGAAAGGCGGCTCCTCATCGGTATCACTCCAGCGATTTTCGGCTTGTGCAACGACTGCTTCTTTCATCTTCAGCGCAGCGTTGATCGCTTGCTCGGGATCGCTTTCGTGAGTTTCATCACGCCCCCAGATCATCAGCCCTGCCTCGCCGGTCCGGCTCTCGAGTACGCCGCCATAACCCTCGGCAATGCCCTCGAATGTGTGCCACAGGCGATCGATATCTCGTTGGACGGCATCGGTCTCTTCGCTTTCGTAGAGCAGTTCAGCAAAATCGCTCACGTCCATATAGAGCGCGGTCATCTGACGCTGTACATCGGTAGGCGTTTTGGCTTCCTCAGGTCCGGCGTCGATGGCCGCGATCTGCTCCGCGGCGAAGGACTGGGTCAGGCTCCTGAGCTGTGAAGGAGAGCCTGCAGCCTGCTTGTGCAACGCCTTTGCCAACTCATCGATGAATTCGCCGGTGGTTGAGTAGCGTTCGTCGGGATCCTTGGCGAGTGATTTATGGACGACATCGTTTACCTCGGGACTGAGATCGGCGTTGTATTCGGAAATATCCGGAACTGGCTCCTGCAGATGAGCCATCAATTCGTCCACTGCGCTCTCGCGATCGTACGGGCCGCGTCCCGCCAGCAGCTCGAAAGCGATCACGCCCAGAGAATATACATCCGCACGCCCGTCCACCTCGCGCTTACCGCGCGCCTGCTCGGGCGCCATGTAGCCCGGGGTGCCGATCACATTACCGGTGCCGGTGAGGTCCTTGGCCGCATCGGTCACACGTGCGATACCAAAGTCGGCCACAAATGCGTTTCCCTCTCGGTCGATCATGACATTCGACGGTTTGAGATCCCGGTGCACCACTTCCTGACGGTGTGCGTAGTCGAGCGCGGTGGCCACCTGCCGGAGCATGTAGAGCATCTCCTCTGGCGGTAGGGGGTCGGCATCCATCACCTGCTTGAGCGTGCCACCTTCTAGGAAGCGCATGACGATGTAGGGAGGATCGTGAGCCCCGTCGAAGTCGTATACCGGCAATAGATGGGGGTGCTCCAGCTTGGCGATCAACTTGGCCTCACGTGTGAAGCGATCGCGACCGATCGAGTCGCCGAGCATACTGGCGCGGATCACTTTGACCGCAACGTGGCGATCCATGCTCGGTTGGTAGGCGCGGTAGACGGTAGCCATTCCGCCTTTGCCAATTTCTTCGGTGATCTCGTAGGGACCAAGTTTCGAACCAATCACAGGCAACTCCAATATCCGGGACCAGTAATGTAACGATTCAATTTTGAGTGTCTGCTAGTGGGAACCGCGCTTGATTATACGCTGGAGCGAAGGCGGTTTTCCAGGTCACCAAAGTCGGTGTGAGCGGTCATGTCCAAACTGAGCGGTGTGACCGATACTTCGCGCGCGACCCGTACGGCGTAAACATCGGAGTCCGGTTCGACTTTATCCTCATCGAACTGGATCTCGAAGTCGACGCGCGCCGATTGGCCAAGGCGTTTCCGATTGGGTCTGAGCGGAATATAGTATTGCGAATGCGAGAGACGGGTGAGCCTCCATGGAGTTTCCGGAGTGGCATCCGACGGGACATCGATCTTCAGAACGTCGACATCCGGGAAGGCCTCGCCCCCCAACAGAATTCGACCAAAATGCGCCGTGTAGTGTGCGGCAGTAGAAAAATCAGCTTTGAACTTTCCCCATTGATGTTCCTTCGGCATCTCAAGTGAAACAGCCATGGAGGGGATCCCGAATGCTGCACCCTCCAGCGCCGCACCCACCGTGCCGGATATCGTGATGCTGACGGTCAGGTTTTCCCCACGGTTGATGCCGGCCACCACCAGATCCGGGGGGCCGTCCATGAGCTCCAGGATGCCGTGCTGGACAGTCTGCGCAGGCGATCCACCCACGGCGTAGACCTTCCAGGTTACGCCGTGTATAGTCACTTTTTGCTCGCGCAGCTTGCCGTCTGATTTCTGAGGCATACTGCGACCCGCTCCGGAATGCTGATCGCGCGGCGCGGCCACTGTGACGAATCCGAGCTCCGACAGCGCCTCCGCCGCGGCCCACAGGCCGTCGGAGCGAATGCCGTCATCGTTGGTCAGCAAGATTTGAGGCTTCCCGTTCTTTGGCACCGCGCTATCTTATCATCGCACCGTGATGTTTATCCGGATCGAGAGATTGGACGGTCTAAGCGAGATACTGTCCAGGCAGGAGCTTGGGCGGCCAGCAGGAATCATAGCCAATGAACCCATAGCCGCTTCAGTGCATCCTGACCGGTCCTATCCAGAATACCTCTGGAATCTGGAACAGGTGATGTATATTGGTAACAATGAGTGAGCGATTGATGGATCTACCCAAAGGCACGGTGACTTTGCTATTCACCGATATCGAGGGCTCGACGCGTCTCCTTCAATCCCTTGGGGAAGGCTACGCGGAAGTTCTAGCCCAGCATCGCGATGTCCTGCGTGCCACTTTTGACACGTGGAATGGTTTCGAAGTTGACACTCAGGGTGATTCTTTCTTTGTGGCATTTTCGCGGTCGGGTGATGCCCTGTCCGCAGCAGCAGAGGCGCAGCTGGCGCTCGAGAAGCACGATTGGCCAGTTGACGATCGACCCCAGGTCCGCATGGGTCTCCACACTGGCGAACCCGACATTAGTCCGACAGGCTATGTGGGGGTCGACGTGCACCGTGCGGCCCGTATTTCCAGCGCGGCGTACGGAGGGCAAATCCTGCTGTCCTCCGCAGTTTACGAGCTGACCGGCAACGAATTGCCAGAGGGGACGCACTCGGTCGAGCTCGGTCATTTCCGTTTGAAAGACCTGCGGCACCTAGAACATCTTTATGAACTCAAGATCGACGATCTCCCTCGAGAGTTTCCAACATTGCGGGCATCGGGCCGTGGGATCACTAATTTGCCAACACAATTGACATCCTTTGTCGGTAGAAAGAAAGAGATTGATGAAATCGGCGAACTAATTGCGGATCCCGATTGCCGCATCCTCACGCTGGTCGGTCCGGGTGGCATTGGCAAGACACGCCTTGCGCTGGAAAGCGCCTCGCATCAGATTCATTCATACGCCGATGGCACTTACTTCGTTCCTTTGGCCCCACTGGGATCAGCAGACCATCTCGTTCCCACGGTCGCGGAAGTGATGCAGTTCATGTTTGATACTCACTCGAGCGATCTGGATCCGAAGTCGCAATTGATCGATTACCTGGGAGAACGCTCAGTCTTGCTCTTGATGGACAATTTCGAGCATCTGCTGCAGGGCGCCGAACTGCTGGTAGAAATCGTTGAAGGGGCACCTGAGACAAAGGTTCTGGTGACTTCGCGCGAACGGCTCAACTTACAAAGTGAATGGACCTTCGATGTTCAGGGGATGCGATATCCGACTAATGGGGACGGAGCACACCTCGATCGGTATAGTGCCCTTCAGCTGTTTGATGAGCGAGCTCGACAGGTTGATCCCAACTTTGAGTTGACAGAAGAAGTGGGTCCGTACGCGAGCCGAATCTGCAAACTGGCGGACGGCATGCCGTTAGGAATTGAGCTGGCTACTGCCTGGATCCCGGTGCTCTCCTGTCGCGAGATCGCAGAAGAGATCGAGAAGAGCATCGACTTTTTGGCGTCCACTCGAAAAGACCTGCCGGACCGACACCGGAGTCTCCGGGCTGCATTTGAGCACTCCTGGAAGCTATTGCCGGATGACCAGCGTGCGGTGTTCCCCAAGCTTTCAGTGTTCCGTGGTGGGTTTAGCCGCCAAGCGGCAGCAGCCATCGCCGGCGCTGATATCCAATTGCTCTCCGAACTCATGAATAAATCCCTAATACGCAGGAATGATCAGGGACGATATGAGATTCACGAATTGCTGCGGCAGTACGCGCAGGAGAAACTCGAGACTACCCCGGGCGAGGAAAACGAGGTTCGCCAAAAACACAGCGAGTTTTACATTGACTACCTTGCTAGGCTTAAGGCCGCGCTGAACGGTGAGAATTTAGCTAAGGCCAGAGACGAGCTTCTGGTGGAACTCGAGAATCTAAGAACAGCCGCACATTGGTGTGCTGTTCACTGGGATCAGGAGGCTGCCCGAGAGGCACTTTTCTCGCTCCGCACTTTCTACTGGGCTAAAAGCTGGCACGAGGGCTATCTAGAGTCGAAGCGAATCGTCGAGATCATCGAGGAAGGTCGGCCAAGAGAATCCCCCACAAAGGGAGGGGCGGACCCGGTCTACCTGGCGGCGCGTGTCATTCATGCAGGTTTCATGTCGGATCTCGGGCTCCACGAGGAATCAGAGAGCATTTGTCAATCGGCGCTCCCCGAGATTCGAAGCTTTGGAATGCGGAGAGAGCTTGCCGCCTCGATGACGATTCTAACGATCAACGCCGCTCTGCGCGGAGACTATAGAGATTCGATCGAGACTGGAGCGGAAGCTTTTGAGCTGGCCAAAGCAGCGGAGCAAGAGGTCATGGTTGGCTCCCTGCACCTGTGGGTTGGCTGGGATCACTACCAAATTGGCGAGTACAACGAAGCTCAAGCGCACTTCGATGAAAGTTATCAGATCTTTGATGCACTTGGGAATATCCGGGCTCTGGCATTTGCCCTGAGCAAACTTGGGCTTGCTGCGGATGCCTCGAAGGATTTTCAGAGGGCGGTCGATTATCACAACGAGGCGCGTGATATTTTCGTGAAAGTCGGCGATCGGGCAGGCGAGGCCTATACACTTAGTCGGCTCAGCATGAGCCTGTATGGATTGGGCGAGATTGAAGCGGCTATCCGCGCCGGACGTCAGGGCTTCGAGCAATTTGAAGAAATCGGGCATCGCTGGGGGATAGGGGTCTCGCTATGCCGGATCGGCTTCCCCGTACTCGATGGCGGGGACATCCCTGAAGCAAGAAGCCTGTTCTCCAAGGCTCTCGAGCGAGCCTTGGAGTTCAAGATGGAGGGTTTGGCTCTGTATGCGTTGGGCGGCCTAGCCAGCGTTCTCACGGTTGAGGGCCAATATCAGGAGGCCCTTGAAGTATTCCACGTCTTTCTGGAGCACCCGGTCACACCGGCGGCTTACAAGGAGATTGCCCAGCCCTTTATAGATCGAGCGCGTGCAGATTCGACTGCAGATGAGATCGAATCCTCAATCGAATCCTCAAAGGTGAATACGGAAGACTTTCAACTTGAGGATTTTGCCAGGGAGGTTTTGGCTAGAGCCGAAGGAGCTCGAGTGTCCTGACCGCTGGTCGAGGTATTTTCGCCTCGACCAATTCCCGCGATTTCACACAGCCCTCTTCGGGGCTGTTCAATCCATAGGATATTAAAACAGGTGCAGGTTGAGCCAGTAAGGCTCCGTTAGTGGGCGCATTGCTGGCGTTTCCCGAGCCCTGGTCTGGTCCGGGACGGTCGCCCAATCACCGGTGTCAGACGCTGGTCCATTGGTCGATGCCCGACAATCTGCCCTTTGATCATCCAGGAACGCTTGGTGGAGGTTCAACCGGCGGACGCCTGAGCCTCAGCCCAATCCAGATGTACCAGATCGGCGCTAGGATGATTCCGCCAACGCCAGCAGCAATCGTGATCAGGATCGGGATCTCCAGGACATTTCCTGCTACCACCAACCAATAGGCAACAGCAGCAACGACGCCAATATAGGCCCACAGCTTTGGCATACCTTCTGTTCTCAGGGCCGCCAGGCTGACGACCAAGACCCATATTCCGACCGCCCCAAATTGCAGCCAGAGGTTGGGATCTATGGGGAGGTGGATGTTGTCGCCTTCGATAATCAACCTCATAGCGGCGTTTCCGTCGGCATAGGCGGCTGCTTCTTCAGGAAGGAGCGCCAGGAGCCTCAGGAACCCTAATGCCGTAAATGCGAACCCGAGATACGCCAGGTTGCTCGCCCAGCGAACCCAGCCCTCGCTTGCGGAACGGACGAGCTTGTAGATCGCAGGTACCACGCCCAAGGCAAGCAGCGCGCTAATCACAAATACCCAGTACTCGATATTGAGGACCGTTGGGCTTTCCGCATACGAGGTGATGAAATCGTCGAATTCTTCCACCCCGGGCTGCTGAGCAGCCGGCAGGAGCAGAAAGGCCACTCCCACTACGACGTAAGAAATACCCACAAGTATCGAAAACGTTCCACCCAAGCTGCTCACACTGTCTCTGTTCATCTCTCTCCTCCTCCATTCTGAGAATAAAAAAGCCCGACGCTCGGATGGTCGGGCTTGCGTGCATAGATGAGGGTGTTTG
>JBHIBY010000051.1:0-18453 GCA_046759305.1 Anaerolineales bacterium
GGCCGTCTGACCGGCCTTGGAGCCTGCCTTCGATGAATTCTCAGCGCCGATCTGGGCCTGGTTGCACCTAATAAATATAGGAAAAATGAGAAATATTGACCCTGAAAGGGGCTGCGTGCTATACTCTCTTCGCTATGGCATCACCCACCAGAGAAGTCATCCTGCGGACTCTGAAGTCGCAAGGCAAGTGCACCGTGAACGATCTAGCGGACGCCGCAGAGGTCTCACCGGTTTCCGTACGCCATCACATCACCGCGCTCATGGCGGATGATCTGGTCGTGGCGGAAGAGGTCAAACACGGCGTTGGCAGGCCTTATCACGAGTTTTCACTGACTGATAAAGCCTTCGAGCTCTATCCCGGGCGATATTTCAAGCTGACCAATCGACTGCTTGACGAGATCAAGGATCATGTCTCCGAGGATCTGGTGTCCGAGCTGTTCACCGGGGTCGCCAACGCGATGGCAATAAAGTATGCTGAGCAGCTCCAGGGTCTGCCTCTTGAAGAGCGCCTACCCCGATTGATGCAAATGCTGGGCGAAGAAGGCTTCGACGCCGAATATGAACAGCAAGGGGACGAGGTGATCATTCGTGAGATGGGTTGTCCGTACGTTCAGATCGGACGGGAGCATCCGGAGGTCTGCGCAGTGGATACACGCTTTATAGCGACCGCTCTAGACCTACCCACTGAGCGGGTGAATTGCCTCCTGGATGGGGACACTCACTGCACTTTCACACTGAAGATTCTGGATGCAGAAGCGAAGGAGGAACTCCCCGCATGAGCGAGGATGGAGTACCCAGCCTTTTATGGGAGGCGGATTCGACGGATCCCGAGCAGTCGGAAAAGGTCAGGGAAGCCTTGCGGCAAGTGATGGATCCGGAAATCGGTTTGAGTGTGATTGAACTGGGTCTTGTGCGCGACCTGAACATTGAGAAATCCAAGCAGCACGTCAAGATGATCATGACCACACCCTTCTGCCCTTATGGACCTGCACTGCTCGAGAGCACGCGTGCCAAGGCAGAAGAAGCGACGGGCACCACAACAACCATCGAGATGACGATGGACCCCTGGGATCCGAGCATGATGGAAGAGGGCATCGGCGCTGAGTGGGGCCTTTTTTAGCAGCTAGGCGCCTAGAGCCTTCGATTGACGCCGTCGGCGCTCCATGAGGCCGATTAGTCCGAGCAGCCCGAGCAGGATTCGGATTACAAATCCGAGGGTGCTGGCAACGAAAATCACTGCGGACGCGAGCAGGAGAACTAGTAGCCAGGGGGAAAGTACCTGATCTCCCCTAACGGTCACCAGCCGTGCGTGCAAATCACTGACAAAGGCCGGACTTGGCTCGACAGGAACGAGCGACTCCTTCAGGAGTTCCTCGATCTTGTTGCGGTCTAGCTTCCGTTTTTTCCCACTGATCCGCATCGGTTCCTAGTCCAGGTTTCCTTTGGCTCCATCTTCGATCATCTTGATCTGATCCCGGAGCGAGTTCAACGTCCGGTGGTAAAGACTCTTGATCGCGCCCTCAGTACGGCCCATTATCTGGCCGATTTCCGCATTAGACAACCGCTCGACAAATTTCAGGATCAGCAATTGCTGCCTGTCAGGCGGCAGTTTTCGCACCGCCATCAGCAACATACGATTCTGCTCCTCCGCCATCGCCAGCGTTTCCGGATGTGTGATCGCGCCGGTGTCGGCCACATGGTCTTCTAGCGGCACAACTGGACGTCGGCTTCGATCACGGTGCCAATTCGCCACCAAATTGTGTGCGATCCGGTACAGCCATGCCGAGAACGGGACGCCCTGATCCTGAAAATTCCCTACATGCTTAAGTGCTCGCTGAAACACGCGCGCCGTCAGATCCTCGGCGTCTTGATAATCACCCGTGCGGTAATAGATGTAGTTGTAAATGCGCGTAACGTGCCGTTTGTAGAGCTCACCGAACGCCTCAGAATCAGAGGCCGCCTGGCGAACGAGCTCCATCTCATCGCTTTCGCGGGGCGTCATGCGGTTTCCCGTCCGACGTCCCACGCTTCCTTAAAACAAACCCCAACCATCACAACTCGTTGCCCTGAATTACTAGCCTTTCAGTCCTCCCTTGTACGCCGGGGACGCGCAGGATGGTGCCGGTCTTCCATGCTGACGATCAGTATTGAGCCTTTGCACGTTTGCTCGACTTCTGCCCGGCTCCCATGATTGCAAGTTTCTCAGTTCTCTGCTCTTCCGCGGGTACCCCTGTATTGATTGTATGTCTGCCCCGGTCTCTCTTGGGGCGCGCAGTATAGCACAGCGGTTATACTGCAAGATCTTGCCACAGGACGCGCCCCGCGCATGCAAACCCTCATTGCGCTTGACATTGAAACCACAGGCTTAGACCCCACCACCGACGCCATCATCGAGATTGGAGCGGTTCGGTTCCGTGATTCTCGCCAGGAGGATGATTGGAGTCGTCTGGTGAATCCGGGGCGGCCGCTGCCTCGCTTTATCACGCAATTGACCGGAATCACGGATGAGATGCTGTCCGGAGCACCCAGGATCACCGAAGTTCTTGAATCCCTTGCAACGTTCGTTGGTGAGGATCCGATCGTCGGCCATCGGGTCGAATTCGACCTTAGTTTCCTGCGTCGAAAGGGGCTCTTCGGCTCCAATGTGCCTCTCGATACCTATGACCTGGCCGCTGTGGTTCTGCCCGACGCGGGGCGCTACAGCCTGGGCGCGCTCGCCAATCTACTGAAAGTTCCTTCAATGACCGCCCATCGCGCGTTAGACGATGCGAGGACCACGATGCACGTGTTCCAGCGCCTTTATAAGCATGTGATGGACCTTCCCTATCCGCTTTTGAAGGTGCTCAGTGAAATGGCGGTGCCGATCGATTGGGGCGCCGGCTGGGTGTTTGAATCGGCTTTGGATGAGCGGATCGAATCGGGCGAAGAGCCACCGGACAATGGGCGCCTCGAGTTTGCCTCATTTGCTTCTCCTCCAGCTACCGAGCGCACCCTCACACCGGTCGAGGATCCCCCCGAGCTGGATATCGAAGAACTGGCAGGCACGATCGAGCCCGGAGGGGCCCTTTCAAAGGCCATCGAGGGCTATGAACACCGAACGCAGCAAGTTCAGATGCTCAAAGCTGTGGGTGAGGCGCTTTCAGAGAGCCGCCACCTCTTGGTCGAAGCCGGCACGGGAACTGGGAAGTCGATGGCTTATCTGATCCCCAGCCTCGAGTGGGCTTCAGCTACCGGAAACCGGGTGTTGATATCAACCAACACCATCAACCTACAGGACCAACTCATTCATAAGGACGTTCCGGACTTGGAGAGAGCGCTCGATAAGCGCTACCAGACAGCGGTGCTAAAGGGCCGCCGCAATTACCTGTGTCCCCGGCGGCTGTCCGCCATGGCGCGGCTAGGGCCGCGCAATGCCGAGGAAGCGCGCGTACTGGCCAAGGTGCTGGTCTGGCTGGTTGGCGGCGGAACGGGCGACGTCAGCGAGATCAATATCCGAGGGCCGGTGGAGGCCGCGATCTGGTCGCGCCTCTCTTCGGACTATGAGGACTGCAGCTTGGAGGCTTGCTTTCAGCATACCGGCGGAACCTGCCCGTATTATCGATCTCGCCGTGAAGCGGAAGGCGCGCATCTATTGATTGTCAATCATGCGCTCCTGCTGGCCGACATCGCAACCGGCAATCGCGTGATCCCAGACTATGAATATTTGATCGTTGACGAGGGTCATCATCTGGAATCTGCGACAACCCGGGGGCTGCGCTTTGATGTGACCGAAGCCGACCTCGATCGGGTGCTTCGAGAGCTGTCCGGAAACACAACCCAAAGAGTGATCAAGCTGGCGCAGGACATATTGACTCCCGAGCAATTAGCGCAGTTTCAGCCGGTTGCGAGCACAGTGACGACCGGTTCCAGGGAGGCTCAGCAGCTTACGGCTACCTTTTTTAAGCGACTTCTGGAGTTTTTGGACAGACGACGAGATGGGAAGCCACTGGGTCGATATGGGCAGCAGGAACGAATATTGCCTTCGACGCGCAGCCTCCCTTTCTGGAGTGAAGTAGAGATTGGATGGGACGAGCTGCGAAGTCCGCTATCTAAAGTCTTGGATTCACTCCAGAGCATCGTCGCAGCGTCGGATGAGATCATCTCTGATCAGCCATCGCTCTCTGAAAGCGGATTATTGCAGGTATCCGAGGCGGGGCTTTCAGAGGATCTAGCGGTGAGCTTGAGGGCGTTGGCAAGCGACCTGGAAGAGATCATGGCTAGCCTAGACGAACTGATTTTCGAAGCTGACCCCCAGCGCATCTATTGGCTGGAGCTGCGAAGCGAACCTAGCCGTCTGTCCATGCACGCTGCTCCGCTGGAGGTCGGTCCACTAGTTGAGAAGTATCTGTGGCACGACAAAGAGTCGGTGATCCTGACCTCTGCAACCCTCACCACCGCTGGAGAGTTCGACTATATTCGGCGCAGGCTGAGCGCTGCAGATGCGGACGAACTTGCACTTGGTTCGCCATTCGACTATGAGAGCTCCACCATGCTATACCTGATTGAGGACATGCCGGAGCCGCAGGACCGGCGCGCCTACCAGGCGGCGTTCGAGCGTGGGCTGATCGCGCTCTGTCGAGCAACCGACGGGCGGGCGCTAGTCTTATTCACTTCCAACGAGCAACTCATTTCGACTGCCAGGTCGATTACGCCCCCTCTCTCCAGCGATGACATTGTTGTGCTTCAGCAAAGCGCTGGTGCTTCCCGTCATGCGCTGCTTGAGAGCTTTCGAACGACCGAGCGCGCAGTGTTGCTAGGTTCAAGGTCCTTTTGGGAGGGGGTCGATATCCCAGGAGAAGCATTATCGGTCCTGGCCATCGCGCGGCTGCCGTTCGATGTACCCAGCGATCCCATCATCGCCGCCCGAGCCGAGACCTACGAGAATTCCTTCGGCGAATATTCGCTGCCGGAGGCGATTCTCCGATTTCGTCAGGGGTTCGGCCGGCTTATCCGGACACGTTCAGACAGGGGCATAGTGGTCAGCTTCGACAAGCGATTGCTCAGCAAGAGCTACGGCAAATCATTTCTCGATTCGCTTCCGCACATGACACAGCACAGGGGACCGATGAACGACCTCCCAGGTCAGGCAACCCGCTGGTTAGGGATCTAAATCAGACGTCTGCAGCCCGCAAGTACACTCTCGCTCAAAAACCCAACCCCCGCAATCAACCAGCTTCTTTCATAATCTTGCCGGATGATGTTATTCGCTCGCGCTATAATCCGATCCGCCATGATTGATGTCAACGAACTTCGCAGCGGGGTCACCTTCGAGCTTGATGGACAGATCTACAAGGTGATGGAGTACTCCCACCACAAACCCGGGCGTGGCAAGGCCACCATCCGCATCAAGATACGCGACCTTCGCAGCGGTACCCTGCTTGAAAAAACCTTCAACTCTGGCGACCGAGTTCAAGATATCCGCCTCGACTACCGAATGGCGCAATACCTATATCGCGAAGGGGATCTATTCACCTTCATGGACAACGAGACCTATGAACAGCCGACGCTCAATGCTTCAGTGCTTGGAGACGCCGTTCAATATCTAACCGAAGGCTTGGAAGTCAAATTGACCTTCAATGGAAGTGAGCCATTGGAGATTGAGCTCCCGACTGCCGTCGATCTAAAGGTCACCGAGGCGGAGACTGGCGTGAAGGGAGACACCGCTACGGGTGCCACTAAGAGCGTCACCACCGAAACCGGCGTCAAAGTACAGGTTCCGCTGTTCATTGAGGAGGGCAATACAATACGCGTTGACACTCGCAATGGGGGATATGTTACACGAGTTTAGCACTCCGCTTTAACCTCCAGCTAACACGCGACCCTCACCAACTTGCTATAATTTTCCCGGCTGCTGAGCAGCAGATGTGGCTGAGAGCCTGCTCTAACGCGGAACGAATAGTCACTCGATTTGCCGAGCTTTGACTCTCTAGCTATCCGCAGTACGAAGAACGAGCAGTTTGTTGGTCTGCCAAGCGATGGCTCTCGAGCTATCTGCAGTATGAGAACGAGCAATCGGTTGATCTGCCAAACGATGGTTCTCGAGCTATCTGCAGTATGAGAACGAGCAGTCGGTGATCTGCCAAACGATGGCTCTCGAGCCATCTGCAGTGAGCAGCGAGCCCGTCATCTGAGCCCTGAAAAACGAGAGTATTTGGCTATGCGCACACCCGCGGGGTCTGAATGCAAGTACTACTTTGAGGATTTCGCGCGCGGCCGCAATCGTCAGGAATGCCGCCTGATCGATGCTTCCCCCAATGGTGGCACCTGGACCCCGGATCTGTGCGAAAAGTGCCCGGTCCCTCGCATATCGATGGCCAATGCCTGCCCCAACCTAGTTCTCGATGCCAAAGTCAAATCAGGAATTCTTGGCCTGGGACGCGGCGTCAACATCTCCTCTTCATGCCTCCACACTAAAGGCCCGGTCGAGATACCCGAAGTCGGATGTGGGCACTGTCACGAGTTCCTCGATTTCTATATTCGGGACGAATAACCCGTTCTCCGCGTTCAGCACCTTAGCGGCTCCAAATTCAAATTGCGGGTGAACACAGGATGAATATTTAATCGGTCACCTCACAGCCGTTGTCAAATTCGAGGCTCAGGCTATATCCCGCCGTGCTCGCACCCGTAAATTCAAACCGCGGCGTTTTGGTCACACCCGAAGGCAGGTTGCGATTGCCTTTCCAGCCGTCCTGAATATCGTGCTAGACCGCGGCCATACCGCCGCGGCCTATCTGTTCCAGGATCTCATAGCGCTCGATGCGCTGTCCGGTTAGCCCTACCATTCCATTGATTGATCCCTACCGGTGCTCAGTCAGCAACTAAATTTACTAAAATTGCGCGCATGCGCCTCTTTGATTCAGTCCTTCGGCTTCGGACCTTTCCCAGAATCGTTGCGGAGCTGGGCGCGAACGCAGCTCCAACTGCCTCCACAGGACCCGTCGTATAGAGCCCTCACTTGCGACTCACTCAAACCGTATTGCTTGGCCAGTCGTGCGGTTATCTTTTGGACTTGATCCGAGGCTGCGCTTGTTTCAGTTTGGTCGCGCAGTGCCTTGCGTAAACAGCTCCAATCCTGCTCGCATTCAACATGGTACAGATCCAGAACTTGGTGTGCGCTTACACCGTAGCGTGCCGCTAGCTGCTCTGCCGTTCTGTCGATCCGGCCCTGTTCGCGCTCGGTCCGGTCGTCTTCGCGCTTTTGATCCCTCGTCTCACGGATCCCGACCTCCAGGATTGAACTCCAGTCGCTGTCTTCTGCCATGCGCTGGGCTTGGCCAATCGCTCCCCAACTGTGTCCCGCGGCATGAGCTTCGATAACCTGGGTCCAGTCGGAGTCTGACCGCTCTGCAAGCCGAGCAGCGTGGTTCAACTCCTGCAGCGAAGTGCCGTCCGTCAGATATGCGTCCAGTTGATCCGGAGCCAGCTGCAGATCCTGAGCAGTGCGATAGAAGCGGCCCAATTCGCCTGGCGAAATGCCATCGCCCAAACGCGCGAGTGCGTCTTCGAAATCCGCCTCGTAGCGCACGACCGAGCGAACTGAATGGCGGATTTCATTGATCGAGGCCTCTCCACTGATCACGAGTTCGACCAATTCCTGGATTCCATGCTGATCCAGCAGATCGGCAAACCGGTTAAGTTGGACAAGGCCGCCCCAGCCGTTTCCATCCAGATGCCAATCGCGGATCTCCTCCCAGGTCAAGTCCTGGATCGTTTCAGCAAGTTTGTAGGCGTGCCACAAGCGGCCAAAACCGGTCTGAGAACCGGTCAATCCGCCGCGGAAAATATCGTAAATATCTTCGCACGTATACAAACTCTCAGCCTGTGCGGGGAAAAGCGAGTTCACGCCATCTGCGATCCGCTGCGCCATAGGGTGGCAAGCCTCTTCATCGGGATCGATAACGACCACGGGCAGCACGGCTTCGCCCATCAGCTCACAATTATCCGTCACCCGAACCGAGGCCAAATATTTCCCTGCCTCCGTGTATGTGAAAGAAGCTTCGACAGACTCATCCGAGTCGGATAGACCGTCTCCGTCGAGATCCCAACTGAACGTGTAGGGCTGCTCCCCACCGCTGACTTCAGCCGAGAAATCTACAACTGCCTCGCCACTCTCGAGAACTACTAAAGGCGGGAACGGCACACTTGCGAGAACCACAGCTGGGCCATCGATCGTGATCGCTCCATCCGCCTCTGCTGTAACATCCAGGCTGTCGGAAGCGAAAAGCTGCCATTTGTAGTCGCCTGGTGCCGGGTAGGTGTGCTTGATTTCGATTGGGAAACCAGAAACTTCGGGATTGTCATCTGTTTCGGTGTCTCCGAAATCCCAGAGCAAGTCATACGGCCCGCTGCCTCCGCTGACCGTGGCCAGGAAGGTGGCATCGTTGCAGTCAACGGAAGTGACTACATCTGCAGTCAGGTCTTCCTGCGCCGCGACCGCTACAGGAATGAGAAACAGTCCGATCGCCAGGATGCACGACACCACTCGTCTAGTCATCATTTCAAATCCTCCTCATTGCTCCGCACTCGCTAATAAGCTCCGTCTATAGGCAAATTGGATATGCTTGACAAGGCGTGAAACAGCACACGCCGCCAGATTATGGCTTTCGTGTCCTATTACGAGAACCTGGTGGTTGATGTAGCGTTACAGTGCGAAAATGAGACCTAAGTCCTAGAAACAGCTGATGAGTGGGGTATCCCCCTTTGAAACAGCACCTGGCTGGGGCAGACGGCCGCACAATCGAATCTTCCGAAAGCAATTGCCCTGTAACAGTTGGTCGAATCCACGGTTTACATGAGCGAGTCTGAAGCTCAGTATCCGAGCGACGCCGATCTCATAGCCCGGGCTCAATCCGGGGAGACAGAGGCGTTTGGAGATTTGTATGCGCGGTATCTCGATCCCATCTACCGGTACGTTCGATCGAGGGTGAACGAGACTGCGGATGCAGAAGACCTGTGTGAGGCAGTATTTTTGCGCACATTCGAAGCGCTGGACCGATATGAGGAGCGCGGCCATCCATTTTCTGCTTACCTGTATCAGGTGGCACGCAGCCAACTTGCGGATCACTACCGTACACAAGAGGTTCGGATGGATCTCGAGCAGGTGGCCAAACCGGCTTCTACCGACGCGGATCCAGAGGCCGCAATCACGCAGCACGAGAAGCTTATGGACATCGTTATGGCCTTGGGGAAATTGCGGGAGGACTATCAGGAAGTGATCCGCCTGCGGGTGCTCCTTGAGCTGCCAACTTCGACGGTAGCGATGTGGATGGATCGGAGCCCAGGAGCGGTGAGAGTACTGCTGCATCGAGCGCTGATCGCGTTACGTGAGGAACTTGATGCCTGAGATGGATCCGGAAATCCTCGACCGCTGCCTCAGGCGTATTCAAAGCGGTCAGGCAACGGTGGATGAGTGCACCGCTGAGAATCCTGCTCAAGCTGAGATGCTCGAGCCGCTGCTGCAGCTCGCGGCTGCCGCACGCGTCCAATATGCCGTGCAGGGTCCCTCACAAGATTTTTTGACCCACTCTCCCAAGAGGGTGATGAATGTAGTGAATGCTCGGCTCAAGACTTCGGCATCAACCAGGCGCCCTCAGCTGGTGTGGCTCGGGAAGCCGGCGTTCCGTCTGGCCGGAGTGCTGATTGCGCTGGTGCTGCTCATTGGCACTGCAGCTGGAGCCTCCGCATCGAGCGACGCATTACCCGGAGACGACCTGTACGGAGTCAAGCTGGGGCTTGAGCGTGCTGCGCTGGTCGTCAGTCTGAGCCCTCAAGGTGATGCCGAGCTGTTGGTTGAGTACGCAAACCAGCGCATCGCCGAGGTTGAGGAGTTGATGCGGCGTGGTCGCGGGAGCGACATTGGGCCGGCGCTGGAAGGCTACGAACATGCGATTCAAAAGGGCCTGGAGATCGCCGCTGAACATGGTGCGCCGCTGGTGGACCTCGAAGCGGCATTAGGAGCGCATGAACAGGTATTGACGAATGTATTGGCGGCGGCGCCGGAACAGGCCGTTCCTGGTCTCACGCGCGCCCTTGAGAACTCTCAACGCGGGAAGGTTATCGTCGAACAGATCCGCAGCGGCCAGCGCCCCAGCGAACTGGCCCCAGGTCAATTGAAGAAAGCCCCCGATCCTGATGGTGAGACGGAACTGCCTTCAGGGCAGCAGAATCGAGACAAGGGGCGCGATCAGGCCTCGGGACTGCTCAAGAAGACCCAGACGCCCAACTCGGATGGTTCTAACTAGTCCTATCCTCAGGATTCTCTAGCAGCTTACCCACATCGCGGAAGACATTGTGAAACATCTGGCGCGTGAGCCTGCCGGTGAAAGTATTTTGCTGGCCTGGGTGGTAGCTCGTCAGCAAATGGAAATCGTCCGGCAGCGCATACCGTCCTGCCCCAGTAAGTCTGATCAACGAAGCGCGTGGTCTTGCCAGCCGCGATGGCTTCTCGGTGCTCGACAAGCCGCGGGCAGATGCGGCAGGCCTTGACCGCTTCCTGGATCACTGCAAGTTCCCGTTTGTTTTTGCCATTGCAGACCCCAACCATAGCATGCCGAAATCACCCGGCGATCAGATGGTAGGATGAACCCCTTAGAAGGAGTGCAAATTGCCGATAATACGGTCGCTGAGTTCTATTACAGCCTGACCCTTGGCGACGGAGAGTTGATCGATCAATCCGAGAAAGGTCACCCGCTGGCCTACCTCCACGGGAACGGGAACATCATCTCGGGGCTCGAGAATGCGCTGACCGGCAAGTCCAGTGGCGATAAGTTCACCATCACACTGGAGCCAGAGCACGCCTATGGTGAATACGATGATGCCTTACAAACGAAGGTCGTCCGCAGCCAGATCAGCGACATGGGCCAATTAGAAGTTGGCATGCAGTTGGAAGCTCAGTTCCCTGACGGAACCCACATGGCGACGATACAGTCGCTAGATCACATGCTCACCGGAGCACCAGCGCAAAGCGCCTGAAACAGAGGGGGAGCTCACAGGAATGCAACCTGGCCAGCGCTTTGGGGTTTGTTAGTATATGGAACAACGGCATTGAATGCCTCCGACGAAGCAACAAAGCACTCCAGGGCTTCATCCATGCCGCTGCTTGTAGAAGACCTCACATGCCGGTATCTTGCACGGAAAGATCCCGCCATCAAGGATGTTTCATTCAGCATAGAAGCTGGGCAAATTGCTCTCATCGCTGGTGAGAGCGGTTGTGGTAAGACCACCCTGTTGCGCTGCATTAATGGACTGATCCCGAGAAGCTACAAGGCGGACCTGAGCGGCCAGATCCTGCTGAACGGGGAGGACTATGCCGACCGATCCCTAGCAGAACTGTCGCAAGTCATCGGAACGGTCCTCCAAGATCCAGAACGTCAAATCCTGGGCGCATACGTGCGCAACGAGGTAGCATTCGGGTTGGAGAATCTCGGCGTCCCGCGGGACGAGATTGTATCCAGGATCGAAGAAGCACTCGAGTATCTCGGTTTATTCCATCTTCAATCGCGCGAGACTTTTTCCCTCTCGGGAGGGGAGAAGCAGAAGCTCGCTTTGGCGGGAGTGATGATCATGCGCCCAGCCATATTGGCGCTGGATGAGCCCCTGGCAAATCTCGATCCCGCCAGCGCGCGTGAAGCACTTGCGCTTCTTCGGCGGTTGGCCGACGAAGGGAAAACCGTTCTGATCGTCGAACACCGGGTAGAGGATGTGCTCGCAATAGATCCAGACATCGTGATGTATATGGAGCAGGGGCAGGTTACTTACTTAGGCTCAGCGGACGGCCTACTCAAAGTAGCAGATTATCGAGCGGTCAAACTGCCCGCACACGTCGTGATTACTCGGGCAAAGGACGAAGTCAGCCCTCGTCAAATAAGAACTCGCCCAAGTCTGAGCACCGAAGCCCGAGATCTGGTGGAATTCAAGGATGTCTCGTTCAACTACTCTGGCGGACCCACCGTGGTCAGAGATGTAAGCCTGAGCATCCGCGAGGGAGACATCATCGCCCTGCTTGGCAGCAATGGCGCAGGCAAAACGACGTTAGTTAAGCACGCCGTAGGGTTGTTGAGGCCCGTGAAGGGGCAAGTGATATTCGGGCGGTCCGATAGCAAAGAGATGACCGTTGCCGAGATGGCCAGGATCGTCGGGTTTGTCTTTCAAAGCCCCAGGCACATGTTATTTGCTCCTACCGTTCAAGAAGAACTGGCTTTCGGTCCGACAAATCTCGGTCACGCTGCCGGGGAAATCGATCTCAATACCGAACTTGCCTTGGCTGCTGTCAATCTAAGCGGAGAAGCCGAGCGTCCGCCGCTCGCGTTGAGTTTTGGCCAGCAGAAGAGAGTCTCTATCGCAGCCATCTTAGCCATGCGCAGTGCAATCCTGGTGATGGATGAACCTACCGCCGGGCAAGATTTTGCCAACTATATGAGCATCATGGACTCGGTCGTAGGATTGAGCGGGGCAGATGGGCAATCCTATAGCTTCTCGGCCATTGTGTTTATCACTCATGATTTGGATCTTGCCTTGACCTATGCCAACCGTGTGCTGCTCATGAGCGACGGGGAAATCATCAAAGATGGGTCACCTGAAGAGGTATTATCTGATCATGAGGCGCTGAGGCACTGCAGAGTGAGGCCGACGTCGTTGCTAGAAGCGAATCTGAAGCATCTAGGTGAGACTGGAGGTTTTATGCGAGCAGAATCATTGGCTTATGCATTGGGGGATTGAGGAGTGTAATAGCGTGTCTGGGCTTGTATCAAACATGGAGGAGCATTAATGGACAACAAATACATTCGAGGCGCTGTGATCTCTGCAGTGACCTTCGTCGCCTTGGGAGCCCTATTGTGGCTTGGGGATGTAATCGCCAACGCTTCGAGTGATGAGGCGTTCGGTCTCTCACTTCAGGACACATTTGGGGCAGCGGGCTGGCTTACCTGGCTCATCGTCGGTGCCGTGGTGATGTATGTCATCTATATCCTCTTCGCCGATTCCAAAATGTTCGAAATCGGCACTCGTGAAGTGGTGATGATGGCGATAGGCGCGAGTCTGTACGGTGTTCTGTCGTGGGTCTTCAACATCGTGCCTGTTCCGTCCGTCAGCCTGGTCTCCCTGCGACCTGTCGTAGCGATCCCAATCTTCTTCGGTTTTGCCTTCGGACCGGTAGTGGGCTTTTTCACCGGCGCATTCGGGAACGTGCTTGGAGACGCGCTCACAGGTTGGGGCGTCTTCCCAGTATGGGATATCGGCAACGGCTTGATGGGCTTGGTGCCTGGTTTGGCCGGCATGTATCTGACCGGTATGGCGCGTCGAAGGGTGGGGCTCTGGCTGTGGATAGCGGCCGCAGTGCTAGCTGTAGCTGTCGTCTTGCCGCTGGTATCTCCCGATATCACCCATCCGTTCACCGGCGAAGAAGCTGATTTCGGCGCCTGGTGGTACGTGATGCTGGTAGTGCTAGTAGTGATGCTCGGAATGGCATTGGCACCGCGCTACTGGCCCTACGTGCTAGGTGTTCTAACTCTGGCTTTCATCGTGTTCGGCGCGATCGACCTAGTGAACAATGGATTCTCAAACGGCGTGCTCGTCGTCTGGGCCGTTGCTGTGCTTCTTGCTGCGATCGCGCTATACGTGAACGGCAAGGCGGAAGATATCAGCTCTTGGCTGGACGACGAAGATACGACCGCCATAGTGGTCTGGGGCACCATAGGTGTGATCGTAGGGATTGGCTTCTCATCCATGGCGGACATCTGGGTGAATGGGTACAGCTTCACAACGGCTTTCATCGGCGAGTTTATTCCCGCCGGTGGACCCAATGTGCTCTTCGCAGTGATCCTCACTCCGCTGCTCTACGCGGCCTGGAAACAATCAAGGGCGCTCGCGGGACGGTAGTCACTCTCTATCCACATACGTCGGGGCGCGGCTATCCGCGCCCCGACGATTCGGGAAACCCTTGATGCTGGTCAATTGGGCATACCTCGAGCGAAACACCATCATTCACAGATTGGATCCACGAGCACGAGTGCTCTTCATGCTCTGTGCTCTCATTGCTGTAGGATTCGTGCCCGGGCGTGGGACCGGCATCGGCCTCTGGGATGTACGTCTAGTATCTATTTTCCTTTTCCTGGCCTTCTCGCATATTTTTGCTGCGCGTCTGACGTGGAAACAGACCCGCCGATTCTGGATCGTGATTTCCATCGTAGCGGTCGTGCTCTCTCTAATCACCTTCTTGACCGGGCGCGGTTCGGTCGGGGTCTACGATTCAGTCTCGGAGCATATTGTTTGGGCTCCCACACTTCGGCTGTTTGGTATCAACCTCTCTTTCCAACTAAGCGCCGAGCGTATTTCATACCTGGTCACGCAGATACTTCGCATTATGACCTTTGCTGCGCTCTCTATAACTATTCCTTACACGATCAACCCCGCCCTGTACGGGATCACCTTTAAGGGTCTGGGGCTGGGCGATAAGTTGGCCTACGCGATGGATATGGCATTCCGCTACATTCCCAGCCTTGGCCGAGATTTCCAAACGACCATGGATGCCCAGCGCGCGCGGGGCTTCGAACTAGATGCGCGAGGAGGCGTGAGCATTTTCCAGCGCGTTCGGAACTTCGCACCTCTGCTGATCCCGCTTACCGTCGGAGCGGTGCTCGGGGGCGAGGACATCACTGACGCAATGGATTTGCGGGCATTTGGGGTTGGCAGGCGTACCTGGCTGCCGGTGCTCAAATACCGTCCGATCGATTGGGCATACGCCGCGCTTGGGGTGTTCCTGCTAGCTGGAACCATTGTCCTCAAACAAGCGGGGTACGGAGGCCTCTGGGTTCCACCGTTCTTGCTCCCCTGATGGAGATCGAGCAACAGCGCAGGGAACAGCTAGGGCATGAGATTCTGCTTTGGCTGCCCCGCTTGAAGATGAAAGGCATCAAATGCCCGAGGAACCCCGCCCTATCATCACGCTTCTAACCGACTTCGGCGAAGCTGACGGCTTCGTGGGAGTCATGAAAGGCGTGATTCTGGGTATCGCGCCCCGGGTTGAATTGGTAGATCTGAGCCACCTGATCCATCCCCAAGACATCCGACAGGCGGCTTTTGTCCTCATGACCGCGGTCCCTTTCTTTCCCGCGGGAACCGTCCATCTCGTGGTGGTCGACCCGGGTGTGGGCAGCCGGCGTCGGCCGATCGCGGTAGAGATCTCCAACGCGTATTTCGTTGCACCTGACAATGGCGTGCTCAGCTATTCGCTAGCCCAAGCTGGAAGCTACGAAGCGGTTGAATTAACCGATCCGCGTTTCCGTCTTTCTGAGGTCAGCAACACTTTTCATGGACGCGATATCTTCAGCCCGGCTGCAGCACATCTGGCCGCCGGCTTAGCGATAGAAGAGCTTGGCCCGGCTTGCAGCGATCTGCTTCTTCTAGACACGCCCCGTCTGAAGGCCGACGAGAACCGTATCGAGGCGGAAGTGCTAAATGTCGATCACTTCGGCAACCTTCGGACCAGCATCCTCAAGTTCACCTGGGAGAACGAGACTACCCTTCTCTTGCAGCCGATCTTCGGACGTGAGGGTTCACAGTTAATTCGCATCCATGCACCAGATGCCCGCACTCGTTGTGGTTCGCTCGAGATCGACGGAATCTCAGCTACCTTCAGCGACGTCGAGGTCGGCGAAGCGGTCGCCTTTGTGGGCAGCGAAGGCGGGTTAGAGATCGCAATCAACCAGGGTAGTGCTTCCCGCGTGCACAATATCAGGCGGGGAGACCCTGTTTCACTTCGCTTCTAGAGACGCGCGCCAGGTAATCCCCTGGCGCTCCTGATTTGGGATTTTCGACCTCGTTCCAATTCGATTCGCGTCTTTTCTGCTCAAAATGCGTTCTTAACATCGGGGAGTACGTGCTCATTTTTGGCGTCACGTACCTCCGCCAGTATCGGGCGGTGATTTGGCGGTACCTCGGCTGGTTTGAAGGCAAATACTTCTCGCAACTGCCCTTTGCCGAGGCTTGCTCATTCAGCGGTGTTGTCGCTGAGACGGAGAACCTGAGACTGTACTCAACACTGCCTGCCGACCTAGACCCGTTGAAATTACGGGTTTATTAGCCGCCTAACAAGCGGCAGAAAGAGATATTACATGCCTGAGTTCTTGCCGGAAGGATTTGAGGGATTGGGGCCCTACCTCATCAATATCGCGATTGCGATCGGGGTCCTCATAGTCGGCTGGCTTCTAGCGGTAATTGCCCGCGCTGCAACTCGCTGGATCCTGCGTCGGACCGGACTCGACCGCAGACTGAGCGCGATGACCGGAAGTCCAGACGAGGCCGGCGCTGTCAACCTGACGTTGTGGATCTCCAGGGCCGTGTACTACTTGATTTTGCTGCTGGTTCTGGTTGTGGTGCTGCAGCGGCTTCAGCTTACCATCGCGGCTGAATCGATTCAGGTATTCCTGGAGGAGATCTTCCGCTTCCTGCCTTCAATCTTCTGGGCTGGCGTACTGTTGCTTGTGGCTTGGATTGTGGCCTCGATTCTGAGGTTCCTGATCGCTCGCGGACTGAAGACGGCCAGACTGGATGAGTGGTTGACCCGACAGGCAGAAGTAGATGCACCCCAGGAAGCACCCGTTAGCGAGACCCTCGGAACCGTCGTCTACTGGCTTGTGTTCCTGGTTTTCCTTCCAGCCATGATCGGAGTGCTCGGTCTGGAGGGTTTGCTGGAGCCCATACAGGGCGTCGTGACCGAAATCTTGGGAGCCCTGCCCGGCATCTTTGGGGCGGGTGTCATCATCCTTTTGGGATGGATCGCGGCACGCATCGTACGACAGGTAGTAGCAAACCTGCTCGCCGGCGCGGGCCTGGATCGCTTCGGGGAACGTTGGGGGGTACAGGAGGCTCTCGGGAGCCAGAAGCTATCGGAAGTGGTTGGAACCGTCGTGTATGTGTTGATCTTGGTCCCGGTGGCGATCGCTGCCCTGGATGCACTGGAGATCGATGCAGTATCGCAACCCGCCTCTGAAATCCTAACTACAGTGCTTGCGGCGGTACCTGCGGTATTCGCCGCGCTCCTGCTTCTGGCTGTCGCGTATTTTGTGGGTCGCGCCGTGCGCGGATTCATTACGAACGCGCTAACCGGCATTGGTTTCAACAATGTTCTGGGCTGGATCGGGCTGGGAGGTACAGAAGGGGCAGCAGGACAGACGCCTTCGGATATCGTCGGTTATCTGGCCTGGCTAGCGATCATGTTCTTCGCGGTCATCGAAGCGTCCGACTTGCTCGGCTTTACGATCGTGGCCGATCTGATCTCCGAGTTCCTGGTCGCTGCGGGCGGGATGGTGGCCGGGGTCGTGATTTTCGGGCTCGGACTGTACTTCGCCCGCATCGCTGATCGAGTGATCCGCGGCACGGGTGGGTCGCAGGCACACCTGATGGCCCCCGTGGCCCGCGTGGCCATCATCGTCTTCTCCAGCGCCTTAGCGCTGCGGCAGACTGGCATCGCGGAAGATATCGTCAACCTGGCCTTCGGGATCGTGCTGGGTTCTGTAGCAGTGGCTGCAGCTCTGGCCTTTGGGCTGGGCGGCAGAGACGTGGCTGCCAAAGAAATCGAGAAGTGGCTCAAAAACCTCCGGACATAGTTCAAGACCGGGGATGAGACTGAGGGGCCGTCTCAGAAGATTTCTGCGACGGCCCCTTTTTTGATGTTTGCCGCTACCAAAAGCTACTCGCAAGATGGGCGCGAGCTTAGCCGGTCACATCCTTGCCAAGACCAGCATCCCTCGCCCGAATGATGGCCTCTGCCCGGTCAGCCACCTGAAGCTTGCTGAAGATATTCGAAACATGATTGCGCACTGTTTTTTGGCTGATGACTAGACGTTGCGCGATGCGTCCACTTTCGACCAAGCGAGTCAAATCCGGGAACAGCGGATCGAAGATCCACGATATCGGAATTAAGGGCAAGCGGTACAGCAGCTCATATATCAACTTATTCATGTCTATTGCCTGGATCTCACGCGGCGTGGTCCTTGACCTGATTGTAGAAGTGAGCACTCTGCTCCCTTCGCTAGAAATCACGACTTTCCAGATGGGAGCAGCTGCCAGATGACACGCCTCCCATCAGCGGTTCAAGTCGTCGCTGTCGCAGGATTATCCGTGACACTGAGCGCTGAGCCCCGTCGATACAGGGATATGCTCACCCCGATCAACCACACCATTGCTAAGGCTGCAAAGAAGTATCCGATGGGCGAAAGCAGCCCGAGCCCGAGTACGGCGCTTGCCCAGCCAGTCCAGCGCGGGGACCTCGAAGTGCGCAGCCAGACAAGAGCGGTCGCCCCGATGAACACCGCAAAGGTGAAAGCAGCTAAATTCCCAAGCAACGCGCCATACAAATCGAACGAGATGACCGCCGCGATTGGGCTCAATCCACCCGCTGCTCCGGCTCGCGCCGCC
>JBHIBY010000052.1:0-18392 GCA_046759305.1 Anaerolineales bacterium
TGAGGAGTTCGAGGCAGCCAACGATGCGCTGCAGTTCGGGATCCTGAGGCCAAATATCCCCTACATGGAGGACCTGTTGGGATTCATGATCGAAGCCTATGATCGAATCGTGAACGACGGAGAGGACGCTCAAACAGTGCTCGATGAGATCGCAGGCAAGCTTGATGCCGTGAAGGCCGCGGCGCCGTAGCAGAACTGTTCATCGGTTTCAATCGATGTAAGACAAGACCCCGGGCAGGCTGATTGACTCAGTGTGCCCGGGGTTCTTAAGGCTCAAATTCGAGGTTTTTTCGATGGCAACGACTTCTGCCTCTAAACCACAGCCCCTCCTATCCAGATTCCGCGCGATTCCGGAATTCGTCGGACAGTACAAGTTCGAGCTGCTGCTCATCACGCCCTTATTTCTCTATGTTTTTGGTTTCACCTTGATCCCCGTGATACGGAATGTTTCACTCAGTTTTCAGGAATTCCATATGGGAGGCGGGTTCCCCACCCTCGAGAGCTACCAAGAGCTTTTCGGAAAATATGGCTTCGCCGATGCCGTCGTAAACACGGTTTCGATCGCAGCTATAAGCGTCAGCTTCGAAATGCTTATCGGACTTGGACTAGCGCTGATGCTTAGCCAGCAGTTTCGCGGGCGAGGCCTCTTCCGAGCGGTCGTTCTCCTTCCACTGGGGATACCCGTGGTAGTAGCCGCTACAAACATGCGCTACATCTTTGGATCGAGCGGCTATCTGAATGAGTTTTTGTTCGACGTTAGTACGGTGTTGGTGTCTTTGGGAATACTGAATGAGACCCTTCCTACCCTAAACTTCTTGCAGGAGCCGTTGGCGCTTCTGGGAGTAGCGATCAGCGATATGTGGAAAGTGACCCCGCTCGTAATGCTGATCCTTCTTGCCGGGTTGGAAGCCATCCCGCGTGACCTTTATGAAGCTGCTGATGTGGATGGAGCCACAATCTGGCAGCGTTTCCGGCTGATCACATTGCCGCTATTGGTACCAGCCATCACGGCGGCTGTAATCATTCGAGGCATTGATGCATTCCGTATCTTTGTTCATCCGCTGGCCCTCGGGGTTTCCGGTCAAGTGCCGGTCGTTGCTACCTTCGCGTACAACGAATATACGAACGTCCACCTGACGACCTCTGCCGCGGCATCCTCAATCTTGCTTCTCATGATCATGATTGCGGTGCTCGTTTATCTCAGGATCGTAGGGGTAAGGGAAGTTGTCGGATGAGGATAAGAGAATTCCTCAAGAAAGGTTCTTTTCGGGTCGCTGTCTTTGGTGTTGCGCTGATCGTCATCAGCCCTATTTACTTCATGATCACAATGTCACTGGGTAATCCCCAGGAGACGTTCGCCACACAACATCCCCGCTGGGTAATCAGTGAGCTCTACTTCGCAGAACCCGGTGATCGCGACTTCACAGGAACAGACTGGGATAAGAGGTTGCCGAAGTGGTGGTCGAGAGTCGTACTCGAACGGGTCCCAGGCGGTGTGGCCATCGATACCGATTTGGTCACACGCCTGGCGAAGAGCTTGCGGGTGGCCACTACGACCGCAGCTGTCACCTTGCTTATCGCCATACCTGGCGCCTATGCCATATCCAGACTTTCGTCGAACCTGAAATACATTTTGCTGCTTGCCCTCTTCTTCACCCGCATGTATCCCGAAGTGGGTATCGCCCTCCCGGTCGCTATTGCGTTTCTCCGCTTGGATGCCGCCTTACCGTGGATCCAGCTCTATGATTCTGTGGCTGGTACCGAGTTGGTGTTGGCTCATATGATCATTACCTTGCCGCTGGTAACGTGGATCCTGGTTGGTACATTTGACACGATTCCAGGTGAGCTGGAGGAGGCCGCGAGCATAGATGGAGCCAATAGAGTGACCACGATTATTAGAGTCGTTGTCCCTCTAGCGGCCCCTGGGATTGCCGTGGCTACTATCTTCGCTTGGCTGGCCTCCTGGGACGAGGTGACGTACGCGATTTACCTTACGCTCTTCAACAGGACCTTGCCACTCGAGATTGTCAATATCGTTGGTAGATCTCCTCCGCCGGTGATTGCTACCTACGCCACAATCGTCACCATTCCCGTGGTTATCGTCACCTATTTCCTGCAGCGTTGGCTGAAGGCTGGATATCTGGCAGGGGCGGTAAAGGGTTAGGATTTGCAGCCATCTGATCACGGACTAGGACAAGCTTACGCACCAGGCATCGACCTTCATGAGTGCTTGGGCTTATATAGCACAGCCGGTCTTGAAGCTATTGTTGATATCGCCGGATAGGGCGATGAGCTAAGATCCGGTCGGGGTCACCGTCGCCAAGAAATCCCCAACGAGCCAACCTTCTGCGCCATCTTCCTTGCGCACCTGCCACCAGAGCTGACCTGCCGACTGTTCCGGTCCACCGATCACCAGTAGTGGTTCCCGTTCTGCGACGAAATCCACAGGTGTCCCGTTTGGCCCATCGCGCAAAATAGCTCCTTGAAAGTTCGTTCCTAATACGATCGCGCGAGGTGGGGTTGGCGTGAAGGTCGGGGTGTGTGTGGCAGTGCTTGTAGCTGTGGCGGTGGCGGTGCTGGTGGGTGTGACGGAAGGCGTTGCAGTTGGGGTTGCAGTCGGCGTTGTTGTTGGAGTGAGCGTCGGTGTTGGAGTTGGGGTTGGAAGCGCGGCCAGCACCGAGGTGCCAAACCCCAGCGCGCTGACTACGCCCAAAAGGCCCATCATGACGATAGCCGCCGCTAGCGATCGACCGCTCCCAGTGAGCGGCCTGAACCCCATGATGACCATAGTGAAAAGTCCCGCTGCTACCGCCCAAGTGAGATGCAACACAAAGGTAAGCGAGGCGCCTTCGATCAGCTCGGGTTCGGCGAGCAAAAACCCGACAGCGGCGGCGCCTAGCGGGAGAATCAGCTCATAGGCCACTGCCGCGCTCGCCACGCCGGCGACTCTTTCCGCTCGAGCGAGGACGATCGCCATAACCACTGCGCCGGTCAAGAGCAGTCCGAAATCTAGCAGATTGAGCTTGATGTGTTCATAGGGAAGAAGGGATGTTGTGTCGGCGTCAGGTGCGAAAGCAAACGCCAGCCCCGCAGCCACAGCGACCAGCAGGATCCCCAGCGCTAATGCCACCAACATTCTCAGGAAGAAGCGCAGCGAGCCGGATACAGCAGCCAGCGAGAGGCCAACCACCGGACCCAGGCGGGGCGCAAGAAGCGCGCCCGCTATCAGCAGTGCCCGCTGATCGTAGCGAAAACCCAAACCGATGAGGGCGCCGCAGAGCAGCGCGTACAAGAAGAACCCGGGGCCGGGCGTAACCGAATTCGCCAGCCGATCGAGGTAGGCCTCTCGCTCAGAAGCCTGCAGCTGGCTGATCCGGCGTTCCGCTCGTCGCATGCGAGCCCTATCACGACGATCCGCATCTGGTATCGGTTCGCTGATCATCCAGAACTCAGTTCATCGGATGAGAACTTTGGGGTATTCAAGGGAGTTTTTGGGATGACCGGCGCATTATAGCATCCGTGCTGAGATGTAAACTGAGCTGGATGCGCAGTCAATTGCGCGCGGGCTTGCAACGGCCTGTGCCCTTCTCATTTGTTTTCTGTGGTTGGGAGATCCGCAAGACTCCAGAGAGGGACACCCCCACTGCTATAATTCGACTAGCAGGGCGCGTAGCTCAGCTGGTTAGAGCGCACGGTTCACATCCGTGAGGTCGTTGGTTCGAGTCCAATCGCGCCCACCATAAACCTCACGGCTCGTCGACTTCGCGAGCCGTGAGGTCTGCGGTTCTACGCCTCATTGGGCGGTGCAAGGGGGCAACAGGGACTTGTTCTCCATTGTCGAGATGTTCTGGCTCGTGGCGGCCGATCTATAGAATTCATTGGGCTGGCGCTCGAAGATGAGGCTGCCGAGGTTCACGCAGGCTTCTGGGCCTGAGGGCTTTGATTCGGTTAGGATGACAGGTGTCGGCTAAGCAAGGGTAGGGAGTTTGATGGATACAGATTCACTTCAATTGGAGAGAGTGGGATACCAAGTCGTGGACGATTTCCTTACCGCGGATCAGTGCCGCGCCTTTCTTGAGGAGATCAACGGCTTTCGGAACGAACATTCCTTGCCTGAAATTCATCGACCGATGAAGGGGCGTTCCTTGCGCTACCATGTCATCCAGGGTGAGCAGATTCGGGATAACATCCCGGACATTTGGGAGCTCTATGCCGGCAAGGTCAATCAGCTGGTGAACGAATCGATAGGATATCCACTCGCTCCGCTTGAAAACATCCGCGCGGGCGTCAACGTCAATCTGATGCGCCCGAAGCAATCCTCTTATCGCTGGCACTACGATCGCGCCTGCGTCACTTCTATTCTCTACCTCAACGAGGTGGAGGGCGGCGAGACGGAGCTATACCCTAACTACAGGATCATGTTGAGCAAAGGGAAGTACTCTACAATCCAGCGGGTGCTGGATAGGATCATTCAAATCAGACCCGTCATGAACACCTTTGGCAACATGATTCGGGTGTCCCCAAAGGTTGGTCGGCTGGTCATGATGCGAGCCGATCGAGCCTGGCACAGTGTTCGACCAGTCTTAGGTAACCGTGAGCGGATCAATGTGATACTCTCCTACGACTTCCCTGGCACCCCATTTCCCATGGAGGAAGGGCTGGATTCCTACATATATACTCAGCACGAACAGCGCTCCGCCGATCCGAATTACGGCTAGCTCGATTTAGGTGAGCACTCAGTCATCCAAGTACTTCTACGCAACCAACAGCTGGGACGAAGCAGCCTGGACCGACGTGATCTCGATCGAATACGAATCGCTCGTTTCAGCCTATCCGTTCGACACGAAATTGCGGGAGACTTCCAGCGGGGACCGTCTCAAGATTCTGGACGTCGGCTGTGGCTCAGCCATCTTTCCCCACTACCTGGACCAGACGCTCTCAGATGACCTTCACCTGGCTTGCGACCTGCTCGATGTATCGCAGCGCAGCTTGAAACAAGCCGAGATGGTGTTAGGAGAGCTGGAGCACTTCAGCGCTGGCCAAAACATCCGGACTCTCATCGAGGACATCCCCGAGGCCGTACCTCATGCAGAACCGGGATACGAGGTGATCTGGGCCATTCACTCGTTCACTACTGTCGATCTGGAACAGATGTCAAAAGTGATTGATCACCTTCTACACCTGCTGCGACCCGACGGTCGCATGTTCATATACCAGCTAGCCGCCGATTCGGCGTATCAGACACTTCACCAGGTCTATCGCGAGCGTGTCTCGGACACAGTTCCAAGGTTCATGGAATATGAAGATACTCAGCGCATCCTTGAGTCCCTCTCGGCCGAGTACGAGGTGCTTGAACTCCAGTTCGATCATAGGCTTCCCAGAGATCAACCCGAAGTCATGGAAAATTACTTGAGGAAGTGTGTGCTCGACGAATCGGTCGACACCGAAAAAGTCTTTGGTGATGTCCTGTCGCGTTACGAAAGCGGTGGAATGTACCGCATTCCTCAGTTTGTCAATTTCTTAAGCGTGTCACTGGCATGATCCCACTCAGTGGCGAGTATTACGTAGAGTGCAACGAGGTCTTCCGTCGTTCGACCAATCAGGCGGAGCGAATGCTCGACGAGTTGAGCGCCTATGCAAAAGATCGTTCGGCCTTGCGCATTCTGAGCGTAGGCTCCGGAGCCGGGCTCTTTGAAATACCTATGCTTCGAACGTTGGGAAGTGCGATTGCGAGGTTTGTGGGTGTGGATGTCAACGAGCACGCCTGCCGGCTGCTTCAGGTGAAGCTCGAGAATGAATTTGGTACCGCATTCGATTTCGAAGTGGTCAATCTGGCATTCCAGGACTACCAGACCGATCGACGGTTCGAGGTGGTGCTGTTCAATCACACCTTTGAATACCTGAATGGGGATCGCTTGAGCTGGATTCAAAAGTCTCGAGAACTTCTGGGCGAAGCCGGAAATGTTTTGATCTTCAGCCCCAATCGCGGCGGCATCAACAAGTACTACGACGAGGTCTTTTCACCATGCTTCTCCGAAGACCTGGAGCAGATGCTATCCATGGTCGGGATTCGCCATTCGAAGGCCACAATCGAAGCGGAATGCGACCTAACGCTGCTCACCGGCGAGGACGACGATCCCGACAAGATCCGCCTGCTCAGCTTCCTCACTCAAATCGATTGTAGGGATTTGCCTGCCTCGATGCGGGGAGAATTCGTCGAATACTATCTCTCGCTCCGGAATGGCGACTCAACGCTAGTCCCCCATCCCACCACTCTCTTCATTTTGTGACTGTCGAACTCGACCTTCCCAGCCTGAGCGATCCAGCGCTGGAAAGGCTGACCGAATTCCTGAGAAATCAACACCCGGAATTGGTAGATCTGAAGCTCATAGAACTAGATGAGTTCACCGAAGGCTGGGAAACAGACCTTTACCGCTTGAGACTCACTGGGACACGAGATGGACTGCCTACGGATAAAGAGCTCGTGCTGCGCCTGTACAAGGGAGCCGACCCAATCCTAAAGGCTCAGCTGGAGTTCTCAATAATGACCGGAGTATCCCAATTCGGTCTACCCACTCCGCGCGTGGATGCTCTGGTGACAGATCCGTCGGTGCTCGGCGATCCCTTTCTTGTCATGGAGTACATTGCTGGCGGCACCTTAGATGACAAGATCAAGAGCAGCGAGATCCCGCACTTTTTGGATCCGATGGTAGAGATGCTAGCGAAGATCCATGCACTCCCCTGGAGAGAGTTGATCCCTGATCCGGGGGAGTCGCTTCCGCGACCGGACGAACCGCTGGCGTTCATAAGAAGCCAGCTCCAGCAAATGGATGCAACTGTCGACCGCTTTAAGTTGACAGACTTCGCGCCGACGATGGCTTGGCTGCGTGAGCGAGAGGTGCTCGGAGTCGCCACTTCACCGGTGCTGATTCACAACGACTTCCACCCGCAGAACATCTTGCTAAGAAATGATGAGATGGTGATTATCGACTGGTCTTTCGCCGAAATCGGCGACTATCGAATGGATCTTGCCTGGTCGGTTATGCTGACGGGTGTCATGGTGGGGCAAGAGCTCCGGCCTGTCATGCTGGAGGCCTATGAGCGCGCAGCTGGCTCAGCGGTTGAAAACCTCGAGTATTTTGAAGTACTTAAGTTCACCATGCGTATGCTTACGATTGCAGCCTGGCTGGACGAAACAGTGGATATACCAGTGGCTGGTATCACCAAGCAAGCGATTCGGGGCGACTACAAGGTGCATGTGATGAACCCGTATCGAAGGCTCAAGCAGATCACCAGGATTCCCATCCGAATGATCGAGGAGCTGTGAAGCCACCGAGGGATGATTACCATCCATCGAGGAAGGTTGTGAACGGATGAAGCTGGATCGCGACAAACTGCAAGAGGATATCCACAAGCAATACCGTGAAGAGCACGAGGCGCTTGGTGAAGCTGGTACTTATCGTTTGCTAGACGCCGGGCGGCAGTGGGATTTCTCAGAAACGCTCAGAGCCGGTGGGGTGATTGCCTTCCCGCACGCAGGCGTTGCAGATTGCGGACATCAAATCGCGGCTGCGGTTCATGGCTGTTTGGATTCTGGTTCCGAGCGAGCGGTGGTCAGCAGTGTGCTGCACGCCTTTACAGACGAGATGGAAGCTGCGCGTGGCCGCGGGCGGAGACCCCAGCCTGGAAGAGACTTGGGGCATTCAGGGGCCAGGCATCACCGGACGGTTGGAGTGGGTGAGCGATATGGTGAAATCTTGGACATCGCAGTGACAGATGCCACGGATCTCTACAATGCCGAACCTCCCACGTGGGTTGCCGGTGCGCTCATTGAATGGAAGAGCCAGGCCCAATGAACATCACTGGCAATTAGGTGAAGTGTCGGTGAACGGCGTGAGCGTTGTCCGAAACGATCATGTCTATTCTCCGATGCGCTGATGTGCCATTCGCGACTATCGCCTACTCGTATCCCGGTCACCAATCTACGAGCTTCCAAATTTCCGGCTCATAACTCCCTGACACCACTCCGACCTCTGCAAAAAGCGCCGCGGATTGCGTAAGATGTTCATTGGCAGCCTGCTCGTCTCCGACGTTATGCAGAATATCGGCCAGGTTGCTGTGAATTGCCGCTGAACGATGTCGATCGCCAAGCGCCTCGCTGATCTGAAGCGCTTCTCGCTCAAGTTCGATTGCGGCTTCCCTATTCCCATCGCTGGCCATCGCGAGCGCTAGATTGTTCAGCGCCGCTGCGCGCGCGGCGGGGTCGTCCAATTGCTCAGCAAACTCGAGGCTCTGGGAGAGATATCGTTCGGCAGCCTCACCGTCTCCTTCCGCTCGAGCAAGGATCCCTAGCATGTTATGGCATTGAGCGAGGGCTCGCGGATCTTCAGCGCTGCGCGCGTCTTTCAGAGCCAGATCGATTAGTTCCCTGGAGCGTTCGTCATGGCCTTCACGATGCTCAGTCAGACTCCAATCGGCGTATACGCGCGCGCGGCTACCCTCATCTGAGGATGAGCCGGCGGCAGCCTCGTAATAGCTGAGGGCACGCTCGCGTTTACCCCACCTCTCGTAAAGGCCCCCAAGTTTGTGCTCGATGCGGGCGATGCGTCCATGCGCCTGATAGGCCGCTGCTGCCTCGTACTCTTGAGCGGCAACATCGTAGTTGCCTATCAGAGTCTTCAAATCGGCAATTACCTCATGGAGGAGCCCTGGTTCCTCGTAGCCAAGTGCCAAGGCGCTCTGATAATGAGCGATGGCCTCATCGTTCGCGTATAGGCCGCGGGCGTGGTCTCCAGCCTCATTGTAGTATTCGGCCGCGCGGCTTTCATTTCCTGAAATCTCGAAGTGCCGCGCGATTCGACTCGCCAGCGCACCTCCCGAGCTCGATCCTTGCATGTGAGAAAGTGCTTCCGCGGCACGCGCGTGGAGAAGCCGCTGCCTGGCCTGGGTAGTGTCTGTGAGGGCTAACTCTCGAAACTTGTCATGCTTGAAATCATAGGCCGGTCCCAGCGGAGGCTGCTGCTCACGATACTCTCGAACGAAGCCTCCTGCGATCAACATTTCCAAACCGGATACAGTCTCCTCGGGGCTCCGGCCGCTCACCGTTCGCAGGATTTCAAACTCAAAAGAGCGACCTATGACGGCTGCCGCACCGAGCAGCTGCTGGCTTGCGCCGGTGACAGATGCCAGCCTCGATCGCAGGATTTCCTGGACTTGTGTGGGAAGGCTCCACTCTCCGTCCTCCGCTACGATCGTTCCCACTTCTAGCGCGGCAAGATACTCGGCTAAGAACAAGGGCAGTCCTTCGGTCTCCTCATAAAGCCTCGAGGCGGGTGCTGAACTCTTCAAGGTCCCAACCACTTTCGCCACGTCCTGTTCGGTAAGCAGTGGTAAGGAAATCGCACTTACCAATTCGGTAGGGAGACTGGCGATCCATGTCCGCAGGCGCTGATCATCCACAGCGCTTTCGACTCGCCAAGTAGCTACCACGAGCAGGGGCGGGTCCGGACCGCGCCTCATCATGTACGCAATCAAATCGAGCGAGGCCTCATCCGCCCACTGGAGATCGTCTAGAAAGACGATACCCGGTTCATCGCCTTTTACCAGCGCACCTAGCACCTGTACCAAACCATTCAGGTATCGATCCTGGCCTCTGTCACCAAGATCAGATGTGGGCTGTTTCACCTTGGAGAACAGATCGGGGATCTCGGGTAGCAGTCGGGCGGCTTCCGTGAGCCAGATCTCAGGGAGCTCCTCAAGCTTCGCCCCGGCATTCTCCGCCACGATTGCGGAGCGCAACGCATCGATCCAAGGCCGAAATGCCACCGATGACTCATCGAGATAGCAGCGTGCTGTCAACACAACTGCGGAGCTGCCCTCCAGAAATTCTTCCGCAAGGCGGGTCTTCCCGATGCCGGCTTCGCCTTCGATGAGTATTAGATTTGAGCTGCCTTCAATTTGGGAATAGCTTGCCCTGAGCTCAGCCATCTGGTCCTGCCTTCCGACCAGCGGCAACCTGGCGAGTGCACTTTTCACTACAGGTGTGGGACTCGTGCGAGGTTCGACCGCGACAAGCTCCCCGGTTTTGATCGTCTCGTAGAGCTCGACCGTCTCTTCGAGCGGTGGCGCTCCCAGCTCGTCCTGTAATACCCGCACACAGTCCCGGTACTGTTGCATCGCCATCCCGCGCCGGCCGAGGCGCGCATACAGAGCCATTAGTTCACGGTGTGCAGATTCGTTTAGAGGGTCGAGTGCCAGGCTCTTGAGGGAAAATTCTGTGGCCAGTTCATAATTGCCCTCTCTCTCGTGCACCTGAACCAAGCGTTGCAGCGCATCCGCGTGCTGTCGTTGAAGCGACTGTGCAGTGAAGTACTGCCATTCATCGAATTCCGGGCTGTCTGGAAGTGTGAAGCCGGATAGAAAACCGTCTCTATACAGCTGAACCGCTTGGATTAGTGGTTCGAGACATTGATCGCACACTTCAGTTGGAGCATGTCCGTGTTTTCGGGTACCTGCCAAAAGCGTGCGAAATTCCTGTGTATCAAGCCAGGGAGCGGATAGGGTGACCGCATCTCGATCGGCCGAGACCCAGTCTCCGCCAACCGCTTTTCTCAGCGCAGAAAGCGTTCGGCGCAGCGCCGCCTTGGAATGAGATGTATCGCTCTCCGGCCAGAAAAGGGTCGCCAGGCTTTCGCGTCGCTGCGGTTCTCCTCGCTCTGCCAGGTAGACCAGAAGGGCAGTTGCCTTGCGAGTGTCGACGCGAAGTGGCTTACCGCCTATCTCGATTCTGGGTGGACCCAGGACCCAAAGTTTGAGATCCATGCGGCGATTGTACAACGCGTGCGCTACGGAATCGTCCTACTCCTAAGCACCGTAACGTTTTTTGGACGGTCTCCCTTTAGTCTTGTGGCTGGGAGGCGCATGTATCAGATCATCCTATACTTGCACGTTGCCAGCTCCTTAGGTTTTTTCCTGTTCCATGGCGCAACAGCCAGCGTGAGTTACGGGCTCAAGAGAGAGCAGGGGCGTAAGAGCGTACAGATGCTGCTGAAGATGCGGGAATCCTCCGGGGTAGCGGGGGGCATTTCAATGACCGTTATGTTCATCAGCGGCATCGTCCTGAGCTTTATGGGCCGATTCTGGAGTGAGACCTGGGTTTGGATCTCCATTGTCATCTTTGTCGTGATCCTACTTGTGATGGGTGGGTATGGCAGGAACAACTTCGATCGCGTCTCCTACTTGTTCGACCCGGAAACATACAAAACGCCACGTGACAAGAAAGGTGAGGCCCCCATACCAGCTTCGGACGAGGAGCTAGCCGCGGAGCAAGCCAAGGGTCGACCCATTATGCTGACCGTGACCGGAATGGGCGCTCTTGTTCTTATTCTCTGGCTGATGATGTTCAAGCCTTTTTGAGGCCGCCGACCGAAATGTATGACGTAATCCTCTTCCTGCATGTAGCGAGCGTCCTGGGCTACTTCCTAGTTCATGGAGCTTTCGCCAGCGTCTCGTTCGCGCTCAACCGAGAGACTGAGCCGCGGCGCCTCAAGGCGCTAGAGAGCGTCTTCGATCTTACCGGGCCCTGGTCGTTGGGAAGCGCCCTCGTGATGGTAGTGACCGGACTCGTGCTGATGGTGATGGGCAATTGGTGGCGAGATGGCTGGGCGTGGCTCTCGCTGCTGATCTTTATTGTGATTGGAGTGGTGATGATCTTATTTGGCGGGGTTCAGATCGGGTTCCGATTTGAGAGGGAAGAGCGACCCGCCGAAGGCGAACGTTGGTACACGGTGGTTGAATGGGGTTTACGGTTGGGATCCCGGATACCCCTGTTATTGACTGTCACGGGCATGACCGCCCTCGTCCTCATCCTGTGGTTGATGATGTTCAAACCCTTCTAATTAGGAGAGTGATCATGTACAGCTGGTTAGTATTTCTGCACGTCCTGGGGGTCATGGCCTTCATGCTAGCCCATGGCGGTACAACGCTGATGACGTTTCAGGTCCAGAAGGAGCGCGACCCAGAACGGATGCGCACGCTGCTGGATCTGTCTGGTTATAGTTGGCCCGGATTTGCGCTATCGTTTTTACTGCTTTTTGTCAGCGGGATCATCGCAGGGTTCATGGGGCGATGGTGGAGCCAGGGTTGGATCTGGACCTCTTTGGTGCTTCTGCTGGGCATGAGCATCTACATGGGGTGGTCGAGCAGGGTACATTACCACAAGCTACGAAAGGCCTTGGGGCTTCCATACTTCGAGGGTTGGGGAGACAAGCCCGCCATTGAGGCGGCAAGCGAAGAGGAAATTCTGGCTGTTCAGGCCACGTTACGTCCGGTGCCACTTGCGATTCTAGGTTTTGGTATCACCCTGGTGATCCTCTGGCTCATGATGTTCAAGCCGTTCTAATTCCATAAATCGGGGTTACAAATGCGGAAGATCGCGCGGTATATCTATGTGGGATTCGCATGGCTGACGCTAGTGGCCGTCATCATCCCATTCTTCATTGCCGGGATGTCGCTATTTGTCAGCCGAACCTATTGGAGTGCGCACGGAGAAATTGGCTTCTCATCTGGTTTTCCTATTCTGGGATTGATTATTTTCGGATTAATAGGTTGGATCCCTCGGCGTCTCACCGCGTGGTTAATTGGGATGACCCTGCTCCACTTCGTGCACACCGCCCTTCCCAGCGTTCAAGAGGCGGCCCCAATGATAGCTGCAGTCCATCCTGTGTCGGCCCTGCTATTGGTATCAGTTACTTACGTTCATGCTCGGCGAGCCACTCAGCTGCTACTGCAACCAAGTCAGGAAGCTGAATCCACAGAGGTGCAGGTATCGGCCGAACCGAGTACACAGATCTAAGACCTGGTGGAGAGGATATAGATTGATTCGAGCTCTCAGATATGTGGTGATTCTGGTCATTGCTGGAGTGGCGCTCATCGTGCTGGGCGGCATCGTGATGGGACAACAGGTCGATGAGCGCCTCAGCATGGTATACGAATTTACCGTCGAGACCGTTGAAATTCCTGCCGATCAGGCATCCATCGAGCGCGGCCAGCATCTGATCAACACCGTCCTCTTCTGCAAGGAATGCCACGGCGATGATCTGAGCGGGAAATTGCAGTTTAACGATCCACTTACGGGAAGGATCGCGGCCAGCAATTTGACTAGCGGAGTGGGCGGGTTTGGACGGGAAGCGTCCGACGAAGAATGGGCGCTCGCAATCCGCCACGGAATCGATGAGAACGGCAAGCCGTTAATCGAGATGCCTTCTGAATCATTCTATTCCCTTACCGATGAGGATCTCGGAGCCATCATTGCCTATCTAAAGGGCTTACCCCCTGTCGACAACCAGCTTCCAGGGCGGAGACTGGGACCCTTTTACCAACTCTCGATTCTGAGCAACCCCAATTTGATACCGGCCGAGGTGATTGAGCATGAGGCCGCCCGTCCTCCCGCTCCTGATCCCGGGCCAACCGTTGAGTATGGCAAGTACTTGGCGACCGCCTGCAGGATCTGTCACGGGCCGGCCTTGAGCGGCGGCCCCGGAGCTGGAGCCGGCCTCGACCTAAGATCAGGAGGCAATCTTTCGGAGTGGACCGAGGAGGATTTTGTAACGGCCCTGCGAACCGGAGAAACACCTCGCGGCGAGGATCTCGATCCACGCCTTATGCCCTGGGAACGGGTGGGCGAACTTACCGATGACGAACTTCAAGCGATCTGGCTTTACTTGCAGACACTTCAATAATCCGGAATGAGACTTAGCCTTGACTAAATTCAAATCACTGGCATCTCGGGCAATCGCACCCGCACGGCTGGCTTGGGTCGCCCTGACAGCAATGATTGTCGTCTTGGTTGGTCTGGGAATCTCGGATCTGCATGAGACTTTCGCCTCCACCGTTGACGCACGCTCGATTGACGCATTGAATGTCACGCTGAGCGGCTATGCCAGCTACCTGACTGCCCTATTTCTGCTGGTCGTAATAACGCATCTCTTCATCGGTGTAATCGTGTTCTGGCGAGGCCCTAATGATTGGATGGCGCTGACACTGGCCTTCGCGCTGGTCAGCAACGGAGCCTGGCTCACGCTTTCGCTGATGTACCCTGCGGGAGAAGTTGATCCTGTGTTTACGGTGCTCGTAAGCGCAGTTACCTATGTGGGGCTCGTGTCGGGAATAAGCCTACTTTACGTTTTCCCGGTCGGTCGCTTTGCGCCTCGCTGGACGCTCGTCATGGTGGTCAGTTGGGCGATCCTCATGGCTTTTGCTATCTTCGTTCCAGAGAGTCCACTCAGTTTGTCCTCATTGCCTATCCTTTTGCAACTACTGGTGCTGCTCATTTGGACTGGCGTCGGCCTATTTGCCCAGCTCTATCGCTACCTCGAAATCTCGACTCCGCTGCAGCGTCAACAAACGAAGTGGGCTATCTCGGGCCTGGTGCTTGCGGTTGTCGGGCCGTTTGCCTATTTTCTGACCTTTGTGATCGTTCCCGCTCTAAGCGACCCTGCGGTGCCGAACATCCTTTATCAGCGGGTAGGAGCTTCGCTGTTCGCGCTTTCACTCGTTGTGCGCGTTGTCGGCATCACAGTTATGGGCCTAGCCACGTTGATCTTCCCCTTCTCATTTGTCATCGCCATCCTTCGCTACCGACTATGGGATATCGATGTCATCATCAACCGCACGCTGGTTTACGGCGCCCTCACGGGGACGCTGATCCTCATTTATCTCTTCGGCGTGGCGTTGCTGCAAAGCATCTTCCGGAACTTGACCGGGCAGGGTGACCAACTGGCAATCGTCGCAACTACGCTGGCTATCGCAGCGCTGTTCAATCCACTCCGCGGGCGTATACAGGCGGCGATCGATCGCCGCTTTTACCGCCGCCGCTACGACGCTGCTCGCGCGCTCGCCACATTTAGTAGCACGGTCCAAGACGAGGTGGAACTCGAGGACGTCAGCCAGGCGCTGCTTCGATTGGTGATCGAGACCGTGCAACCATCGCAGTCATCGCTGTGGCTACGTGACATCGGTGAGGAACTCGAATAAGGAGAGAATTCACAGCCCGCCACGCTTGCATGTCTACTACTAGATCGCTTGCGCTCCATAGGGATGCAAATGGGGGTGCGCTCTATACCCCGGTGATGCTAAGGGAGGACCGAAATAGGACCCGCTCTCGACACGAACAATCTTGAGCTAACGAATGGGGCAAGAGTCGCGGTTATGGGCGGTGGGCCCGCCGGCTCTTTCTTTACCTATTTCCTTCTTGAGATGGCTGGGATGATCGGGCAGGAACTCCAGGTAGACATCTACGAGCCACGCGATTTCACCATTCCCGGCCCGCCGGGCTGCAACATGTGCGGAGGAATTGTGTCCGAATCGCTTGTTCAGATGCTCGCCGCGGAGGGGATCATCCTGCCTCCCACGGTGGTGCAACGTGGGATCTCGGCCTATGTCATGCACAGTGATGCTGGCAGTGTCCGCATCGACACCCCAATGGAAGAGAAGCGTATCGGAGCCATCTACCGTGGGCCAGGTCCCCAAGGGCTGAAGGAAGCCAAGTGGGACAGTTTCGACGGCCACTTGCTATCGCTTACTCAAGAGAAGGGTGCACGTGTGATCCACAGACGCGTGAGCCAGGTTTCTGGTAACGCCAGTGGCGTGGCAGTTGGTACACGTGGCGGCTCACCGCAAGTGTATGAGCTGTTGGCGGTCACGACCGGAATCAACACCGCTGCTCTAAAGCTCTTTGATCGGATGGACCTCGCTTACAAGCCACCGCGCACCACAAAGACCTTTATTCGCGAATACCATCTGGGTGCTCAGGATGTCGACAAGTACCTGGGCAACGCTATGCACGTTTTCCTGCTCAATATCCCGCGATTGGAATTCGCGGCAATTATTCCCAAGGGCGATTACGCTAGCCTAATCCTGCTGGGAGATGAAATCAATGACGAACTGATCGACTCCTTAGTCGAATCCCCAGAGATCAGGCAGCTCATGCCGGCTGATTTGCCGCTAAACGAAGGCGCTTGCCAATGCCGGCCGCGCATCAGTGTCCGAGGAGCGGTCCAGCCCTTCGGGGATCGGATCGTCTTTATTGGCGACTGCGGTGCAACACGCCTCTACAAGGACGGCATCGGCGCCGCGTACCGCACCGCTAAATCCGCGGCGGCTGCTGCCGTCTTTCAGGGTATTTCTGCGAAGGACTTCAGGCGCCATTATCTACCGGCCTGTCGCGCCATCGAGGGCGACAATACACTGGGGAAGGTTATCTTCTGGATGGCGCGTCAGATCCAGAAGCGTCGATTCGCCCGCCGCGCGGTGCTGCGTATGGCCGCCGCAGAGCAGCGGAGGGACGGAGGCGGCCGCTGGATGAGCACCGTGCTGTGGGATATGTATACAGGCAGCGCTCCGTATCGGGAAATCTTCCAGCGCACTCTGTACCCGGGCTTTTGGTCGCGCTTCCTCTGGGACAACCTTGCCTCGATCGTTGAGCTGATTGCGGGGTTCAAGCGGCTTAGGGGTGCCGACCTTGGTCAGGAGTTCCCTCAGACCGTAGAAGACAAGCAGTAGGGGTAAGGTTAGGAGGAGAATCACTATGGAATCAGGCGCGCTAGGTAGGCCTTACGGGGATGGGGATCTCATCTTCCGCCAGGGGGAACAGAGTGACTGCATGTACGTCATCCAGGAAGGTAAGGTGGAGGTCTATCTGGAAGAGGCCGGTAAAGAGGTATCACTTACGCTCTATCGAGAAGGAGACTTCTTGGGTGAGTTAGCACTCTTTTTCAAAGAAGTCCACTCCACCAGCGCCCGTTCCCTGGGAGATTCTAGAGTGCTGACTGTGGATAAGAAGAATTTCATGCGCCGGATACAGGAGGACCCCACCATCGCATTTCGATTGGTTCAAAATCTCAGTCACCGTGTAAAGGAAATGAGCGAAGAAGTCTCCGTCCTGAACCATGCGGTTCAGGAGTGTTTAGAGGAGCAGTTGAGATTGCAGGGACTAAAGGGACGAGAAGGCACCTAGCTGTTTGAATGAACGACTTGTTTCAGGTTCGATCGCCACTCGAGGGCGTTTGTTGACCTGCCCCCGGCGCGGCGATCAAGTCGATGCGAAGTCCATTGAGTTCCTTCTGGATCCCGCCGTTAAGCTGGAGACTTGCCCGGAAGAAGTTCGGGACGGAAAGGTATACGTGAGGCTACCCACGGTGGTCATGGACTCGGATCTTCCCCGGGGGAACTCAATTGAGCAGCAGCCGACGTCGCTGGGTTACCGCGCTGGCGACGATATTGCTCCTGCTCGGCATATCCATGGCGGTTATCTTGCTGTGGCTCGGGCTGCAAAATCCGGTGGACCCAATCCCTACCTCTGATTTAGTGTTTACGTTCTTGCTGCTCGCGTTTCCCATCGTTGGATGGCTCATCGCGGTCAGGCGCCCTCGGAACCCACTCGGATGGATCTTCCTTGCCTTTTTGCTCATTCTAGGGATCGGCGCTGCAAGCGACGAGTTTGCTTTGCGAGCCGCGCGTGCAGGCACAGAATCCACCGCCGCAGTATCGCTGATCATTGGGGGCTGGTTTCAGCTTCCTGGATATTTGCTGCTCGTTGGGCCAGTCATTCTGCTATTTCCAGACGGCCGGGTCCCTAGCAATCGATTCCGTTGGGCACTCTGGGGGCTCGCTACGCTCGTGCTGGTCTGGGGGGTGATGTACGCAATCGGCCCCGAGACGGTATGCGTCGAGCGGTTTGGTAGACCGAGCGACCCATGCGCTCTTTCGGTGGAGAATCCGCTGGGGGTCTTCACTGGCGCTGGCCTGGCCGAGGCAACAGATTCAATGCTCAGCGGCATATTTATGCTCACGATTGGAACCTCGGTCACCGGCATCCTCGTCAGGTACCGGCGATCGGCCGGTGAGGTCCGGCAGCAGATCAAGTGGGTCGCATGGATGGCGGTTGCAGGCTCGCTCGCGGCGACGAGCACGGTCGTGAGCGAGGAGGTTCTGGGATTGGTCACAAGTGAATGGGCTAATGTGTTGTCGTTTTCGGTGATCGCGGTTGGCTTGCCTGTTGCGATCGCAGTATCCATTTTCAAGTACCGCCTTTATGAAATCGACAGGATCATCTCTCGAACTGCGGCGTATGCGTTGGTGGCGGCGGTTCTGGTGGCGGTGTTTGTGGCCAGCGTAACGCTGACGCAGATGTTGCTGCCTGTCGAAGATCAGTTCGGTATCGTCGTTTCGACCCTGGTGGTGGCGGCCGTATTCAATCCGCTGCGTGTGCGCGTGCAGAATGCAGTTGACCGGCGCTTCAATCGTTCGCAATATGACGCCCGACTTGTGCTGGACGAGTTTTCAAGCCAGCTCCGAGACGTTGTTGATCTGGAGCAGATGCAGGTAGCGCTGCT
>JBHIBY010000053.1:0-17952 GCA_046759305.1 Anaerolineales bacterium
GGTAAGTTCGCCAGGATCTCCGACGGACCGGGGATTCAGCGGCAGAAGCGAGAGATGATCAAGATGCGCGCTCTCGGAATTGGATTCCAAGTAGCGATCCCCTGCCGCTCGGCTCGCGCCCACTAGGCGGCAAGTCGTTTGCTGGAGGCAACATGGCATTCATAAGCTCGCAGCGCTCAGACCACGTGGTTACATGCCGGTTTGAGGCAAATGAAACGCGACCTCGATATCTTGTGAGGACAAATTAGTGTCCCAATTGATGGGTCGTGCTTCCGCCGCGTCGGCAGCGAGCTTCGAAACCCTTGAATTTCGCTGGCAGACTTCCATAAGAACGTGTGCTTCCAGCGGTCATGCCTGAGGCGGAATGAGTGGAGGGGAGGATCCAATATGCGGACAAGATTAGAGACGCTTTCCCATGAGGAATTGCTGAATTGGCCTAATGCGATCACTCTCGGCAGAGTGCTGATTGGCTTGACCGTGTTCGGTTTCGCGGCCTATTCCCAGAGCACGCTATGGAACTTTGTTGGCTTAGTACTCCACTGGGCGCTTGATGGTTTGGATGGCTATTTGGCAAGGTCGATGAAGCAGGAGACCCGGTTTGGCGCCCAGATCGATATCATTGCGGATAGAGTTCTGCTTAGCTTCTTTTACATCAACTATCTACAATCACATCCCTACCTAGCTGTCCCGATCGCCTGGTATCTCATCATGTACGGCTTTGTCGATCACTATCTCTCTAACCAATTTATAAGATGGGGTCTGTTGTCACCAAACTACTTCTATCAGGCAGATTCACGCATTTGGTTGCTTAACTGGTCAACACCTGGCAAATTCGTGAACAGTGGGCTCTTCACCGTTCTGGTGCTCGGGACTAATGCGCCGGTGGCGCCGATTGCCGGGTTAATAGGACTGACTTTTCTGAAGCTGTACACCTTTATGAAGATACACATGTTGCCGTTGCCTCAAGCATGGGCAATGACGCGTAGCGACCCTCCTGAGGTCCGCTTGAGCGTAAGTGAACTCCTGATGGCTGAGGCTCGAGGTGAATCCTAAGCGGCTGACCGTTGAATGTCGCATCGAGAGTCAATTGAGTTGAATGGGCAATGACTCCGGACGATGGCGACTCTAGGAGCCTTCGATCCGTCGTCAATCGGATAGCAAGACTTTGACGAGTTCGGAGCCTATCGTAAAAAGCCCCGGTATGACAGGCGCCAGGGTGATGGTTAGAAATCGCCGCAGATTGACCACATCGAATGGCCAGATCGTGAAGTCTTCAGTAATCTTATACAAGGACTTTAGAGCCTCGATCCGCTGTACGCTCTCCCTGATCCCTTTCTCCTCTGAGTCTAGGGCTTCCGCAATTCGCTTGTAGTGTAGGTCGAATTGTGTGGAAAGGCTGAGCAAATGAGACTTCTTGGCTTCATTCATGGCTGCATGCGCTGTTCCCAAGGGCAGGAAGAAAGCTAGCGGCGACAGAACAAGGTAGGCGATAAGACCAAACCAAGTGAAATAGGATGTACTGAAGGTCCCCAGCTGAATCTCCCGGATAGTCTGCACAGACAAGGTCAGTCCAAGCACCGCGATCGCATACCCTAGCGTCAGCGAATATTGGCTGATGCTCTTGAGGCCTCCACATCGATCGGGATGCCAAGGGGATATTCTGATTGACTGGTCGCGGAAGATGCGCCGCAAGGTGATTGTTGTCGAAGCGACGTTATAGAGCCCCAGGGACAGACCGTAAATGGTCACAATCCACATTGGGAATTTAAGCCAGGTCAGAACTATCGAGTGATTGAAAAAGCTTATCAACTGAGGCCACGGGTACCAGTCGAGATATGAGCCCACAAACAGCAGTGCAACAATGAGAGCAACAATCAGGGAAACGGTCGAGGCCCAGCCTCTCCTGAGCGCATGGACAAGTTCCTGCAACGGCTTATTGATGGAATCGGAGCTGACAAAGACGCTTGCGTCATAAAGCTGCTGTAGCATCGGATCAATCTGTGAACTCGACCAGATGTAGAACGCGCCCATCGCTGGCATCATCAGGTAGTCTACAAGCAAGCTCGTCGCATCCTGGAGTAGGCCTGGAGCACCAGACTGCGTGACGAATGCTCTTAGCACTACCGCGGCAGAGATATCTATAGCTAGATTAGCGATGAGAATCGCGATGGCATAGCGCTTGGGTGACCATCCAAGACGATCGCGCACGAACGCAGCCAAGGCGTCGCGGTTACGAAATGCTAGCTTGTCGGGAATGTCCATGTTCGTCGGCGGTCTATTCGTACCTCTTTCCATTGTGAGATTGTGAGTGACGTGTGGTGTGAGGCGGCAGCGATTCAACCGCAGCTTTGATGGCCTTCAGCGTCTGGCTATGCGGAGGTTCCAGCGCATGCAAGGCTGAATTACAGGTGGGTTCCTGTCGGTGCGCGATGGCAAATCAACCTTGTCTAAAACAGGTTACAGCAATGCGGCACGGAAATCAACGATCTCGAACACCAATTGAAAGTCATGGGCTTTTCCGGTACGATCATTGTGAGAGAAGACTCACTCAAGCCAATAGGTGAGCTTGGTATAAGGACCCCCTTAGACCGGGAACAAAGTAGCTTCGCCGAAAAATCAATGCCCGACCTCAAGGGAGGTCGGGCGCGTTAGTTTACCAAGGATTGACACCATCGTACGTCCGAAAAGAGCGGGGCATAGGACTGGGGGTACGGACGACCCCCGTCTCTACTCTGAAAGCAAGCTTCTGGCGGTTGATAGGCAATCACTCGCTCGACACCTGTTTCGCCTTATGTCAACTACAACCGCGATTACCTACTTAGGCCATGCGACGGTGCTCATTGAGATGGACGGGCTACGCCTTCTAACGGATCCCGCCCTGACAAGCCGCATAGCGCACCTTCGACGGGTGACGGCAGCTGCAGAACCCGCCACTTACCAGGATATCGACGCGGTTTTGATCTCGCACCTTCACGCAGATCACCTTGATCTCCGTTCGTTGCGCTTGCTGGATGTCTCGATACGCGTACTTGCTCCAGTAGGGTCTGCCCACCTGCTATCGAAGCTGGGGCTCAAGCAGGTTGATGAGTTCCGAATCGGAGAAGTCATTCGGCTTGGCGCACTCTCTATCCGGAGCACACACGCCGAACACCGGGGCTTCCGGTACCCATTCGGTCCGGACGGCGATGCGATGGGGTTCCTGATTAAAGGCAGCCAGAGCATCTACTTCGCAGGCGACACAGATCTTTTCAATGGAATGGCCGAAGTTGAACCCGAACTAGATGTTGCGTTGCTTCCAGTGTGGGGTTGGGGGCCAACGATCGGCGGTGGCCATCTAAGCCCACGCACAGCAGCAGAGGCGCTAAAGCTACTCCGTCCACGAATGACGGTACCGATCCATTGGGGGACTTACTGTCCGATCGGCTTGGAATGGCTCAATCCTTCATTTCTTAGCCGTCCCCCGAAAGAGTTCGAGAAAGCCGCAAACGCGACTGCGCCAGATGTCAGAGTTCACATTTTGGCGCCTGGTGCCGGGATCGAGCTTACTGGAGGCATTTGGAATGCACATACCTAGGCTACGCCATTTACCTTGGATACAGCGTATTGCCCTCATAGGAACCATCGAGGCGCTCACGTTCGGTGTCATGATCCTTCTGTTCCGCGGCATTACCGCTGAGACTGTTGGTGCGGCGCTTCTGGTATCCGGCGCCATCGGATTGGTGAACTCGCTTGTCAGGCCGATCTTGGTGCGACTTGGGATCGTTCCCAGCCTGCTTATCTTCTCGATCCTGGCCTTCGCCTCGAATGTTCTCATGGTGTGGCTCGCCATCGTATATGCGCCTGGATTCGCGATCGGGCAGATCTGGCTCATAGCTTTGGTCTCGGCCATTTTGGCTGCCATCAACGTGTCTTTCAGCGACTTATTCGCGATCGATGACGACGATTCCTATTACCAACACTTGCTTTCTCACATCATCGATCTCAGTCCGCAGGAAGAGGTGGGAAGGGACCCAGGCATAGTGTTCCTGGAGATCGATGGGCTTTCCAAACGCATCTTGAAACGAGCGATTCGAGAGGGGTTCATGCCAACCTTGGCGCGCTGGGAGCGTGAGGGGAGGTATCGGATCACGGGGTGGGAGTGCAACGTCCCATGCCAGACTTCTGCAAGTCAGGCCGGAATCTTGCTTGGCAGCAACTTCGATGTTCCAGCTTTCCGCTGGTATGAAAAAGATCGTCAGAAGACGATGGTATCAAATCGACCCGCGGACGCGGCCGAACTAGAACGTCGGCTGTCGAAAGGAGTTGGGCTGCTAGCGCGTGGTGGTGCCAGCCGAGCAAACCTTCTCTCTGGTGACGCGCCAATCGCGATGTTCACATTTAGTACTCTGTCTGACTCGGGCCGGCACAGTACCCAGGATTTCTACCCGCTTTTCATGGGCCCGTATAACGTTCTGCGCATCGCGCTGCTGTTCATTTGGGATCTCCTCGCTGAGATCCGCGCGGCAAGGTACCAACGCCGCCAGGACGAGAGGCCGCGGATCCACCGCGGGGGCGTGTATCCGTTGCTGCGAGCGGCTACGACTGTGTTGATGCGCGAGTTAAGTGCCTATGTGGTGATCGGTGACATGTATTCGGGAGTTCCTTCCGTGTACGCAACGTTCTTCGGTTATGACGAAGTTGCCCATCACTCTGGAATCGAGCGCGAAGATGCGCTTGCGGTCTTGAGGGACCTGGACACACTCTTCAACCGACTCGACCGGGCTTCGAGGAGAACACCACGACCTTACCAGTTCGTCATACTTTCGGACCATGGTCAGAGTCAGGGTGCAACCTTCAAGCAGCGGTATGACATGACCTTGGAGCAGCTCGTCGGGACTCTGATCACTGACGGGCAGACCGTCGAGAGTGAGGACACCGAAGACGCCGCATGGGGAAACTTGCGTGTGGTCCTAACCGATGTCCTCCACGATCTCATTCCTGATGACGATCATCTCGCATCACGGCTCCTGCGGCGTGCCGTCAAGAACCGAATCTACGTCGAAGACGGCGGTGCGACTTCGGCGCCTCAGTCGGATAGCTCTTCGCCAGCCAAGCCAGACTTTTTGGTTCCATATATCGAGAAATTTAGCCAAGAGCGAGCTAAGCTGGATCAAGCGCTCGACCCTTACCGCGCTGGCTTAGAGAAGCAACAGAGGTATTTGGAACAGGTCATCGTGGGTCCACTGAGGAAAGACATTGATCGAGCGCGAGAGGCGGCGGACGAGAAGCCTGCCGAAGTGGTCGTCATGGCCTCAGGGAATCTCGGACTCATCTATTTCACGCAGTGGAATGATCGGATGAGCTATGAGCTGATCAATGAGACCTTCCCTGACCTCCTTAAGGGACTGGCTAACCATGAAGGTATTGGTTTCCTGCTCGTGCGATCTGAGGAGCACGGCCCGCTGGCTCTCGGCCCGGAAGGTGTCTATTACTTAAAAGATCGACGAGTTGAGGGAGAGGATCCATTGATCAACTTCGGCCGCAATGCGGCCGAGCATATGAGACGGCTGGACTCCTTCCCTCATGTCGCAGACATCATGGTCAACAGCTTGTACGATCCCGAGACGGGTGAGGTGGCGGCCTTTGAGGAATTAGTGGGGTCGCACGGGGGGCTGGGGGGCGACCAAATGGCACCGTTCGTGATGTTCCCGGCTGAATGGGAGCTCGAGAACGAGCAAATCCTAGGAGCTTCGGAGCTTCACGCCCAATTGATTAAGTGGTTGGAACCTCAATCCGAAGAATGAGCCTCAATAGGTGCATCGGCTGCGTCGTGTTCTCGTTGCTGCTCTCTCAATTAGGGAACCAAGTTGCACTTGCAGAGCAGCCCCCCGAGAGGTCGGATCAAGAGCTTGCGGAGACCTATGCCCCGGTGCTGTATTTCCACTCTGCTGAACTGTTTCGCCCTCAGTCGGTCGACGTCTTGATTCGCACAGCCCAACTGCGACAAGCGCAGCTACTTTGGTTCACTGCTAATGTTCTGCCACAGGTTTCCGTATCAGACCTTCTTACTTTCCAGGACGTCAGTTATTCACTCGATGCATGGTACGGTGACCAGGGTTCTTCGAACTTCAAAAACTACTCGGCACACCGGGCCTACTACCGAACTGTGCTGAGTCCAGATTCAGGCGGGCCGCCCATCGTCGCCTACGCTCACGTTGTGCGCGATGAGGATCCCGAATTCATCACTATTCAATACTGGCTCTTCTATTACTACAACGATGCTTTCAACAAGCATGAGGGCGATTGGGAGATGATCGAAGTCGTGCTTAGTAGTGAGGGGGAGCCACAGTGGGTGGTCCTGAGCCAACATCATGGCGGCACCCGAAGAACATGGGGCGCCACGCGGATCGAAGAAGGGACTCATCCGGCAACGTACGTTTCTCTAGGATCCCATGCGAACTACTTCGTCGGGGAGGAGCTTTACCCCAACGGTGTGACCGTCGGTAACGCCCAATTTCAAGTCATGGACCGCACCGGCAGCGTCGGAAGAGTCATTCCGGACGTCTCTCTAATCCCGGATCGAGAAGAAGTGGAGCGCGATCCAACAGCCTGGAGCGGCTTCGAGTGGTTGCCTTTCGGTGGCTTATGGGGCGAGCCGGCGCCGCAGAGCGATTTTGGGGGGCCGTTGGGTCCAGCGTTCAAGGGTGAACAGTGGGAGCGCCCACTTGAGTGGGGTCTCGCGCAGCCGCCAGATACCGATACTTGGTATGCGAATCGCCTCAGGGTCGAAATCAATGGGCAGGCCGCTGAGGTTGCGCGCGTGTCTCTCAGCACGGAGGGTGACGCTACACTGACTGCCACCACATCGCATGATGGCCTCGTCATCTTGCACACCGATCCGCCCTCTGACGAGCTCACATATGCCAAGATCGAAACAGCCACGCATACTCCCTACGACATGCTTGTGACCTGGCCGGATCCGCAAGCTTCCCAGGTGACCCATTATCAGTTTCGTTCTGTGCCGCCCGGGAGCGCAACCCTAAAGATGGGGACCAGTGAGCCTCCTTCGCTGGCTATTGAAGGAATGCCAGGCACCATTCGCGCCAGCACTTCAGACACCACACGCGTCCTGTGGGACTCTCCCGATGTGGTTTGGGTAGCCGGAATCCTTCCGGCTACGGACGTGATCAAGGGAGTGAGCATTGGCCTGCTCGCCGGGATCCTCCCCATGTTTCTGTACGGAGCGGGACTCTACTGGTTCGACCGTTACGAGAAGGAGCCCATGCGCCTCCTGGCAGCTGCGTTTCTATGGGGGGCCATACCCGCGATCCTGGTTGCGGCCGTGGTGAGAGTCTTTTTTCAGTTGCCACCGGGCCTTCTCGGTCCAGAAGCTATTGAGGCTCTTCGAGTCGGCTTGGTTTCGCCGATTGTCGAGGAGGCTCTAAAGGGGTGCGCGATCCTTTTCTTGGCGAGGCGCTACCGACATGAGTTTGACAATGTTCTTGATGGGGTCATCTACGGTGCGCTTGTTGGATTTGGATTCGCGATGACTGGAAACATCGTGAGCTATCTTGGCGCCTTTCTCTTCCGAGGATTCTCCGGGCTGAGCAATACTATCTTTATTCAAGGCCTTCTTTACGCACTGGACCACGCATTCTACTCCGCGATCTTTGGCGCGGGCCTGGGCTACGCGCGGCTTGCCCGCCGGCCCTCGGTTCGCTGGACAATACCCGTAGCCGCGTTCGCCCTTGCAGTGGCCACGAATGCATTCCATAGTTTCATAACACGAAACGCGGTGAGCCTGAACCCAATAGCGGTTGCGGCTACCTGGGCTGGTGGGATCTTACTTCTCGTTGTGATGATTTGGTCAATGAGGAGGCAGCGGCGTTGCCTTGAAACGGAGCTGCGCGGTGAGATCCCGGAGGAGCTTTATGGCAGTCTGTTGGAACCGTGGGCGGGTGCGCGGGAACTCTGGCGTGCCTTCACAAGAGGAGGAATCTCGAGCTGGCGGAAAATGAGACGCCTGCGGCAATTGTGCGGAGAGCTAGCTTTCAAGCGTATGCAGGCGCGGCTATTTCCAGATGAGCCTGCGATTGCTGAGGAGGTGGAAGCCATACGAAAGTCCCTGGCTAAACTTGGAGTAGGTGCCTGATCCGGCCTCCCGCTTTGATTGATAGATTTCCAACTGAATCATTTAAAGAGAATAGAGGAAGCGCTCTCCAGGCCTTATTCCATGAGTTCTTCGATCGAGATTGAGGAGCAACCACGGACATCGCTTGCTTGAGCCCCTACTGCAAATCTCAAGACAATCCGAACTCTCTTTGATCATAGAATTGATTGAAGCACTTGGACGAACTGACCTGTCGTGTTGATGGCCAATAATCGTAATCGCTGAGAGCCGGCGAAGCATATTTGGCAGCCTAACCACTCGCCAGGCTGTGTGAAAAGCAGCCGAAAGGCTACGAATTCTCAGCTCTAGTAGCGAGTATCGACGTATTCCAATAGATTGGCCGCCGAAACTGGTGAAAGACAAAAAAAGCCCTGGATCACCCCAGGGCTTCGATCATTTTGGGTACTCCCAGGATATTGATCGCTCTTTTGATGTTGTATGCCAGAAATGAGAGACTCGTCTCAGCGCTGGTTTTTGGTATTCCTTTCATTAAGAAATAACCCTGGTCCATGCTTAATTTGATCGTTCCGAAGGGATGTTCAACGATTGCCTTGCGTCTGGTCAGAAGATCTGGATTATTTTCAATCCGTCTCTGCATCTCATCCAGCAGATCTTCATCCACCAGGCGGGTTATCCTTCTGCCGTCTTTGCTGCGGGTGCATCTATGCTTGATCTTGCAGGCCCTGCATGAGCTGGTGGCATAGTACTTGATCTGGCGATCCTTCTCAGTCGTCTGGAAACGGAAGGTCATGCGCTCGCCGGCAGGGCACCAATAACAATCGTTTTCCCGGTCATACCTGAAATCCCGCTTGGTAAATAGCCCCTTTTTGCGATTAGCGGAAGTATTCGCTTTGGGGATTGTGGGAATAATTCCTTTCTGCAGGCAGGCTTTGATCTGGCCGCCGTCGTAGTAGCCTTTGTCGGCAAGGACCTCGAGCTCATCTACCTGGAGGATCTCTTTAGCGAGGGTAGCCATGCGTTCTAATTGATCGAAATCGTTGACTTCATTGGTGACATTGTGATCGAGGATCAACTTGTGCTTATCGTCCACGCTGACCTGGACGTTATATCCCACTTGCGTGCCGTGGTTCTGCCCCAGAGGCATGGAGCGGCTGTCAGGATCGGTGAAGGAAACCTGCGTTTGGTCTGATGATTCGAGTTCATCGAGGAGCTTGCCGAGATTGCCCTTGCGTTCCTTCAGGGAGTCGATCTTCTCCTGGATTTCTTCGGCGGTTGGCTTGTGGACTTCTGCTTCAAGATCATCGTTCTCGTCCAAATCGTTGAGGTAGTCTTCAATCTGCTGATCTATCTTCTTGATGAAGGAATTGAGCTTGCGTTTCGAGAAGTTCCTGCGCCGACTGTTTACAGCCTTGAACTTACTGCCCTCGATGGCAATGAGTTCTCCGCCGAACAGGTCGCATTCCCGACAGAAGAGGGTCAAGGAGCGGCAGACTTTTTGGATTGCTTTGTGGTTGTCCCGTCGGAAGTCAGCGATAGTCTTAAAGTCAGGAATGAGGCGGCGAAGCAGCCACATCAGTTCCACATTACGGTTAGTCTCCTTCTCTAGCCTGCGACTGGATCGGACGTGGTTGAGATAACCGTAGATGTATAGGCGCAGAAGATCTCCGGGGTGGTAGGGAGGTCGCCCGGTATCCGCGGTGGTGACTTGCTGGAAGCCGAGCGATGAAAGATCCAGGCTTCCCACAAAAGCGTCGATAAAGCGGACGGGATTATCTTCGCTGATATAGTCATCCAGAGCTTCGGGAAACATGGTGATTTGGTCTCGATTAATGCCATCAATGTGATGCATTGAAACCTCAGATTAGACAGAATCTAACGACAAATGTATTATCGCCTCGGAGAGGACTTTTTACACAGACTCTCGCTGGAGCGGACCGGGGATTCAACGATAAATGCTAATGGGAATGAAGGTCGGGGCTCTGGGCCGAGCTCACTACGGAGCGATCCCCGGCTGCTCACTTGTGCCTGCGGCCCCCTGGCCTGGCCGGCAGGGCAGGCAAGCACGGGTAGCTTGCAGCTGTTAGGCGGCTCGGCAACACTCGTCAGCAGCAATTCGTATAGCACTCTGGTCCGATACCGCGTGCTAACATTCCTATGCCGGTGACCACAGAACAGCTATTGAGGTCAATATTGAGAGCGAGGCGATCTCTGATGTCTCGCATTGGAGGAAATTCCCTATGAGAATGTTTCGCAGACCCGGACGCGCGATGCGACGCCGGCTAATGAGAGGGTTTCGCCGGCGCGTACCTCGCGTAGGCCCCCTTGAGCAAGAGATCGATCATCATACCGAGAGCGAAAGCCCAGCGAAACGCGGAACGCTGCCGCTAAAGTGTCCTAGTTGCGGCGGCGGCGTGCACCCGGACGAAATCGAGTGGACGGATTCGCACAGCGCGATTTGCGATTACTGTGGGAGCAGCTTGCAGACAGAATCGTAATGAATTGGGGGGATCTAGCGAGCTTTGCTGAAAGCTATCACTGGATCCATCGACTAGAGAATAGGTCTTTCTGCTCCGCCTAGCCACTCGCTGGAGCGGGCCAGGCCTCAGCGAGCCGCGGCTTTGTGTGTTGATCAGCCTGGCCGCACCCTGGGCTGACCGCCAGGGCAGGCAGCTCGCAGCCATTATGCCAGGCTGCAGGGATTCTGCGTGATAATCTGTAATTCGTAAGCATCTATAGGAATAGATCCGTTCATTGAAAGAGGTGGAAAAGTGGCGACGAAGAGTGGCGACGAAATGTTTTCAGCGGGCAAGATGGCGGAAGCGCTGGGCGTTTCTCAAGGCAAGGTCAAAAAGCTCATCCAAGAGTATGAGATCGAGCCAGACGAGATCAAGCGTGGATGCAAATATTACGGAACCGCCACGCTGAAAAAGCTCAAGGCTGAGGTGTAGATCCGGCTGCTGCGTTGGGAACTGTAGCTTCAGGCGAGGGACCTTCCCCTCATCGAGCCGAATAATTACCCAAGAACTGGGCAGCATAGCAACTCGCTGGAGCGGAGCCGGCATCAGCGAGCTTGTTCCTTATTCTCCGAGGTGCCCGGCCGCTCCCTGGCCTGGTCCGCCAGGACTGGCAGCTCGCAGCCGTAATCCGGCCTAGCAGCAGCTCATGAACGCTTAGGGATGCTTCTCGAGGTATGAGCAATGGCAGTGAAGCTGTTCTATGAGGTCATCTACCGCTACTTCCGCGCTCCGTGGGATATTGGAGCGCGGGAAGAGCTGGTGGCCCTCGTAGATGGTGGACGCATCAAGCCGTGCCGTGCCATAGACCTTGGATGTGGCACAGGTGCGAACGCTATTTACCTCGCGCAGAAAGGCTTTGAGACTACCGGCGTAGATCTTGCAGAGGCTGCGATCGACAAGGCGAAAGCGCGGGCAATAGACGCTGATGTGCAAGTTGAATTCATTGTGGATGACCTCACAAACCTTCGCCACACTTCAGGCAGATTCGACTTTCTGTTGGACTACGGTGTGCTGGACGATCTTCGGCCGTCCCAGCGCGAACTGTATTTGCAGAACATGCTGACGCTGACCAACCCCCACAGCCGCTACCTACTATGGGGCTTCGAATACCCGATCCGTTGGTGGGAGCGACTTCTGCCCTTCTATGACGTCCCATTCAGATCGGGCGAAATCGAGCAGCGCTTCAGACCATACTTCAAGATCGAGAAGATCGCGGGTAGTCTAGATTGGTCGCGATTTCCACCCGGGTACGCAGCATATCTGATGATCCGGAAAGGAGATTCCCTATAAGGAACTGGATTTCGTCCTTGAGCGGGGTAATCACACTGTCTACGATCGCACTGCTAACATTCTTGGGCCGCGGATTCATGGATTGGCGATACGAATATCCCCTGCAAGACCCATCAGGTGCTTTTGACGTACCGGGCGTGCTGATATACATGGCGCTCGCCGGGACTTGGATTTGGGGCCTCCTAGCAGCGGCACGAGGCAGCAGACGAGGGCTACTCGCGCTCTTGATTCTTGCTTTGGTCCTGAATATCGCGCTGGCACTCGCTACTTACTTCATTTTCTGCCCTCCGTGGACGGAGTGTGAGGGCTGGCCTAATGTGTGGCTTTGGAACTGGGCGAATTTGATTTCAGGGCTACTTGCAGTCATCGCGACCACCTTTCAACTCAGGCGAAGCCAATCGGCGGGATAGCAACTCGCTGGAGCGGACCGGAGATCCAGCGCCTGATGCTGGAGATGATCGATTTGGGGGCGATAGAATGGTATGCGAGGGGTCTGGTCCCGGCCCCTCAGCTCATGGCTGTCACGGGATCAGATATCATGAAGGCTCTTTACAACTGCCGCCAAGGAGGAAGATCATGGCTATGGATTTGACTGTTCGCATAGAAGACCAGCCCGGCACCCTGGCAGAGCTGGGTGAGGCGTTGGGCAACGCTGGCATCAACATTGATGGAATGTGTGGCTTTCCTTGTGAAGGGGTAGGGGTGATCCACATTCTTACGGAGGATGCCGCTGGAGCGCGGCATGCACTCGAAGATGCTGGCCTTGAGGTCGCATCCGAAAGGAATGTTCTTCTTGTTGAAGCTGAAGACCGACCAGGAATGCTCGGAGAAGTTGCGCGGAAAATCGCTGACGCCGGTGTAAATGTTGACCTACTCTACAAGGCGACCCAAACTAAGCTTGTCATTGGGGCCGATGATCTAGAGAAAGCTCAATCCGCAATTTAGCTCTCGGACCCAAGATCTGCTTCCGGCTTCTTTGCTAAAGCATGGTTGCAGGGAAAACTAGAGGAGGAGCCATTACAACTGCTTTGATGTGATTCAGGTATCGGGCGAGGCAAACGTCCTGTCGCCCAATGTGCCGCACAACCACTCGCTGGTGCGGACCGGGGATTCAGCGCCATAGTCAGGCCGAGTTCGGCATCAAGATGTCGAACTATGCGCATGAATGACCGACCTCCGGCCGCTCCCTGGCCTGACCGCCAGGACAGGCAGCTCGCAGCTGCCAGCCGGCGCAGGAGTTGGTTCTCATATGCTGGAGATTCCGGCTGACGACAAGATAGTACTAAGAAGCGTCGAGTTGCGAGACGCGGATGATCTCTTCCCCCTCACGGATGCCTCTCGTCAGTACTTGCGGGAATGGCTGCCGTGGGTGGATTCAACGCGGACGGTCGACGATACACGAGCCTTTGTTGATTCCGCGCTCGAGCAGCAGGCGAACAATGATGGCTTCCACTGCACTATCTGGTACGAAGAGAAGCTGGTTGGCATGATCGGGCTCGGTCATATTGACTGGGCCAACCGCAAAACCGAGATTGGATACTGGCTCGGAGAAGAGTTCCAAGGTAACGGAATCATGACAAAATCCTGCCAAAGTCTAGTCAGCTATCTATTCGACGAGATAGAACTCAATCGAGTCACAATTCGCGTCGCAGTGGGCAACAAGCGCAGCCGAGCTATTCCCGAGAGACTTGGTTTCGTTGAAGAAGGAACGATCCGAGATGCGGAATGGCTGTATGACCATTATGTCGATAGCGTGATCTATGGGTTGCTTCAAAGAGACATACCGAATGAACACGCCAGCTAGCTACTCGCTGCCCCTGTCCCTAGGCTAGGGGTCTAGGGAGAGCGGACCGGGGATGCGCGCCAAAAGCAAGAGATGATCAAAATCTGGGTGCCTGGACTAGCTCGCAACAGAACGAATCCCGGCCGCTCCCTGGCCTGGAGGCTACGCCGCGATAGGCAGCTCGCAGCCGTTTGGAAGCGTCGCCCAAATCTTCAATTGCATGCGCATTGTTTGCTGAAGCCTGAAGATATTCGCCACTAGCAGAACAACGAGTTGTTGATATTCCTTGGAGGATCTGACATGAAGAGACTGTTAGGCGTGTTCATAATTTCAATGATGTTGATCGCGATTTCCGGCTGTGCAGCAGGTCCTAATGAACTGGTGAATCTTCCTGATGATGAGGGAAAGGTCGCTGGCTTTTGGCAAGGCCTATGGCATGGAGTTATCTCTCCCGTTGCCTTCTTGATTTCACTATTCTCCGAGACTGTGCATATCTACGAAGCCCATAACAATGGAGGTTGGTACAACTTCGGTTTCCTATTGGGGGCATCGATTATCTTTGGAGGAAGTGGACGCGGCGCTGCAAGACGTCGACGTTGATACGATAAACGCTGCCTATCAACTCGCTGCAGCGGGCGTCGCCTCGGCGAAATTTTCTGTTAGAAGTTGCTTGGCAGCGCCGCTCCCTGGCTTGACTGGCCAGGACGGGCAGCTCGCATCTGCTTCGCAAGCACCTTGAACTGCTAAGCAGTCAAGCAGTCGTTAGCTGGCCTGCAAATAAGGATGTTCGCTTTGTATGATGCAGCCCTGGAATGAGCAAAAGGAGAAAGATGATGACCGAGCTGATACCTATTGTCCGTGTTGTCCACATCATCACTGCCATTCTCATGGCGTGGCCCTTCTATGCACTGGTTGTTGTAAACCAGCGCGTGCGCCTAGGACCCCCACTTGGAGATCGTGCTGACACCTACATGGAGAACATCATAAAGAATCGCACCATTCCGTGTTTCGTTTTCCAAGCTACGGCTCTGGTGTCTGGCTTGATTCTTATCTATCTAAGAGGTCAGGGACTGGGCACACTCGTTGACAATCCCGCCCTGGGGACAAAGTTTGTGCTGCTATTGGTGATCGGTGGATTGTTGTCGTATGTACATTTGAGCCTGCAACCTCGCATCGATGATCTCTTTTCACAGGCCGGGGATACCGTCCAGGCTGATACGGCCGCTCAGATCGGGGTGTTGCGCACGCGTCGAAAACGGGTGGCTTCCATCTGTATGTTTGTCGTCCTCGTATGCGCCATGCTGGGGCTGCAAGTTTGGGCTCCGTTCCCTGCTTGGCTTACAACGCTGGCAATTGTGGCCATCGCCTTGTTTACGTGGCGCGCATACACAAGCCAGACAAAGTACGGATGGGCTTGATGGAAGGGATGAAGTTTCGCAGTGCAACCCGCTGGAGATCAAGGAGTTGCTCGAACTCGAGCTTGCCAATGGCGGGACTCGGATCACGATTGCCGAAGAAATTACAGCGCCTTTCCTTTTAAAACCAGCTGAATGGATCTTTGCTTTCATAGCTGGAAAGAATATCGATTCGCCAGCTGTTTCCCTCTGGAGCCAACCTTTCCTGAGGGACTGTGACTACCTAAGTAAGAAGCACATCGATCCGGCCGACCCTTCCCCCCCGTACATCTTCAGCCAGCGTTCGATCCAGAGAGTCGGTTCGTTCGACCTTCGTGGCTCCATCGAGATAGCTCAAGGAGTACTCAACAGGTCCTACTCCGTCGCCGCCGTAAGTCGGCAATCGCTGGGGATTTTCGTAGACCACCAATACTTGGCCGAGAAACTTGAAGGCGAAGCTATTCGCTGCAATCTCCACGGATTGCTCTTCACCGGAAATATCCCAGTAGGTCTGTGTGGTTGCATCTTCCGTAATGTAGTAGGTGAAAGGCAGCTTGTTCTCGTCGCGAACCGGGCTTGAATCGAAGCCGGCTCGAATCACGGCTAAACAGTTGCTGAGGAACTCCACGATTTCTGCAGTTGGGAGGTCGATTTCATCGCCGACAATTCCCAGGTGAGTCGCTTCCCGATAGGCCTCTTTCAAACTTTGACTCCACTCCCAGAATGCCAGCGAGTCTGTTGTGGAGAGTCGCTCAGCAATGGCTTCGTTGAGCCCTCGGATCAGACTGACTAGCTCTATGAAAACGGGCTGTGCTTCAAACGAATCCACAGATACGGTTTCCAACAGAAGCTTGCACGCTCGCTCGATCTCCAGGGTCTCGTTAAGCGAGGAGCCGAAGATGCCCGGGAGACCGTTGAGCGAATCCAACCAGCCCGGCTTGCCGGCCTCCATCTCCACCCCAACTCCGGCTCGATCAAGGCTACCCATTCGATTGGCGATGATGCAGAGCAGCTTGACCAGTAGGTTGGACCGGTAGATCTGGCCGGTCCCGTGTTGCGTGCGCAGTTTATTAGGCTCTCGATCGCGCGAGCTGATCAGCGCCTCCTTCTGCTCATCACGGAGCACTGCTCCGTACTGCCGCACGTGGCCGTCGACCAGCACTGTCTTGCGCTCACGCGGCTGCACGACATCCGGATCATCGAAGTAGGTATAGACGCGGCGCCCGACCAACGCTTTCTGCCAGAGGTCCGGGTAAATCATTCGGAAGGTGTCAATCGTGTCCAGGTTGTAGAACCAATGATCCTGCCAGTAGCCCTCGTGAAGGTTCCCGATCTCGTTTGTACGACAGTAGCTGATAAGCTCTGCCAGCAGTTCCTCATAGGGTCGCGTGATCGGTTCACCAAGAGCTTCCAATGCCATGATGAATGCTCCGGGGGTGAACGAGCCACGCACCATTGCGGTTATTTTCTCAAGACTGTCGGCCGGAACGTTCTGACGCAACCACGCGTCTACAGCTTCAAGGTCGACGGCAGTATACGAGAACCCGTTGACGACCAGCGGGTTGTAGCCGTCGGTCTGGATTAAATTCATGTAGGTGACCAGGTTGAAATCCTCGATCTCGGGAAAGAACCAACCGTCCATTCGTCGATTTTGGAGAATGCTGCGATAGTGCCCATTTCCCTGCGACAAATAAGTCGGCTCTAAAACGAACCAGTGATAGTCACGCTCAAGATCCCCGTTCTGCCGTGCGAAGACGTAGAAGATGCTCTTGTTCTCGCCAGATTTGAAGGAAAGGGGCATGCCGCCACGCATCACATTGTCGAGGAAGGTCTGCTGCACGTATTGATCGAAGGCCGGTTGGCCGCTCACGGTGAAAGCGGCGCTTTTTATCTTTTGGATGACGCGTTCATTCTCGGTACGTTTGTAGTTGAGAAAATCCGGCTGAGCCACCTGTTTGACCAGGTCAGATAAGGCTTCGTCGCTGGCGGCGAAGCCTACGACCGAGGACAACGATGCTGATCCACTAGCGGGAAGGGTCTGCTGCATGGCGGTCAGAGCGCTTGGAGTGCGGTTCTCTCGGATTTGTTCGGCGCGAAGCAGATCATCTATCGGCAGTTCGGCGAAGTTCCAAGGGAAGTCGTGTGCCTCTACATCGGCGAAGACGACATACGGATCCACGATCATCTGATCCCCATACAACCTCCCGTCATCCGACACACTTAGGTAGAAATTTCCCCCGGTGATCTCGCCGATCTGCTCCACGTCTGATGGAGTCTGTTTGAGCCGGTAGATCGGCACACCGCCTACATCGAAGACTCCCATCATGCCTTCAATGTGGCGGGCGATCACCTTGGTATGCTCAAAGGTCACCCCATACGGCAGGATCTTGGGAAGGCCGTCGATCATCTCGATATCGCGGGCTCTCGAGGCCAGATTGGCAATCCTTACGTGCCGAACCAAGCCTGCAATAGGCGTATTTGCGAGCGGATAGTAGGTGATGTCGATCTTCAATTCGAGATCCGTGTTTATTTCCTGGATCTCAAGCTCGTGAGATGAGACGATCATCGACTGCTCCACAGAAGCGCTGTCAGCTTTCAGGAACGGTTCGTATACCGGCCCGCCGTCGATCCGTAGGAACGTTCGGAAGCCTTGTTTGCCGACCACCTGGAGTGCCTTATTGAAGGAAAGGAACTCCATGATGGAGTGGTCCTTGTCATGTACGCCGACGCTGCAAATTCCCTGCCCCCGACTGACATAGAAAACCCACATGGGAATGCCCCACTCACCGGCGATGCCAGGAAAGAAATTAGAGAACGGCCTGGCCCAGTTGTAGTTTTCAACGGTGAACCGCCCGGTTC
>JBHIBY010000054.1:0-17592 GCA_046759305.1 Anaerolineales bacterium
AGGTTGAGGCGCGGCGTCTGATAGTAGCGACCGGCATACCATTGTAAGAAAACCAAGGTCGCTACAGCCACCACGATAATCACCCTCCGCAGCCAGGGACTGGGGCTTTGCTTGGCCTGGAACCATACCCATCCGGAGATAGCGGCCTGCACCGCCAGGTACACAGCACGCGCTCGAGGATTGTCCCACTGATCACCCGCCAACCGGTATGCGGCGCCGATCGCAATCAGCCAGATTAGCAGCGAGAGATACGCCTGAAGGCTCCGCCATCCCGCAGTCTTTACCGCAGCGAAAGGTGCGTAGATGAGCAGCGGCAGGAGCGCAAACCAACCGAGGCCGCGTAGCACACCCAGCAGTCTCGGCAGCGGCAAGCTGGTGGCGTCCATCAGCGTCGCAGGAAGAAAGGGTTGGACAAGTCCATAGGCAGTCGCCATTGGCATGTGCGCCCACTCCGGAGCCAGCTCGAAGTATTTCTGAACTAATCCTGAGCCGCGCTCGAGCTTGTGCAGCTCAAATTGCGCCCCCGAATTGATCCACCAATCTAACAATCCGATAGGGCTACCCTGTGGTGCGGTTCCGATCTGGCTCCAAGCACCAATTGTGAGAACCAGGGCAATCCCGATAACAGCTCCGGTTACTAGAATTATCCTTACGCTTCGACGTCCGCCCTCCCAGACCCAGGCCACCAGTAGGGTGCCCGCAAACAGGAGCGCGTACGGCGGTGACAGAGCTGTGGTGAGCGCGAGCGCAACAAGCATCGTGACAATGCCGGGGCTTCGTTTTCCGTCTCGAAACAGCGCATAACCGTAAAGGGAAGCTGCGAGAGCTGCAATCAGGAAAGGCTCGCGCATCGGCGAGGCACCTAAGAAGATCGCCTCGGGAAAGATGGCCAATATCCAGGCTGCCACCAAAGCAGGGGCCGCACCAAACCTCCGAAAAGTGAATCCCCAGCCAAACAATACGGCCAAACCGCCCGCGACCGCAGACATTCCTACGATCAACATCTGCCGCTGTACCTCAGGCGAGAGGGTTCGGTACGCTAGGGCTGTTATGAAGAGCAGGCCGCCATACTGATCGGACCGCTCCGGATTGGTAAATGCTCCGCTGATGGGTAGATCATCATGAGCGATTCGCCAAGCGTCGCGATCCCGATCGTATGCGTCCAAGTAGTAGTAGCCATGAATATGAGGCTCCGAATCGGGATATCCAAGCCTCGGGAGTGATTGTGTGAAGATTAGCCCGAACAAGAGCCGAAGGATTATCGCCGCGCCGACGGCGGCCGCAAGCGGCCGTGAGGCTTCACTGGGCCGCAGCCACCCCAAGGTGGCGCGAAGCAGCAAGCCGCCGAAGAAGAAAAGCGCTGCATAGGTGAGCACGCCGCCAAGAAAGTCTCCGGCTGGCTCCAACGCCGCCAGAAGTATGGCAAGCGCCAGGGCTATCGCGACCCAGAGCCACTCAGTACGCGCTCTTTCAGATACGGTGCTCAATTCTCTGAATCCAATTGAAACCGGTCCTCAAAATCACAAAGAAAACGATGATTTGCAAGGGTACCAGAAAGCGCGGGTTGTCTCCGTGGTCGACCAAAGTTTGCACAACAGAGCTGAGCCAGACCAACCCTGCGCTAGCGGCAAAGATCCAATCAAGCCGAATCCGCTCCCGAACCCTTTGACTCACGACCAGTGCCGACGACAGCAATAGAAAAGCCGCATTTGCTGTCAGCGCTACCGCGCGGCTTACAAGCACCCAGGCGGAGAACAATCCAGATAGCGAAGAAGCGCGCAGGCTTTCCACCTTCCACAACGTCGGCGCTTTCCAGAAGTCCACCCATCCCTCCGCCGCGTTGGCCGCGTATAGCTGAGGATGTGTTCGGATCAGTAGGAGCGACAATACCTGCATCTCGCGGGATAGATCAAAGAAACTCAGCCCAGAGACCTCGGTAAGTTCCGGAATCGCATCCCATATCGCATTCGTTTGGTCCCCGCGCTCAGCAATCCGTTCATCACGATACTTGATGTAGGTGTCACGGATGGCCGCATGCTCGTCAGGCAGGAGGTGGAAATATTCGCCGGTATGCTGCACCAGGTGATAACCGCTCATCGTAGAGGGAGATAGCATCCCATAGCGACTGTTTACGTTAGCTAGCCAGCCCCCGAGCAGGACCAGAGGAATGATCGCGTATAACCCCAAACGGATCACACGAAACCGAGCAGAGTCCGCACCGTGTTCCTGGCCCTCGAATAAGGACGGCAATGCATCGACCGTTGCAGACCGGGCTAAAAAGAGCGCGAGCCACGGCGCCAGTGGGTAGAAAAGGGCTCGCACTAATCCTGCAGCCGCCGCCGCGAGACCCAATATCAGCGCCAAAGCGCTCACGTATCGGCGCGCTTGCGCGAGCGACACCAGCCCGGCCAAGCTTGCTACGACCAGAAACGTGGTGAGCGATTCGCTTAGCAGCACAGACTCAACCAGCACCTGGTTCGCCAGCAGGTTGTAGAGCATACCGAGCACAAAGCCGAATACAGCGCTTCCGGTCGACCGCCAGCCAAGCCAGAATAAAAGCATTGCGGTGATCCAACCAAGCGCCATTTGGGCGGCTCGAACTGCTTCTGGATCGCTACCTAGAGCCATAATGAAGACAGGATAACCCGGTACCCGGGTGGCGTCGTAGGCTGGCAGGCCTCCGTGCCCGAGTGCAGTGGCAAGACGTTGATATGTGGCTGTGTCCCCGTAACCGACCGGGGCGTACAGCAGATAGATCAAGATCCGTTCGACCGCGCTGAATGCCGCCAGGATCAGGGCCCATCCTCGAACACTCATTGGATAGCAAGGTTCCTATAGCAGATCGAGCCGTTCAGGAGTCCGCAGGAACTCCACTCGATAGCTCCGAAGCCGGTAAGGATCAATGCCCAGCCTCTAACATTCATGGGTTAGCAGGGTCTCCATAGCGGATCGGGGAATTCAGGAGTCCGAAGGTACTCCGCTCGCTAGCGCCGAAGCCGGCAAGGAGCGATGCCTGTTTTCGAACACTAAAAGGGAATGATCCATTGGAGGGAATCGCTTCAAGCGATACCTTCCAGCACCCGCTCTGCACGCCCAATCCACCCGTACCGGGAGGCATCCTCTTTGGCATGCGCTGCCAACCAGCCGCGCTGACCCGGATCGGACATCAGCGTGCCCAAAGCATCGACCCAGGCACGAGGGTCGTCTGCCGGCAACAACATCGAGTTGCTTTCGTTAAGCACCTCGCGTATTACCGGTATATCGCTCGCGAGAATCGCGCGGCCCGACGCCAGGTACTCAAAAGCCTTCATGGGGCTGGCGAAGGCCGCCGTGTCGCCACCACTGCTCACTTCAATGTGCCGCTCATAGGGCATCAGCAGTGCGTCACAGCTTGCTTGAACCATAGGTAAGTCCGCATTTGGAAGAAAGCCCAGCAGCTGGACGTTGTCGAGGCCCTGCTCACTTAATTGAGATCGCCAGCGCTCGACCGCAGGCTGTTCCCCGCCGACCCACAGGAAGTTGATGTCAGGATAATGCTTTGCCAGCTCAACCATCAGATCAAGGCCGCGGCCCCGATACAGATGACCCGTATAGCCTGCCGTTAATTGGTTGGGCATATCGAGCAGTTTCCTTGCTTCTTCCGGGGAGGGAAGATTGAGGTAGCGATCGAGATCCACACCATTCGGTGCGACGATCGTTGAGGGAGGCTCAAGAAGTTCGCCATAGAATTCCTTGACCCAATCCAGCAGGGAATGAGTCGTCACCGCAATTCGTCTTGCTCCGCGACCGCGGAGAAAACGACGGAAGAGCATAGGGCCCATGCGGCCATGAGGACGGTCGTGCAGCTCCATTATCGTGGGCAGCCCCAATCTGGAGGCCAGTGCCGCCGCCTGATAGGGCCAAACATAGTAGAGGTCAGCCCTCCAGCGCCGCGCAGCTCTAACTGCGCGGAGCGAGTACAACCATCCTCTCGGCCAGCCCCGGTCCGAGACCCACTTCACCGTGATCTGATTCTTGATCCCGTAGTGCTTGGCAAGATCCTCCCAGGGCATTGCTGGATCGCTTCCAAGCGTCCACAGACGGACATCGTGACCAAGCTCCACCAACGCTGAGCAAGCCTTCATTAGCTGAATTGAATTGGCTGTCTTTGAGGGAACTTGAGAAGTTGAAATGCAGGCGATTCGCAAAACGCCTACCCCGCGGCCGGAAGCCTTACCGCACGCAGCACGCGAGCCGTCTTCCAGACAAGTACTGCACCGGTGAACAGAAAGAATCCGCTCAATGTAGCGGCCATCCCAGCGGCTCCGAAGCGCGGCACCAGGATCAAGATAGCGACCACCTTCGCAATCGCCGCAACCAAGGTGACCTTCGTTGGGTATTCAGGGAGGCCAAAGGGTAGCAACGTGGTTCGATTCCAGTAGAACACGTTTACAAACGTGACGCCAACCAGCAGAATCGCCAGAGCAATATAGCTGTGAGGCAAGAACTCCGCACCCCACAACGAAACCACCCAAGGCCCCAACAGCACCAAGAATATGGCCGCCGGAAAGGAGTATGCGGCTGAAATCAGACTTCCGCTTCTGAGCAGATAGCGCACGTTGTCCCAGGCCCGTACGCCGACCTCACGCGCGAGCTCACGATAGGTGGTGCTGATCAACGGCTGCACGGGTATGAGAAGAATATTGATGATGGCGAGCGATACTTTGTAATACCCAGCCGCGAGCGGTGAAGCCAGCGCTCCCAGCCACAAAATCTCGCTGTCGCGGCTGAGCAGCGTCAAAGTACCGGTTAGGTTTGTGCTGACCCCGAATCGCATCATCTCTTTCCGACGGATGCGAATTAGCGAGAATGGAGCGCGCCACCAACCGGCTCCCCATGCTCGGCGCGCGTGCACAAGCGCCGCGCCTGTGATTCCAAGAGACCACATCATCTTGCCTACCAGATAGGCCAAAAGCACCCCTAACAACCCGCCTCCTGCAACCACTGCAATGACAATGAGTATCAGCGTAATGACACTCTGTGCAACCTGAACACCGGCCAGCAATCTGAACTGATCCAGGTACTGCAGCAGACCGGTGGAGCTTTCGGCGACGACGTGTGCAGGAACAATTAACCCATACATGACAAACAAGCCAGCTGTGCCAGGGTCGTGAGCTAAGTAAGTCGCAGCAAAGGGAGCAAGCACAATAATCAACAAGAATGCCAGGAGCGAGCTTCCCGATTCGAAAGCTGCAGCTGTTTTGAACGCCGCTGAGGCGTGATCTTTCTCACCCTTCTCCGTAAAATCGCCGACATAGTTCACCACCAACTCCGCCATACGGAATGAGGTGAGGCGATTGATCACGCTCACAAACACCGTAATGATGCCCAACACACCAAAAGATTCCACACCGAGTAGCCGAGCCGCCAGAATCCCTTGAAACATGCTCAGCCCAGCCGACAGAGTGCTGCCTGTGAACAGGTAGCCCGAATTGCGGATGACGCGCTGCATGAGCGGATTCGCCAGCAGCCGACCTACGGGGCCCTTCTGAAGAATTGATGGGGTTTTCAAGGCTAATCCGAAGTGTTTACGTCCTTAGCCCAGTCTCGTTGCTCGAGATACCATCGCACGCAGGCGTTCAATCCCTCGTCCAAACCAATGTGCGGCCGCCAATCAAGCAATCTTTCTGCCTTGCTAATATCGGCCCATGTGGTAGGTATATCGGCTGGTGCTGGATCTAGAAATTCAGGCCTGGCGTCTTTCTCAAGCAAGGCTTCGATGCGGTGGATCACTTCCATCAGTGAGTAGGGTTGATCTCCGCCCAAGTTGATGATCTCGTAACCCAACGGCACGGCTGCTTTAATCGTACCGAGCGCAATGTCGTCGACAAAGGTGAAATCTCGTTCCTGCTTACCGTCACCAAATATCCGTACGGGTCGATCTTCTGCGATCCACTGAATAAATCGAAAGATACTCATGTCGGGGCGGCCCGCAGGGCCGTAGACGGTGAAGTAGCGCAGAATGGTGACATCTAAATCGTGGAGGGAGTGGTAGGTGTGGCATAACAGCTCCGATCCACCCTTTGTCGCTGTATAGGGAGATAGCGGCCGGCTGATGTCCGCACTCTCTTCAAACGGTCGCGCGCTTTTCATACCATATAGGCTTGAAGTTGAGGCCTGCACCACCTTACGGGGTCCCCGAAGCCGGCACAGCTCGAGCACATTCAGCAACCCGCTGACATTGGTGTCTGCGTAGGTCCAGGGATCCTGAACGCTCGCCCGTACCCCTGCACGAGCAGCCAGGTTGAAGACCGCATCGAACGGCCCCGAATCCCAGACTTCGGATAGCTTCGCTCGATCCAAGATGTCCAGAGAGTGAAATGTGAAAGCCGGCTGCTTCTGCAGCCGACCCAGGCGCCAATCCTTCAGACGAATGTCATAAGCGTCGTTCAGATTATCTAATCCGATGACCTCATATCCGGAATCCAACAATAATTCGGCAACCCGCGCGCCGATGAAACCTGCCGCGCCGGTGACCAGGTAACGGGCCATTAGAGCCTAACGACCTTCTCCTCACCCCCACCTTTCAGCGCGTTGCGGCTGTCAAATATCAACTTTGATTCCTTCTGGATCGCTGAGTAGTCAACACCATCATGATCGGTGACGATCACCACGCAGTCAGATTCTTTCGCCCCCGCGATCGGATCGCTGATGGAGGTCAACCCCCAGCCTTCATCTTCGAATATCGGGACATAGGGATCATAGTAGCTGACTACCGCGCCTTTTTCTCGAAGCAGGCCGATTACATCAATTGCGGGTGATTCTCGGGTGTCGGAGACGTTTGGCTTGAAAGCCGCTCCGAGCACCAGGAACTTTGCACCTTGCACGGCCATTCCGCGCTCGTTCATCGCGTCCTGAATACGCTGCACCACATAGCGCGGCATGGCGGTGTTGATCTCGCTCGCTAATTCAATGAAACGCGCGTTGTATTTGACGCTCTTAAGTTTCCAGGAGAGGTAGAGCGGGTCTATCGGAATGCAATGCCCGCCCAGGCCAGGGCCCGGTGTGAATTTCATGAATCCGAACGGCTTCGTTGCAGCAGCATCGATGACTTCCCAAACATCTAGCCCCAGCCTTTCGCACATCAATGCCATCTCATTGACCATGGCGATGTTGACTGCGCGAAAAGTGTTTTCAAGCAGTTTGGTCATCTCGGCCACTTCAGAAGACGAGACCTCGACTACTGAGTCGATAGCCCGACCATACATCGCCGCTGCGACGGTGGTGCAGGCTTCGGTGATCCCTCCGATCACCTTCGGTGTGTTTTCGGTCGTCCAGTCTGTCCTGCCTGGGTCCACACGCTCGGGTGAGAAAGCCAGGAACAAATCTTCGCCGACGGTCAGCCCAGCATTCTCGAGCTCTGGAAGCACGACCTCGCGGGTGGTTCCCGGGTAGGTAGTGGACTCAAGGATGACTACCATTGGTGAGTGGAGCAAAGGAGCAAGCTTACGAGCCGCGTCCAATATATAAGACAGGTCAGGGTCGCCTGTCTTTCGCAAAGGCGTTGGTACGCTGATGCTAATACCGTCGGCAAACTTTAGATCATCATAGGATGTCGAAGCGGAAAGCTTCCCAGCGTCAACCACGGAAGCCAGCGTTTCACTCGATACATCAAGAACGTGGCTCTCTCCACGATTGACAGCGGCAACCTTGTTCTCATCGGTATCGATCCCGACAACTTGATAACCGGCCTCGGCCAACAGCACTGCTAATGGAAGACCGACATATCCAAGGCCGATAACACCGACCGTTGCTTGCCCGGTCGTAAATTTCTCGACTAGGTCGGTACCGGCAGGTGGCAGGTGGCTGCTACTCGGTGACATTATTGGAGCCTCGTGGGAGGAGCGGAGCGACGCACGGTCAGGATCCGGAGCACCGACCCAGCGCTAGAACAGGCTGAGCTGCTCCATATCGGGTGGGTCCTCAGCCCGCATCGGCCGTGCCTCTCGCCCGATAAGCTCGGGCAGCCTAGCGAAATCAACATGGATCGTTTGTCGCAAAGATGGTTGGTGAAGGGCTGCCGCCGGATGATACATCGGCACCACAATTCGGTCCCCAATTCGTTGTGCGTTGCCATGTATGGCGGAGATACGCGCGTTTGGAAAAAAACGAGCCATCGAGAATCGCCCGAGCGTAACAACCACTTTCGGATTGAGAGAACGGGTCTGTCGCTCCAGATAGGCTGAGCAGGCCTCAATTTCCTCTGCCTGTGGATCGCGGTTCCCCGGGGGCCGGCACTTAACTATATTCGTGATAAAGACCTCTTCTCGCGAAAGCCCGATGGATGCCAGGAGCTCCTCGAGGAAGTTGCCAGCGGCACCTACGAAGGGTCGCCCTTGCTCATTCTCGTGGAAACCAGGACCTTCTCCGATAAACAGCAGCTCGGCGTCTGTGGGACCTTCGCCAGGAACGGCTGATTTTCTTGACAAATGAAGCTTGCAATCTGTGCAAGCTGCGACCTCTGCAGCAACCAATTCCAACTCCTCCGCTGCGGTCACCGGTCCTCCATCCGAGCGAGCTGTGAGATCTCACTTAGTGTCATGAGGGTCGCATCCTCATTGTTGTCGCGATAGTAACCTTCTCGCCGTCCAACCACCTCAAAGCCCAGTTTTTCGTAAAGTGAGATGGCCGCTTCATTCGACTCGCGAACCTCAAGGGTAGCTACATGAGCCCCTTTACCAGCTGCGGCTACGAGTGCATTTTTCAGCAAGTCCTCTCCGATCCCCTGCATTCGAAATTCAGGCTGAACCGCGAAAGTACTGATATGTACCTCGTCGCCGATCAGCCAGTAGCCCAAGAAGGCAACGATTGCGCCGTCATCTAATCTCGCTACGAATAGCTGCGCCGCTGGATTATCGGTCAGCTCGTATCGGTAACTCCGTTCCGGCCATGGATTCGAAAATGAGACGCGATCAATCTCAAGAACAGCCGGAATATCTTCAAGAGTCATTTTCTGAATAAGGTAGCGAGGAAGAATTGCGATCACGATACGGGGTCGAGGTAGATTGGCGCTAACTTTGAGGGATCCTCGGCCTTTCCTTTGCGGGCTTTCTTCCACCCGAGTTCGGCCAAAACACTGGGCCGGCGAACACACATCGAGGCCGGAGCGAGGATTGCATTAGCTACTTGCTTGAGCGATTCCCTGGCTTCCGTATTTAGTTCACCGCAAATGTAAGTCGACTGCTTGAGCTCACCAGCCAAATCGTCCCATGTGAGCGTTTTTGTGCCCTTCCGGGCGGTCCAGCCATTTCGGGTCCATTTGTACCACACGGCAGCTACACGTCCTCGCCCCGCCTGCAAGGTAGCCAACATCGGCTCTTCCATTTGGGGTTGCGCGCTGGCGAGGATGTCGAGCGTAGGGATTCCGACAATTGGTAGATTCTGTGCCAGGCTGAAGCCCTTGGCAAGAGCCATCCCGATTCGCAACCCGGTATAGGAACCAGGACCTTGAGCCACCGCCACCGCGGTGAGATCAGCCTGACTTGCTCCGGCTCTTCGAAAAGAGATCGCGACTTCTGGTGCGAGTTCTGTCGTATGGTGACGGTCGCTGTACCAAACACTCTCGCTCAGAACCTCTGCTCCGTCGTAGAGCGCAAGGCCCAGCATGTTGGTTGCGGTGTCGATCGCTAATAGCATGCCTATGCGCCGAATGCGACTTTGCTGAACTTGCGAAGCAATCGTTCGTAGTGCAAGCCGCTAGCTTCGAAGTGCAGGTTGCGCCGAACGTCATCCACCCACTCAAGGCTTACCCACAAGCGCTCGCCAGGGATCACTTTTAGTACTCGCTCCGGCCACTCGATCATGATCGGACCGGAACCGTTGAACATTTCCCCCAGCCCTAGCGCCGCTGCTTCTTGATCGTTCGCCACACGAAACGCGTCAAAGTGATATAGGCGATGGGCGTCTGCTCTTCGATATTCATTGATTAGAACGAAACTGGGACTCGTCACGCGATCTAGGGCTCCCCAACCGCGTGCAATTCCTTTCGCAAAGGTGGTTTTGCCAGCCCCGAGGTCACCAGCCAGACAAAACAGGTCACCCGCCTGTGCCAACTCGCCCAACCGAACTCCCAGCCGCTCTGTCTGTTCTGGACTGTGACTGAGGAACTCTTGGCTCCGCTCGTCAAGGATGGGCATGGGGCGGGCCGCATTATACACCCCCTCCCTCCTACTTCCCATTGGGTGGTCTCCATACTAGAATTCACGACGTGCGCATCCTCGTCATGTCCGACATCCATGCCAATCTCACCGCACTCAAGTCGGTACTTGAGGATGCTGGGAATCGAACCCCAGCCTATGATGCAGTATGGTGTCTTGGCGATACTGTAGGATATGGACCGGATCCAAATGAGTGTGTCGAGTTGGTCAGCACGCTTCCGGGATTAGTTTGGCTGATTGGCAACCATGACGAGGCAGCTCTCGGAATGACACAACTCACTCGTTTTAACCACGACGCGCGCGCAGCCGCAGCCTGGACACAGGATGTACTGAGTGAGGAGAGCACTTCATACCTAAAGGACTTACCCAGCATAACGAACGCAGACAACTTCACGCTGGCGCACGGCAGTCCGCGCCAACCCGTATGGGAATACATCCTCGATCCTCGTACTGCGGATGCTAATTTCGGTGAATTCGAATCCGACTACTGCCTCGTGGGCCACTCGCACCTCCCATTGATTTTCCAACGCAGTTCTGCGGATGCGCTCGCAATATCCAAAACGGTAGCTTGGAATCAAGCCGCGCCCCTTTCACCGCGCATGATCCTCAATCCCGGATCCGTTGGACAACCGCGCGACATGGATCCGCGCGCTGCGTACGCAATCCTCGATCTGAAGGCCAAGACTTGGGAAGCTCGCAGAGCTGCCTATGAAATCAGCGAAGTTCAGCTGCGTATGCTAAAGGCCGGCCTGCCTGAGCGCCAGGCACTACGGCTGGTCGCTGGTTGGTAACTTACTCGGCTCGCTACCGTGATGGGAACCTTTGATTATGATTTGGCGTCTTCAAAGGGAATAAGCAAGGAGCAAACAATGAAGAAGAAAGCTATTTATCTCCCGCTATCCCTGATTGTGTTCGTATTATCTGCATGCGCAGCTCCGGCTCAAGATGATGCCTTCTTTGAGCCTGCGATCGGGATGGTCGCTCCTGCACCAGCCGAATTTGCTGAGGCCGAAGCCGTAGCCGAGTCAAGCTTTGGGCGCGACGCTGTTGGTGGCTTCGCCGGCGATGTGGCTCCAGCTGATCGCGTGGTCATTAGGACTGCAAACATGTCCATCGTGGTGCCCGAGCCATCCGCCTCGGTTCAGGAAATTGCAGATCTGGCCAACGAAATGGGCGGATTTGTAGTCAGTTCCAACGTCTTCCAGACTTTCTTCTCTGAAGCCAACGTTTCCGCAGATCGTGCTTCGATAACAATCCGTGTCCCTTCCGAACGCCTCGACGAGGCGTTGGAGGCCATCAGATCTGGTGCCACAGAGGTTCAGAGCGAGAGCGTCTCTGGACAAGACGTGACCCAAGAGTTCACGGATCTTCAATCCAGGCTGCGTAATCTCGAAGCCGCCGAGGAACAGTTGATAGAGATCATGGACGCAGCGACTGACACTGAACAGGTGCTGCAGGTCTTTGACAACCTTCGACGAGTGCGTGAGGAGATCGAAGTCATACAGGGTCGGATTCAGTACATCTCGGAATCGGCGAGGTTGTCGGCGATCTCGGTGGAGTTGATCCCGGACGTAGCCGCCCAGCCACTAGACATCGGGGGCTGGCGCCCGGAGGGGACCGTGAAGGAGGCATTTACAGCCTTGATCCGGGCCCTTCGCTTCCTTGGCGAAGCCGCGATCTGGTCCGCCATTTGCATCCTGCCGGTGGCCCTGATCCTAGGAGTGCCGCTGTACTTCGTCTTTCGCAGAATTCAGCGACGGCGCGCCGCTTCAGCAGCTGAAGAACCAAAAAGTGCTGGCTAAATCGCAATAGAATAGTATCCAACATAAGAGGGGGCTGTCTCGAAAGCTGCTGAGACAGCCTCTTTTCATATATGGAGCTATGGCTCAAGCGCGAGCAAAAGGGGAGCGATGGCTAGGCTGGTGATGAGTTGCTTGCGGGGCATAAGGTGGATATCTTTTTTCGACTTTGATAGCCTGCCTCATTCGATCGCCGAGCGTACTTGATCGACCAGCCGTCCAAACTCTGGAGTATGCATCATGTCCAAGCTGCGGGGCCGGTTGAGGGGCACATCAAGATCGAGTCGGATCGAGCCTGGGCGGTGGCTCAATGCAAGCACTCGATCCGCCATCAGCAACGCCTCCTGGATTGAGTGAGTCACCATCAGGACTGTGACCTTTTCCATTTGCCAAATCCTTAGCAGCTCGAAGACCATCCGCTCCCGCGTTAGAGCATCCAGCGATCCAAATGGCTCATCCAACAGCAACAGGACCGGCTCATGAATCAGAGCACGTGCGATCGCTACTCTCTGCGCCATACCGCCCGAAAGATCTCTGGGCAAGCTGCGCTCGAAATCCGCGAGACCGACGAGCTCGAGCAGGTCACCTGCACGGCGCGATTTCTCACTAGAGTTCACTCCCTGTAGTTCCAAAGGCAGCTCGACGTTCTCGATGGTAGAGCGCCATGGCATCAAGTTCGCGGATTGAAATACAAAGCCGATGCGCCTGCGTGGGCCTTCCACGCGCTCGCCCTCAAATCTCACTTCTCCATGAGTGGGGCTCAGCAGTCCTCCCACCAGTCTCAGCAATGTGCTTTTACCACTCCCAGAGGGTCCTACCACGCAGACAAACGCGTTCCGTTGCGCAGAAAAAGTGACAGCTTTCAACGCCTGCAGACCGCCATTTCCGTTGGGAAATGTCATCGACAATCCGCTGGTGGACAGGATGCTGTCGGGCATCAAGGCAAGTAATCGTTCGTAAACGCTGCCGATACATCCATCGGCTCTGAAAGCAGGTCCATTTCGAGCAGCACCGTCTGCATGTTCTCCCACGCCTGTGAATCAGAATGTCCTGGCTTGTCGGCCATCCAGAATTCAATGCTCTTAGCCAGCACCTCTCGCTGAAGGTCTTGATCCGCAGCGCTCATCTGATCGAGCCCCTCGATGTACTTCTTCGAGATTTCAAAGGCCGCTTCCGGATCCTCGATGGTGTCACTCAAGCCCCGTAATGTTGCGCGGATCATTCCACGTACAGCATCGGGATTGTTGGTCAGCATCGACTCGTTTGTGAGGATGCCGTTTGAGGCTAAATCGACATAGTCGGCTACTCGAACCACATTTACCGGATGGCCGCGGGCATTCAGCTGCAGTGGCTCGTTGTTGGCATACACAACCACTACCTGCACCTGTCCTGCAACCAGCGACTCGACCTGATTGAAGCCGATGGAGTCGAGCGTGACGTCCTGCTCTGTAAGGCCCGCGGCATGCAACAGGGCACGAAATCCCACGTAGGACGCACCAAAGGTCCCCGGAATGCCGATATGAGCGCCCTCCAGATCCTGCGGTGCCTCGATGCCGCTTTCGGCAGGGGCCGCGATGGCAATCGGAAAATCCTGCCACCATGCCATCACGTAGACGACCGGCAGCTCTTGAGCCCTTGCCAGGAGCACCTGCTCACCGGAAGCCAAGGAAAACGGCAGCTCACCTGCTCCGACCAGCTTCACGCCATCCGTTTCAAATGAGTAATCGAACTCGAGATCGATCCCTTCCTCCGCGTAATATCCTCGGTCCAACGCGACATAAAATGGGGCGTACTGCACGTTCGGAACGAAGCCCATCGGCAGACGGACTTTAGAGGAGGCTTCGGGCGTCTGACACGCGGCCAACCCGAGCAGAACGATTGAGAGCAATCGGCGCTTCATTATCCCCCTGCCGTTCTCCATGCCAACAGCCTGCGCTCGAGCGTGGCGACAATGCCGTAAAGCATCAATGCCATAGCGACCAATGTGAGCACAGCGACAAAAACCAAAGGTGTGTCGTAAAGTCCATCTCCTAGATTGATCAAGAATCCCAGCCCCTGATCGGCGCCAACAAACTCTCCGACCACAGCGCCAATCACCGCAAGAGTCGCTCCAATCTTGAGACCCCCCAACAGAACCGGCATGGCAGCCGGCACTTCTAGCTTCCTGAAGATCTGTGCTTTCGTGGCCCGCAGCGAACGCATCAGGTCGTAGAGCTCAGAGGGGACGGTTCGAACCCCTACTATGGTGTTGATCAGGACCGGGAAGAAAACGATCAGCGCACAAATCAGAACCTTAGAGATTCGGCCTGGGCCAAACCAGATTACAAGCAGGGGTGCGATCGCTACGATCGGAATCGACTGCGAGGCAACAATGTATGGAGATAGGACACGTTCGAGGGTCGAAGATTTCGCAAGGCCATAGCCAAGGAATGAGGCGGAGATTGCCCCTAAGGCGAGACCGGCAATCACTTCCGACAATGTGACCAGAGTGTGGCGAAGTAGGCTGCCGTCCATCAATGCACGGCCAAACCTTTCGCTGATTGCGCTTGGCGGAGGCAGAATGAACTGTGGTATTTCACTCAACCTTGCTGCACCCTCCCAAATCACAAGTGCGATAGCGATTGCCACTAACGGCAACAACGAGGTCAGTCGATTCGAAGACCCAGTCAATTCACGCCCGCTCCCATACAAACTCTGACCACAACTCAAACATAGGTCGGCAAAACAAACACGCCCCAATGAGGTCAATTCGGGGCGTGTGCAGACAGGCGCAAATCCCGAAGACGATAGATCCTCGGCGCGCCATCGCTCGGCGGACCAGTTCCAAACGAAAACCCCGAAGACGGTCGTCTTCGGGGCAAGCGTCATGCTTCTGGCGCCGTCGAGCGCCACAAAACGAGCTTTCTCCTATCCGGACTATACCGTCGGCCCCGGAGTTTCACCGGATCCTGCGCAATCGCGCTCGCGGGCTGTACCGCCGATCGGGAATTGGGCTGCTGCCCTCACCCTGCCCCGAAAGCTTCTGTAGCTATTCAGTTGCGCGAAATTATACCTTGCTGAATTCAGACTGACGGAGACGTCAACATCGTTTCAAAGCTGATTGGTGAAGGGTTGCGATATTCGAATGGAAGCTCCAGGGGCCTGAATTTGTGGATTGCTCATTCCCGCGCTGGATCCTGGTAGAAGTAAATTGAACCATCCCCCAAATCTCGATAGATGAATAAGCCATCAACTAATGAGCCCAGTCTTTGAATTGTGGATTCTCCATAAATCGGGGCCATTTGCCATCGGACGGTGTCGAAAAGCACTAGAGCAGCCCCTTCTTCACGAAATGCTCGCTCTGCCCTGGTACTCCCATCGCCGAATGCGATATCGATCGGCAACGGCGCATGTGACTCTAGCTCGGGAAGTTCGAATGGGGATCGATCCGCGAGGAGCATGATGGCGGATGTCTCGTTTGAGATTAGTGGGATATTAGGATCAAGTGCATAGACTGCCCTCATGGTTTGGGAGGATTGCCATCGCAGCCCTGTATAACCCCCACCGTATTGGTGGAGATTGCGAAGGAACGAAACCGTATCTGGTAGTTGAGAACTTGTCACAACAAGTGCAAACATTGCGAACAGCGTGACTTGCCATCTCCAAAACCGCTCGCTCATGGAGATGAAATATGCAGCCAACAACGCTGCTGTGGCAGCTGTCAGTAAGAAGGGGGAGAACAACCGCATAATCAAGTCAAGCTTTGGGAAATAAAAAACATATGTGTATGCAAGCAGTCCTAAATAGGTGATGGAGAACATCGATACCAGCGAAAATGCTCTAACCACAGCCCCCCTTCGATTTGCAGCGATTGACCTTGCTCGGTCAATTCTCGAGCGCGCCACAACTGCTGTTACCAAGATTGCAGCGGCTGCCGGGATACCCAGGAGCCTGGCACGATATGAAATCCCGGTCGCTTCCTCAGGAAGCCCAATCCAAGACCAGGTAAAATCGGCCAGAGCGATTCGAAAGGGCGCAAGCTCTGTCCAAATATTGTCTGGTAGCACAAATTGGCGAGCGCTTGTTCCTGAATGAGCTACTTGCAGATAGATTGTCCACAATAGAAGCGGTGCCAAACCTATGCCGAGATAGGCCAGAGCCCGGTAAAAGTCACGGGATCTTCTATTCTGGGATTGGGAAAACACGAACGCTGCTCCTGCGATTACAAATGCCAATCCTATGTACCTGGAAACTACTGAAAGACTTGCCATTACAGCCGCCGCTATCAACAGGCTTTGACGTTCTGTAACCGCCGAACGAACAGCCAGCACGAGTGAAGCTATCCCCAGGGTTAGGAATAGAGGCTCCGCCAGAGCTCGGCTATACATGCTGAGCAGAAAGGGTGAGGTGGTCACGAGCATAGCAAATGAAACAGCAATGATCTTTGAATTCGTAAGCCACCATGAGCTCATTCCAACAATGGCGATCAGCAGAGCGAATAGGAGCGCATTTAGCCAGCGCGAAACCTCAAGCAGATCTAGCCCGAAAGCTCCTGGGCCGCTTATGACGAGCGAATACAGTGGGGGATGCAGATACAGTGGCATTAGACGCCCTGTTGGCGTAATGAGCCCAAGACCGTTACCTGAGAGCAAATTTCGGGCGGCAACGATATATTCCGTAGAATCGCTATGTGCGACAAGGCCCAAGCTCGTCGCATAGATTATTTGGGCTCCACCAGCCAAGCTAAGAGTAATGAAAGCAATCTTGTGCCAAGGCATCTTAGTGAGGAAACCCGCTTGTGGAATACGAAAATTGCTGCTAAACATAACTCCACTCAGACATAAATGTCGATGTCACTCGCCAAGCGACTCCTAATCGAGCAGGTAGACATACTGTCCTTCAACTTTGGTCACCAAATTGATTCCCTGATCGCTAAGGGCCAGATGAACATCATCAAGCATATGACGTTCTGAATACCAGCTTTCGTCGACGACTATATACTGGACCTGCAGCTCTCGCAGAGTCTCAATGCTCTCCGCAGCAGGGAACTCCTTCAGCGACGACTCTATTCTTCTAAACTGAGGTGTGTCGAAGTCGACGTGCGGAGCGATGACAGGTTTGCTGTGCACCAGCGTGTAATATAGCTGCGCCTGATCACGCGCGAATTCCGGCGGAAACTGCGCAACGGCACCAGTATTTGGCTGGGTGGCAAGCCAGTCATCAACCGCTCGACCTTCTACCTCTGTAAAGCTCCAAGCCGGCGGAAGAAAATCCAGTATCACGAGCCCCACCAAGGCAATCGCGATAGGCACCCGAAGTCCAGGTCTGCTCCTTGACAGTATCCAGGCCACACCAGATCCAGCGAGCAGGCTCGCAAACAGGACGACGTAAACAGCGTACCGCATTGCGACTCTCATGCTGGCGTAGAAAGGCAAATACCGATACAGGAGAAGCCCCGGCATTGTCAGAGAGCTTCCGTCGTCCGAACGGAGAATACTGAGTGCCTCAGGGAGCTTCACATTCACTGGTTGAGAGAGCCATCGCAGCTCGGATCCCAAGGAGAGAATGAAAGCAGCAATGGCAATGACCACGAAAAACGCCGTCTTCTTGGACCCAAG
>JBHIBY010000055.1:0-17485 GCA_046759305.1 Anaerolineales bacterium
CATGGCGGGCGATTATACCATTCGCCCTTTGGAGCCCGTTTGCGGATGGCTCGTCCCTAAGCCTAGAGCAGCTAGGGATGGCCGAAAATGATCCTGAAATGCCGAATGATATAATGCTCCGATTCCCTCAAGGTGCGACCAAAAGTGCTCCTCGAACTCCAAATGGACGATATCGTGCGCCTGAAAAAGCCGCACCCTTGCGGAGGTTCGGATTGGCGCGTGGTTCGCATAGGGGCGGATATTGGTCTGAAGTGTCAGACTTGTGGTCGAAGGATCCTGCTTCCTCGAAGGGAGCTAGCGCGGCGGATGAAGGAGTGGGTAGAGAAGGCGGGAGAGGCCGGCTGATTAAGCAGCATGCCCTGGGCACGCAAGAATGAATTTAGGTTGAGATTATTGGGGAGGGGCCTAGATATTCTCGATTACATTGCTGAACAGATTTCCTACCTCTGGCCCAAGTACTAGCAGGAGCAGCATTACTACAATGGCTATTAAGACGATCAACATTCCATACTCAAGAAGCCCCTGACCCTTCCGGGAAGAAAAATTCATGAATGCCCTCAATATACCGGATAAACAAAATAAACCGAATAACAAAGCCAGTATAGGCCATCCCTTAACCGGCGCAATAGCTCTCCGTTCACAAGGCACAGAAGGGAGCTAGGGAAGGTGCCTTACGTCGTATGTGCGGAGGAACTAGAAGGGAATTGGGTGGCACATGTTCCGGATTTACCGGCATGCTTCAACTCACATAAGGAGCGTGAAACCGCTATCAGCGGCACTCCAAAGGCCATAGAAAGCTACCTGGAGTGGTCCAACAATCACGGACTTCGTATTTCGGGCCTATCAGGACCCATGATCGTAGCAGAGGTGGCCCGCTCATGGATATATGAGCAGGACTACGAAGTTAACGCCTTCTTTGCCTCCGATCGACCTCCACTTACCGAGGCCGAGCTAAAGGAGGTTGAGAAGATTCTCCATGCCACCCGCAAGGATCTCGAACATGAATTGGAAGACATCAGCGATGAGGCAGCGACCACGGAGCTGCCCGGTGAGCGCTGGTCCATCATGGGAATACTCAATCATGTCGCATCCGCGGAGCAATGGTATTTCGACCGATTGGGAATGGCACTCTCGACCGCCGAATTGCCGGCCGATCCAGCTACACGGCTCGTAGCAGTGCGGGATCACACGCTAGCTAGCCTACCGGCACTCGCGGCACGAATTGGCGTCGTTACTTTGTCTGGAGAAACCTGGTCGGCGCGCAAAGTAATTCGGCGCACGCTGTGGCATGAGCGTGATCACACCGAGCACATTCGAAAAATCAAGCAGCGACTGTAGCTTTAACTGCGGGAGGCACTTATGACGTATTCCACCATCCTGACTGAGGTCCACGAACGAGTGGGCCTGGTTCAGATCAACCGCCCAAAGGCTTTGAATGCACTTAATGCGGCGGTCATGGAGGAGCTTGCTACTGCTATGGAGGAATTCGACTCGGATCCCGAGATCGGCGCGATAGTACTCACAGGAGACGAACGTGCCTTCGCCGCCGGAGCCGACATCAAGGAGATGGCCGACGCCTCGTCGGTCGACATGCTCAAAGCCGATCGTATATCCCGCTGGGATCGCATACGGAGTATTAAGGTGCCGGTGATCGCGGCGGTATCCGGATGGTGCTTGGGTGGCGGCAATGAATTAGCTCTCGGCTGTGACATGGTCGTGGCCTCCGAGAATGCCAAATTCGGTCAACCAGAAATCAATCTGGGAGTGATGCCTGGTGCCGGCGGAACGCAACGTCTCACGCGAGCGGTTGGGAAGGCGCTTGCGATGGAGATGGTGCTCAACAACCGCAATCTGTCAGCGGAGGAGGCCATGATCTATGGGCTGATAAACCGAGTGGCGCCGGTCGAAACCTATCTGGAGAACGCAATCCAGCTAGCTAACGAGATCGCTGTGCGCGCGCCGCTGGCCATTCGATTTGCCAAGGAAGCGGTAAACAACGCGTTCGAGACCTTTCTGACCGACGGGATTTCAGACGAACGCCGCAGCTTCTATTTCCTCTTCAGCACAGAAGATCAAAAGGAAGGCATGCAGGCTTTCGTCGAGAAGCGTCCGGCCGAATGGAGGGGTCAGTAGCCATTTATGAAAGCTGTCTACTTCGATAAGGATGTTCCCCGTTTCGTTGTGGCCAGGGCGCTCAAGAAGTTCTGGCCAGGAGTTGTTTGGACATCGATTCCCCCAACTGGGCTCGAAGAAAGGGAGGATCCGCCATTGCCTGGGCCGAGTTGGCTGCGAGTTCGCAACCGGCAGTGCGGCGTATGCACCACTGACCTCACACTCTTCTTCCTGAATGCCGATCCCCGCGTATCTCTAGCACCGCTGCCCGGATTCCAGCGGGTCTACCTTGGTCATGAAACTGTTGGCGAGGTTGTCGAAATCGGCGCAGATGTGAAACGCTTCGAGGTAGGCGACCGGGCAATAATCGTGGCGCGCCCCAACGGTAGTCCGAACTGCTACACGCAAGACATCAATCCCAAGTGTCAATTCTGTGCTCAAGGTGATACCCGATTGTGTGAGAACGCCTCACTTAGGATGGGTCCCCAAGGAATCGGAAGCGGATGGGCTGACACCTACACCGCTCATGAAAGCGAGATTTGGCCGGTTCCGGATGATTTGACCGACGATCAGGCCTCACTAATTGAACCGATGGCGGTGGCAGTGCATGGTGTGCTACGCAAGAGGCCGGGTTCGGGCGACAAAGCGTTGGTCATCGGAGCTGGAATCATCGGGCTGCTGACGCTCCAAGCGCTGAAGGCGATCTCTCCCGAGAGTCATGTCACGATCGTGGTCCGGTACTCTCATCAGGGCGAGGCTGCCGAGCGGTTCGGCGCGGACGAAGTCATCAGTGATTCAGGAGACCTTTATGCGAAAGCTGCTCGGATCACTAAGGCAAAGTATTACCAGGCGACCTTGAATCGCGGCATGGTATTAGGCGGATTTGATGTGATTTACGACTGTGTGGGCGATCACTACACGCTGCGGGATTCGCTACGATTGGCTAGAGCAAATGGGACAGTCGTTATGGTCGGGACATCCCTCCACATCTTGAAGTTTGATACCAGCCCTATCTACTACCAGGAGGTTGACCTGATCGGCTCTAACACCTTCGGAACGGAGGTATTGAACGGCCGTAAGCTGCACACATTCGACCTCGTGATCGAGATGCTCCAAGAGGGTGCACTGAAAGCGGAAGGACTTATTACGCATCGAATTCCGTTCGAGGACTATCGCAAGGCCATCAAGATCGCGGCCGACAAGCGGCAAGGCTCCATAAAGGTGACGCTTACTTTCTAAAGCGCCCAGCCGAGACAGATCAGAGGGGCTGTGCCTAATTATCCTTGGCACAACCCCTTTTGGTTGCTTGGATCATGCGGGACAGATTTGATGAATACCGACGGCTATGCCACCGCATTAACTGACCAATCGTAGGGGAGATAACGGACGCGGGCGCCCGCGATCACCTCCCGTCCGTCCAAATACTGATCCACCAGCCGCAGCGCGGCCTCCCTCCCACCAAAGTCCGCCTCATACCACTTGAAGATGCGGGAAAGAGAAAGTGTTTGGTTCTCCGGGTTGAATCGGACACCAATCCCATTGATGAAGGTCGCCGCGGCTTGATCCAGTTGCTCGTCAAGATCTCTGCCAGAGTAAGATGCAATGGGCGGGCAGGAGCGCGCCCCGCAAACCAGCGCAAAATGTATGCGAGGATCAGGATCCTCGATGCTCATCATCAGACGAGGATCGTCTTTGGCGAATTGCGGAAAGGGGAGATACGGATGTCGCCGATTGCCTCGCAGCACGCCATGTTCGATATCGTCCGCCGAGAACCGCATGCCGCCGACGTCATAGGCAGCCCTGCGGAAGAATCCGAGATCACGAAGCATTGAGCCACTGATCTGGTAATGAATCACCCCATGCAGGATCAAGGCATTGTAGAGGTTGATCCAGAAAGCGATTTGCTGTGAACGATTTCCAAGGTCCTCCCGTGTGCAAGATGGGAGAGCGCGGGTGAAAGTGCGGAAGCGGGTATATGAATCGCTCTCCACAAGCTTGCCGTAGTCCACCTCACCGGATTCTGGAGAAATAGCCTCCACCCGCATATCATTCGCGATCTCACGCAGGTTTCGGGCTGGATTTGCGAGACCGCTCAGAGCGGGCTCTGGATTCAGCAACTCCTGCGGGCTGATGCCGAGCATGCGATTGGCGACAACATTGGCTGTTCGAACTGTGAAAGTTCCTAGATCAGATTTGTTGGATTCCACCTCATGATTCTATGCGGCACTACTGATGGCTCGGGTACGAATTCTTACAAACCGGCGCCTGTGGTAAGATTGCGCGCATCTCCAAATTACGAGGTCTGTTTGGTGGAACCTGACAAGATCACCATCATCGAAGGCCCACCGCCGACGTTTGAGCTGGACACCGACTCGTGGCTTCCGGGTCTCGTGGAAGGACCAGTACCCTCGCAAGTGGCCATGTGTCGCCTCCGAAGTCAAAATGCCCCAGAGCTTGTCGAGCGCTGCTATAGGGCTTGGCGAGATCGCCAACCCATGTCCCTCGAATACCGATCGGAAGAAGGCCTCACAGATCAGGCACAGATCATTGCTGCCAGGTGGGGAGAAATCGATGAAGGACAGGTGCTGCTGCTGTGGGTGCGGTTGGTTCAAGATCCTTTCCAGGTACGCATCGATTTCGACGACGGTCCGGATGATTTCCCGGACGACGGCTTCGACCCCCTCTCATAGCCCATAGATGGGCAACCATGAGTTCATAGATCTCGATCAGTCAGACGGTGTTCTGACCGCTGCGCTGAACCGTCCCAAAGCGAATGTATTTGATGAAACCCTGATCGAAGAATGGCTTTCGGTTCTGAAGACTGCTGCACGGGACGATGCGGTGCGCTGCCTGGTCCTGACTGGAACAGGGCGCTTTTTCAGCGCTGGCCAGGATGTGACTGTCTTCAATAGGGAAGCAGTCTCTTTCCGCGAGCACCTCCATCGCACCTACAACCGTGTCATCATGAAGATGCATGGCCTCGAAAAACCGATAGTGGGGGCCATCAACGGCCCGGCGGTTGGAGCGGGGCTTGGGGTGGCATTGGCCACAGACCTTCGTGTGGCCGCGGAGAGCGCTAGCTTTATCTATGGATTTGTGGGGATCGGGTTGAGCGCGGATTCCGGCACGTCGCTGGCGCTGCCGCGGTTGATCGGCCTGGCGCGGTCGGTTGAGATGGCTTTTACAAACCGCGCGGTCACGGCGCAGGAAGCCCTAGATTGGGGCTTGGTCAATCAAGTTGTGCCGGATGATCATTTGGCGGAGAGCGTCGGTGAGCTGGCGACTAAGCTAGCCAAAGGACCGACGCGGGCATACGGTCTCAGCAAGCGTGCGATCAATCATGCCAGCCTGGCGCTCCTCAATGAAACCTTGGAGTACGAAGCCGAGCTGCAAGAAATTGCGGGCCGGACTGAAGACCACTCTGAGGGCCTCCAGGCGTTCTTAGACAAACGCGAGCCAAAGTATCAGGGCAAATAGGGCAGCCTCGAGTTCGAATCGAGCTTGCACGTAAGTCCAAAGCAATCCCAGCGAAATACGGTCTCGCCTACTTCACCCTCGCACCAAAGGAGATCTCCCGTGGTTCGTATCCGAGAAGCTCAAGCTGAGAGAACAACAGGGACAATCAAGTTTCCTGAGCTCGAAGGGCAATTCCAACATTCTTCACAGCCCGCAATGGACGAAGCCCTGAACGAGCTATCGGTTCGAAAGGACGAATGGGTATCGCTTAGGATCGAGGAACGTATCCAGATCCTGGTCGAGATGATGAAGGCCATGAAGGAAGTCTCAGGAGCGTGGGTTGCCATCAGCCTCGAGATGAAAAATGAGGCTCATGGCAGCTTCGGAGAAGGTGAAGAGTGGGCTTCGATCTGGCCCATCTTTCGTCTTTTGCGCATCCTGCGGCAGTCTCTAGAGGACATTCGGGTGAGCGGCCGTCCGCGTATTCCTGGGCCGATCAATGAGCGTGCGGATGGCCAGGTCGTGGCCCAGGTATTTCCCCAGACGCAATTTGAGCGGCTCTTGTATCTTGGGACAAGAGCTGAAGTGTGGATGCAACCGGAGGTGACCCGGCAGGACCTGTCGGAGGAACAGGCTTTACCCTACAGAACCTCCCCCTCGGAGGGGAGGGTAGCGCTGGTTCTTGGCGCCGGGAATATCCCATTTTTGCCGGTTGCTCAATCGTTGTACAAGCTATTTACGCCGATGCAGGTCGTGATCCTTAAGCTCAACCCGGTCAACGCCTATATCGGTCCAATTATGGAAGAGGTTCTCCGCCCGCTGATCGATCGGGGATTCCTGCGAATGGTTTACGGCGGTGCGAGCGAGGGCTCTTACTTGGCGGATCATGAGCTGGTAGATGAGATCCAACTGACCGGATCGGATAAGACTTTCGAAGCGATCCTCTTCGGAAACGGCGAGGAACGCCTGAAACGGATGAAGCGCCGGGAACCAAGACTGGCGAAGCGTGTCGAGGCTGAGCTTGGCAGTGTCAGTCCTGTGATCGTCGTGCCGGGACCATGGAGCGAAGGAGACCTGGAATATCAAGCGACGCAATTAGCGACTTGGCTGATCTTCAATTCCGGCTACTACTGCCTGACGCCGCGCGTGCTGATCCAACATAAAGGGTGGAGTCATAGGCAGAGTTTGATCGCTCATCTTGGTGATGTTTTCTCAAGTGTGGAAACCCGCAAGGCTTGGTATCCCGGAACGTCTGGAATTCACGAATCCTTTGTGAACGAACATCCTGAAGCGCTGCGTTTCGGTCGGGTCGAGGAGGGTAGTCTGCCATGGACTTTGATTGCAGATGTTGACCCAACACGGGAAGACGAAATCGCATTTGCCACCGAAGGATTCTGTTCACTCATGGCAGAAACTGCCCTGGAGGCGGACGATGTCGTCGAGTATCTCGATCGGGCGGTGGCCTTCGCTAACGAGCGATTATGGGGAACACTGAGCGCGACGATTTTGGTCCATCCTAAATCGCTCATAGATCCTGAGATAGCAGCCGCGGTCGAGACAGCAATCGCAGACCTGCGGTACGGCACGGTCTACGTCAATGACTTCACGGGTTTTGGTATATGCTGGATCGTCACACCCTGGGGCGGCTACCCCAACGATGACATCTACGATGTGCAATCTGGAATCGGGGTGCTCAACAACGCGCTCATGTTCGAACGGACGCAAAAGACCGTGATCCGGGCGCCATTCAAGAAGTTCCCCAATCCCTTTTTGGTCACCAAGAGGGGATTCCCTGCATTTGCCAGGAGATTGGCCCATTTCGCCGCTGAACCAGGGTTAGGTAAGTTCCTGGGGGTCTTCTGGAGCGCCCTGCGGGCCTAACTACTGCCTACTAGAGACCTCCCGCTTCAAATTCGATAACAGTCAAGGGAGATACTCCGATCACCTTGGTGCCTTCAACTGTCGAACGCGTGGTGTGATCCCGGCGCCAATCGTGGAAGTGACCGTCGAGCATCCCTTGAGTCCGAATCCCTCAAGAATCGTGAGCCAACCCTGGAGCAGGCCGGCAGATACATCGATGATCATGGTGTCGACCACAGTCTTGAGGTCGATTCAAAGCCCAACACTTATCTGCAGCTAAGGGTATTTAGGACGAGGCAGAATGCCCGAGGCGAGCGCGCTCTTGGTCGACGATATCATCCTCCAGCTTCTTGTAGAGCGGCTTTGGCTTAGCCAACGACTGACCGGGAGAAAGCTCGCTTGGTGCCCACTTGCCGATCGCATTAACGCCGTCATAAACCAGCGCGGAATGAGAACGGGTCTCTTCTTGATAGGTCTCAATTCGCTGTTCGCCAAACAGCCGACCTTTGTAACCGAGCGCCGTGTGCAATTGCTCAGAGCTAAACGGGAGAAAGGGCGCGAAAAGCACCTTTAGTGAGTCGACCGCTCTCAGCGCAGTGTAAACCGTTCGTGCGGCCGCTTGTTTGTCTTTGTCGATAACGGCAAACCACGGAGCCCGATCCAGATAGCCATTGACCTCACGTGCCAAGCGCATGGCTTCCTGCAATGCGGCTCGGATGCGCACCGCCTCTAGATGAGCGCCAACTGTCTCAAATCCAGCCTCGACCGACTGAAGCAGCTCTTGATCCTGAGTGCCGAGATCTACGGGCTTGGGCACCTTCCCATCCCAATGCTTATGAGCAAATGAGCTCACCCGATTGGCCAAATTACCCCAGGTGGCTACCAGCTCATCGTTGTTGCGGCTCAAAAAATCCGCCCAAGAAAAGTCGCTATCGCGTGATTCTGGCATAACGGCTGCGACATAGTAGCGAATGGCGTCCGCGTCATATCGTTCAAGGATGTCCGGAAGCCAAACCGCCCAATTACGACTCTTGCTGAATTGCGCGCCCTCGAATGTCATGAACTCGTTGGCTGGGACATCGTAGGGGAGATTGAGGTGCAGGTTCTCATCCTCTTCGTAAATGCGATCCACACCCAAGAGCTCAGCTTGCCAAATCAAGGTATGAAAGGGGATGTTGTCTTTGCCGATGAAGTTGTAGATCTTAGCTGCTGGGTCGTACCACCATGCTTTCCATGCTTCAGATTCGCCGATGTTGTTGGCCCATTCAACAGAAGCGGTGAAATACCCCATCACAGCCTCAAACCACACGTAAAGGCGCTTGTCTTCCCACCCGGGCAGCGGCACCGGGATGCCCCACTTGATATCACGGGTAAAGGGGCGCCCGAGCAGCCCGCCCTCAATATAGTTGCGAGCAAACTTGTAAACGTTGGGTCGCCAATGATCGGCGTGTTGATCGAGATACTCCAGCAGACGCTCGGTAAAGGCTGGCAAATCGAGGAAGAAATGCTCGGTTTCGCGCACAACCGGCGTGCTCCCATTGATCTTGCTGTGCGGATCGATGAGATCCAACGCGTCCAGCAGATTGCCACAGTTGTCGCACTGGTCGCCGCGCGCCTCGCCATAGCCGCATATTGGACAGGTGCCCTCCACATACCTATCGGGGAGAAAGCGACCTTCGGATTCGGAATAAAGCTGGCTCTGTTTCTGTTGATATAGGTACTCCTGATCGCGCAGTCGCAAGAAGAAATCTTGAGCGATCTTGTGATGGTTTTCCGTATCGGTATGCGTAAAAAGGTCGTAGCTGATGCCGATAGCCCGTTGTGTCTCCAGGAACCGTTGATGGAAATGCTCAAAAAGCTCCCTCGGGGATTGGTCCTGCTTATCCGCTTCGACCGTTATCGGTGTGCCATGTGAATCTGAGCCCGAAACCATCAATACCTGATTTCCTTTGAGGCGGTGAAAGCGTGCAAAGATATCGGCTGGTAAATAGGCACCGGCCAGGTGCCCGACATGCAAGTCGCCATTTGCATAGGGCCAGGCCACAGATACGTGGATCCGATCGGTCATGGGCTCTTCCTCAAAATCATTGCATTAGCACTCATTTCGAAAATGCTCACTCTAAAAAGAAAACGCCAGCTCGAGGCTGGCGGCTGTGGGGGGTTCACCGCGCTTAATGCGCGTAATCACCCCTCGCCAATGGGCCTCTCACCATTGGCGCACCTGTGTTGGGCATCGCCATCAGAAACGTGTCCTGCATGGCGCCCATTGTAACCCGAAGGTCAATCGGGGCAAGATGGTTTGGTCTGATACAGCCTCCGGCTCAATCCTGTATGCAATACCGCCTGTATATAATACCGAGATCCACTCTAGAGTGCCCCTTTCCATATGAAAGCTCGCTAATATCCGCATCCTGATGAGAGAACTTCCACAAATCACTCCCGAACAGGCCGCCGGCATGGTGCCGGAAGGAGCAAGCTTGATGGTAGGCGGGTTCGGTATGACGGGAAATCCGGTTCATCTGCTCCACGCACTGGCTGAATCGACTGCAAAGGACCTGACATATATCGCAAACAACGTCGGCGAGCCGAACCTGGGAGGTGGGCGCCTGCTGAACCGAGGCAAAATCAAAAAGGTCATCGGATCGTTTTTTACTTCGAATCCTGAAGCGGTCGAAGCGGTTCAGGAAGGAAGCATCGATGTAGAGCTGCTTCCACAAGGGTCCTTGGCCGAGGCAATCCGCGCAGGTGGGGCCGGCATTGGAGGCTTTTATACGAGCACCGCGGTCGGTACCGTCTTGGAGCAAGGAGCTGACACCAAAGTTATCGATGACCGGACCTATCTTTTCGTTCCCGCGCTACGGGCTGATGTGGCGTTCATCCACGCAAGAAAAGCGGATACGGCCGGAAACCTCGTATACCGCATGACCGAGCGCAATTTCAACAAGGCGATGGCTACCGCCGCAGATCTTGTCATTGTCGAGGCAGAAGATGTTGTGCCACTTGGAGACCTTGATCCAGAACATATCCATACTCCCGGAATATACGTAGACTACCTTGTCAAGGTCAGCACCGAGCCGGAGCACTTGGGCTCTTCTGGCTCGGTGCTGACCGAGGCCGGCAAAGATCGATTGCGAATTGCAAAGCGAGCACTGCAGGAACTCAGACCTGGAGATATCGTCAACCTGGGGGTCGGCATTCCTACGCTCGTCTCCAACCTAATAACGCCTGAGCACGGGATAACCTTGCATACGGAAAATGGAATGCTCGGGGTCGGGCCTTCGCCTGAGAAGGGGGGTGCAATGGAGTATCCGGTCAACGCTGGCAAGATCCCGGTAACCGCTCTTCCAGGAAGCAGCTACTTCGATAGTTCCGACTCTTTCTCCATGATCCGTGGCGGACATGTGGATGTGGCAATAATGGGGGGTCTGCAGGTTGACGAAAGCGCCAACTTGGCCAACTGGGCCGCGCCCGGAAGGCCCCTGCTTGGCGTCGGAGGAGCCATGGATCTAGCTCAGGGGGCTAAGCGCCTGATCATCACGATGACTCACTGTTACAAAGATGGAACGCCGAAGATCGTACGAGAATGCGATCTACCATTAACGGCTTTAGGGGCGGTCAATACCGTGATCACCGAATTGTCAGTCTTTGATTTTGTCGAAGGGGAGCTGACGTTAATCGAAATCCTGCCCGGTACGTCGCTCCAAGAGGTTAAGGACAAGACCGGCGCAGGGTTCAAGATCGCCCTGCACTAGAGGGGGTCCGCCCGTATCTCTCTTTTGGGTAAGGATTTCGCCTAGCCCAACTAAGGTTTGAGTGTTAAGCAACCAACTGGTCGATTGGACGCACCAAAGTCAGGAGATCGGCTTCGAAATCGAGCACCTCGCCGCGCGCTCCGGTTGGAGATCGAACCCATCTCTCTCGCAGCAGCACTTTACCCGTTTCCTCGACATAGCTGACTACTAAGCTCTCGCGCTGGAATTCGAGTATCGCAAACCCACAATATCCGACTTCGGTGCTTTCGACGGATCCAGCAACTCGTCGATCGTAGAAAACGAGATTGCGGTCGCGCCTCACAGGCATATGGATATCCTCAATCGGCATACCTCCGTGCCCAATGCAGCGACCTCGAATCACAGGTCCATCCGGGCGCGCCTGATACAGGCCATATCCCGCGAGCCGATGCTCGTGCCCCCAGAACCACAGTAGATATCGAGGATCATTCCCGACATCCCTGCCGAGCTTACGGTACTCCCTCTCAAAGGCGCTAAGCCACTGGTGGTGTGAGAGCAAGATTATCGGCCGCGTATCACTCGAGCTCAACACATTTCGCCGAAGCCATTGAATGTTCTGTGGCTGCAGCTGAACCCACCAAGGAAGTAGCTCCAGCCCTGGGATGAGCTTCGCGCTGTAGCCGCTATCCAGCGCAACTATGCGCCAGTAGTCATTTTCGACACAGAAGAAGCTGGCCTCTTGTCCGAAATGCTCACGAATTGCCTGGAAATACGCATGCCCACCGGAGTACATCTCGTGGTTTCCGTTGAGCGCATAGCTTGGAAGGGCAGTGATCTCTTCTGTGGGCTGGAGTGTGCCTCGAGGCCAATCATCGTCACCCAGGAAGTACTCGTCGAATTCCTCCTGACTACCGACGTAATACACATCCCCAAGGTGCATCGTGATATCGGGTTGGAAGCGCAGTATCTCATCCCGCACGCGATAAGCGCTGATCGTGCCGGCTCCCCAGTCAGCGGCCAGTGCTACTGAGGCGGTATCCGGCATGACATATATCCCGGATCGAGGGTCGCTCAGGTCGTACTCCAGGAATCGATCCCGGCCGTTGAGCACCGTCCGGAGGTATTCACTCAGCCAGCGCCAGAAGCGCGCTTCGAGGAAATCGCCTGCATAGCGGATGTTGTGAGTGCGCTGTAATGAACGGGCGCTGTCGCGTGGTGTGTGGAGCAACGAGGCTCGGCGCCGTTTACGTTGAGTCTCCGAACCTTCCGTCACGGTCGTGCTCCTAGCCCTCTAGTCGCCCACCCCGGAAAATCCCAGGACCCTTTTCTTTATAGATCGCTGGGTCTTCGCTGATGCTCGGCACTTTAGGTCGCTGCTGAGAACCGATCGGCTCTAGCGGCGAAGACAAAATCGGCCTCGGAAAGACCATCGATGCTGTGGGTCCAGATCGTGATGCTGGCCTTGCCCCATCCCAGGCACAGATCCGGGTGGTGATCGACCGACTCCGCTAGTTCTCCGACCCGGTTTATAAAATCGAGCGCCGACTGGAAATCTTTGAACTCGTACTGCTTTTCCAGGTGCCGACCGTCAATCACTTCCCAGCCGTTGCTAAGTTGCTCAAGTATGCGCTGTAGCTCTGCCCCTTCGAGAGGCGAGACTCCGCCTCCGCGAGGCGGATTCAGTTCACGATCCGCAAGATCTGTCATTTTGAAGCCTCACCGTGGAAATCCCATCAAAGACCAAAATCGGTCTAGTGCGCGTGCGTCCGCTCCGCAACCGATTCGATGATCTCGGCCGCCATATCATACCGGCCGAAAGGCGGCATCAAGTAAGCCCCGTCCACGTCGTCTTTCAGCTGCTCAAGGATCTCAACCGATATCGATACACCGGCCTGGGGCGCGCGTTCTCCAGCCGAAGCCACGCGTTTTTGAATCGACTCAGGGATCGAAATGCCAGGCACCTCGTTGTGCAGGAAACGGGCATGCTTGATTCCGTACAACGGAAGGATGCCGACAATCACTGGAATTTCAAGTGGTCCGTGTCGTTCTTTGTAGGCGGAGATCGTTTTGCTTACTCGTTCAGGCTCAAATACGGGCTGGGTTAGCACGAAATCCGCCCCCGCTTCAATCTTCCGCCGCAGCACACGAAGCTCTTGGTCCTGGCTCGCTGAGTGGGGATTTAGCGCACACCCCACAAAGAATGAGGTGGCCTCTCCGATCTCGTCCCCATGGTGATCGAGCCCCGCGTTAAACCCGTGTTTAACTAGCTTGATGAGCCCTGAGGGAACGACGTCGAAGTCGTCGGCTGCCTCAGGGTAATCGCCGATCGAGGTGGGATCGCCCATCACAACAAAGATGTTGCGGACGCCTGTAGCATGGGCGGCCAGAAGGTCTCCCTGCACACGAAGCAGGTTACGCCCACGGGTTGGGAAGTGGAGAACTGTCTCGAGACCCACATCATGTTGAATCAGGTTACATACCGCCCACGGGCTCATACGCGCGCGAGCCATTGGACTATCTGCTACGTTGATCACATCCGCCCCGGCATCAGCAAGCAATTGTGCTCCGGCGAGAAGCTTTTCTACCGACAATCCACGAGGAGGGTTAACTTCAACTGAGAGTACAAAGCTGTCTGCTTCTAACCTGGAACTCAGGTGAGTAGGACCCAGCTGGCCAACCGCGAGTTTCTCGAGATCTTCCCCATTCTCGATCGAGATAGCCGGGGTCTGATCGAGATCAGTCCGTTCGAATGCATCTCGCATGTGGGCGATGTGTCCGGCGGTGGTGCCGCAACACCCACCGATAACGCTGGCTCCGGCTTTGGCATACGCCCGTGCGTAATCTGCAAAGTAAGCCGCGGTGGCGGGGTACATGATGCGCCCGCCTACTTGCTCTGGCCAACCCGCGTTAGGCATCACAGAGAACTTGGCCTCCGGAATCGCGAGCCTCATTGCCTGGATTACTCGGAGAAGCTGAGAGGGTCCTTCTGAGCAATTCGCGCCAATCACATCTGCGCCAGCCTCCCATAACAGTCTGGCTGCCTGGGCAGGAGTGTCGCCTAGCAGCGTACGGTCGTCACGCGTGAATGTAGCAGAGGCAATTACCGGGAGATCGCCAACCACCTTGGCGGCCTGAATCCCTTCGCGCAATTCATAGAGATCGCTCTGCGTTTCCAACGAAATCAAGTCTGCGCCGGCCTCTTCGAGAGCGGCGATCTGCTCCCTAAATGCCTCATAGGCCTCCTCAGGCTTCACTCGCCCGAATGGAGCCATGCGTACACCCAGCGGCCCTACGCTTCCGGCAACCAGCGCATCTGCATCTATTTCCTGGATGGCTTGCCTGGCCAAGGCCACGCCCGCGGCATTGATCTCCGCTACCTGGGCTTCTAGACCGTGAGAGGAGAGTTTATGCTGGTTCGCGCCGAAAGTATTGGTTTCAATGATCCGAGCCCCTGCTTGCAAGTACTCTCGATGAATCTCCAGAATCAACTCAGGACGCGATAGATTCAATTCATCGAAACATGCATCAAACGGGATGCCGCGAGTATGCAGCAGGGTACCCATCGCGCCATCCGCCAGGATGGGCTCCCCGCTGTCCAACCAGGTCTGAAATTTCTCGCGGCTACTCATAGGTTTCAGTCTGAAGCTATTGCGGGCTCGGCAACTGGTTCCAACTCCTGGCGCCCCTGTTTAGCGGCTTCCGCCATGTTTCCCAGAGCGGGCAACACTTCATCCCAATTGCGGGTCTTGAGTCCACAATCCGGGTTTACCCAGATCTGCTCCGGCTGAAAGTGCTCCGAGAAAGCCTTCAATCTGGCCTTCACGTCTTCCACCCTGGGGATATTGGGGGTGTGGACATCGTACACGCCGGGGCCGACCTCGCGGCTATATCCATACTCAGCGAGTTCGTGGAGCGTCTCATCGCCGCTTCGTGCGTTTTCGATCAAGATCACATCCGCATTCAAACGATCGATCGCGCCGCAAATGTCCCCGAACTCGGCATAGCACATGTGTGTCTGCACTTGGGTTGCGTCCAGCGCACCGCCGGTGGCAAGGCGAAATGCATCCACAGCCCATTCCAGATATTCGTCCCAGCGGGCCTGCTTCAGAGGCAGACCTTCTCGAAGCGCGGGCTCATCCACCTGAATGACGCGGCCACCTGCTGACTCGAGATCAGCTATCTCCTCGCGCAGCGCAAGCGCCAGCTGGAAAGCAACCTCTTTCCGCGGCACATCGGTGCGAGCGTATGACCAGTTTAAGATCGTTACGGGCCCGGTAAGCATTCCCTTCACTGGTTTTTCTGTAAATGATTGTGCGACCCGAAATTCCCGAATCGTCATCGGCCCTGTACGCCGAATGTCTCCCCAAATGACTGGGGGCCGTACATACCGGTTGCCGTAGCTCTGCACCCATCCGTGCTGGGTAAACGCGAACCCATTCATTTTTTCGGCAAAGAACTCCACCATGTCCGATCGCTCAAACTCGCCATGAACCAGGACATCCAAACCCATGCCTTCCTGGGTGCCGATGGTGTAGCCGATCCACGCGTCGACGCCAGCTTCATACTGTTCCTGGCTGATCTCGCCGCGCTTGTACTTGCCGCGCAGACGGCGAACTTTGACGGTCTGTGGGAAGGATCCAATGGTCGTGATGGGAAAGAGCGGAAGTTCCACCTGGCTCGGTCTTCTCTCAGAATACGGAGATTCACGCTGATACGAGCCGGTTTCTAGCGCCTGTATCTGCTCCCGAACCTCCGGCTCACCCTGGGCAAACGAGCGATACTCCGACCAGGCGCGCTTGCTTTCGCCCTCCGCAGATTCTCCATCGGCAATCTTTCCGGCCAGGGTAATTTCTGCAAGCTTCTCCTCGGCAAAGGCCAAGACCCCCTTGAGTGGATCTGGCAGGTGTTCTTCCCGCGAGGCGCTATAAGGCACGAACTGCAGCGAGCTTGAAGCGCTAACCCGAATCTCAGCCTCCTGCTGAATGCGGTTCAATGTGTCATGGACTTCCGCGTGCCGGATGCTCCAAATATTCCGCCCGTCCACCACTCCCGCGCAGAGCGTCTTCTCCTTCGGCCAGCCGTATTGTTCGATCAGACCCAGGTTGTCGCCGCGCGTGAAATCGAGCGACAACGCCGCAACCGGAAGATCGACAGCCCAAGCATAGGTATCTCCCAGATCATCGAAGTAGGTCACCAGATTGATTGGAAGATCGATTTTGGTCAATTCTTGGTAGGTCTGCCGATATTGGCGCTCGTAATCTGCTGCCCCGTCGAGCACCAATCTGGGCTCATGAATTTGAACCTCTCTCACCCCAATTTCCGCCAATGCGCTGAGCAGTTCTAGGTAGAGTGGAATTAGCTCTTCGAGTACCTTATCGAACGGCCGATCCAGGCGGGCTAGGCTCAAGAAAGTTACCGGACCAAGCACCACCGGTACCGCGCGCTCGCCAAGGGTCTCCTGCGCCAGCGTGATTTGCCCGATGAAATCATCGAAGTTGACCTCAGGACGCCTATCCGCTTCGATTTCGGGAACCAGATAGTGGTAATTCGTGTCGTACCACTTGGTCAATTCAAGGGCCGGCAGACCCGCTGCGCCCTTTGCCATCGCAAAATAAAGTTCCAGGTTTTCGAATGATTCAAAGCGAGCAGGGATAAATCCAAATCGAACCGTCCAGTCCAGGATGTGGTCATACAACGTAGCATCGCCAACGCCCACTCGATCAATTTCCGCTTGGGCTTCCGCTGACTGGCGCTGCACCACACGGAACGTGTCCAGCAGCTCATCCGCCGTAATTGTGCCTTTCCAGTGCGCCTCGAGCGCCTTTTTTAGTTCTCGATCGGTGCCAATTCGAGGGTAGCCAAGCGTTTGAGTGAGGATTTTTCCCATGTTTACCTTCCAATCCTTGTCTTCGTGCTACGATAATAAAGAAGGCCCCTTCGGGAAGAAGGGGCCACGTGATTTCACGATCATCCCTCATCTTCCAGAAATTTGGCGGTTCAATTCCGCCTCTTCTGCCGGAATTGGCACCTTCCTTGCGGGAGGTTGCCGAGGCTTCACAGGGCCGGTCCCTCAGCCTCTCTGGATGAGGTCACGGAGTTTACCACAAAGCCGCTAGATACAGTGCTTCTCAGGCGGTGATGTAGCAGAATGGTGTTGGATTTGGGTCCCAAACTCCCTTTAGACAGGGTGCGTTGACTGAGAAACCTACCTGTGCTATCCTGCGCCCGTTCTATCGAAGGGGCCCCATGCACAATGAGGGTCCGTTCCGTGGAGGAGTGAAGAATGGCAGCCGAACGAATGTCTGGAACGGTGAAGTGGTTCAGCC
>JBHIBY010000056.1:0-16667 GCA_046759305.1 Anaerolineales bacterium
GAGGTCAGGGAGATCTCTTGACGCTGGATTGGCTATTTGTTGGGACAATTCTTGTGGTTGGGGCCGGCATGGCGGTCCTACCCATCGCCCTCAAAACATTCTGGGACCCCGCAAACCTGGCAAAACCAAATCTGAGACCTACGAGTGCGGCATCGAGACCGTCGGTGACACCTGGGTGCAGCTCAAGGGTCAATACTACATCTTCGGCCTAATATTTCTGATCTTTGATATCGAAGCCGTTTTCTTATTCCCCTGGGCCGTCGCCTACGACCGACTCCAGTTCTACATGGTGCTTGAGGGGGTACTCTTCATCCTAATCCTAGCTGGAGGCCTGGTCTACGCGTGGCGCAAGGGGGCCCTCGAGTGGGTCTAACCTCACAGAGAGTATCAAATGGCTGATGCCCATCAGCCATTTAGTTTGATTCCCACATGAGTGATCCTTTCACGACCATCAGCCAATTTATCAAGGATTTAATAATCGGTTTCGGCGTTGACGCGGTTATCGTCGACATCGCGCTCAAGATCGTCGGCGCCGCCATCTTGGGCGGCCTCGTAGGCGCCACAGCCATCTTGCTCATCTGGGCCGAGCGCAAGCTCGTAGCCAGGATCCAGGACCGACTCGGGCCCAATCGAGTGGGTCCCTACGGCCTCCTGCAAACCATCGCTGATGCGCTCAAACTGATCACCAAAGAGGTCTTGATCCCACAAGGCGCCGATCGGTATGTGTTCATGATGGCGCCACTGGTGGTTGTAGCGGGCGTGATTGGGATGTGGGCAGTGATGCCGCTGGCGCCCGGATTGATCGGGAGCGACATCAACGTCGGATTACTCTATGTGATCGCTATTGGCGCAATCGGAACACTCGGCATTGTAATGGCCGGGCTGTCCTCCAACAACAAATACGCGCTTCTAGGCGCCTTCCGAACTGTGGCCCAGATGCTCTCCTACACGGTTCCGATCATTCTCGCCCTGCTCATCCCGGTGATGCTGGCTGGATCCATGGGAATGGCCACTATCGTCGAGGCACAAAGTCCGGTGTGGTTCATCTTTCTTGCGCCCATCGCCGCTATCATCTTCTTCATTTCATCCATTGCGGAGGTCGGGCGAGCACCGTTCGATCTCTTGGAGGCGGAATCTGAGATTGTCGCCGGCTTTCACATTGAGTACTCCGGCATTACCTTCGGAATGTTCTTCGTGGGCGAGTTCATCCATGCCTTCACCATTGGGGCGCTGTTCACTGTGATCTTCTTGGGTGGATGGCGAGGCCCAGGCGTCGAAGCATTCCCTCCGCTCGGGCTCGTCTATTTCGTCGCCAAGTCGTTCATTATGTATTTCGTGGTCATCTGGGTGCGGGGTACATTTCCACGCATCCGTATCGACCAAATGAACGCATTCAACTGGAAATTCATCACACCGGTGGCCTTGGTTGTGTTCATGGTCACCGCAATCCTTGACAAGTTAGCGGTCGAATTGGGCTTTAACCGAACCGCGGTGCATCTGGCCGCGAACGCTATCATCGTGCTTGGAATTCTCTTCATTCTTCGAGCCTACACCGCTTCGATGCGGCGCCGGCTGGAGGTCACCGATCGCCCTCAAGTGCAGCAGCTAGAGTCGTCCAGTGACTGATCCCCAAGTCAACCTGAGATGACAGGTCCCCAGATCGTCTTCCTCGCTGCCGCCGCCGTAACCCTCATCGCCGCAATCATGGTGGTTACCGTACCGCGCCTGGTGCACGCCGGCCTGTGGTTGATTCTCGCGCTGGCGGGAGTCGCGGTGCTGTTCGTTTTGCTCGACAATGGGTTCTTGGCGGTCGTTCAAGTAGCGATCTATATCGACGCGATCGCGATCCTTATCATTATTGCCGTCATGCTCACTCGAGCGGTGATGTCGGAATCCGATCCTCAGATCAATCGCATGTGGTTGGCCGCCGCCTTCGCTTGTCTGGTCATCATGGCGGGCTTGCTGGGCATCGTCTCTCAGGTCCCCGCGGCCGTGCCGGCTGAGTTGGTGGAGTCAGAAGTCAGCCTAGATGTGCTGGGTCGCGTATTGGTCGATGTTGACGGATTCATTTTGCCCTTCGAAGTCGCCTCGGTATTGCTGGTGGCGGCTCTGGTTGGCGCCATTCTGGTCGCCATGACACCGGTGCGGGGAGACTGATGGTTCCTCTCTCTTGGTACCTGATCCTGGCCGCGGCCCTTTTTGCTGTTGGGCTTTTCGGCGTGCTCGCACGTCGCAATGCGATTGCCATTCTTATGGGCGTTGAACTGATGCTCAACGCCGTCAATCTTAACCTGCTTGCTTTCTGGCGCTATCTTTGGTCGGACAATCTGACAGGGGTGGTTTTCATCATCGTGGTACTCGCTGTGGCTGCGGCCGAGGTCGCGGTTGGATTAGCACTCATCATTTCGATTTACCGCCGTCGCTCCACAGTGGTGGCCGAGGAAATCGACTTACTCAAGTGGTAGCTGAATGATAGAAATCGTTCCCTGGCTTGTTCCGCTCCCTCCAATTCTCGCCTTCGGGTTGATCGTGCTCTTCACAAACCGCAGCAACCGCGTGAGCCATGTTATCGGAATCGGCGGAATGCTGATCGCCTGGGCATTGGCGATGAGCGTGTTCCTGTACTCGGTGTCCGGTGGCGAACTCCCTGTAAACACCGCTATCGAGTGGCTACCTACGGGTGAGACCTCGCTAACTATTGGAACCTGGATCGATCCACTTACGGCCGTAACTCTATTCTTCGTGGCGTGGACCATGCTGGCGATCTTTGTCTACAGCGTGGGCTATCACAACTACGGTAAGGCACCGGATCCCAAAGATCGGGCTGGCCTACCACCACATGCCGGCGGGATCGAGCCGATGTACGCTCGCTTCTTCGCCTTCATCTCCTTGTTCGCATTCGGCATGCTCACGCTTGTCGTCACAAATAACCTGTTGGTGCTATTTGTTGGCTGGGAGATCATGGGCCTTTGTTCGTATTTGCTCATCGGCTTCTGGTACGGCAAAGACAGTGCGAAAGCCGCCATGGTCAAGGCCTTTATGACCACCCGCGTCGCCGATGTGTTCATGTTGCTCGGATTGGCTTACCTGTACTTCCTGACGGGTACGCTGAATTACACCGAAATCCTCTTCAACCAGGAGCTGCTAGAGCATCTTGCACATTTGCCTTCGGCCTTGGGACCCGGCATTTCGGCTGCCGCATTGATCGCCTTGCTGTTCTTTATCGGTACGGTGGGCAAGTCCGCCCAATGGCCGCTGCACACCTGGCTGCCAGACGCCATGGAAGGACCAACGCCGGTTTCGGCCATGATCCACGCTGCGGCAATGGTATCCGCTGGTATTTATCTGATTTTGCGCATATTCCCACTCATCACCGCTGGTTGGCATCATGGGGATCCGCTGACCGAAGTTATGGTGATCATTGCCTTCATTGGAGCCTTCACCGCCCTCTTTGCCTCAACGTTGGCTGTTGGTCAGAACGACATCAAGCGCGTGCTTGCCTACTCCACTGTCTCGCAGCTGGGTTATATGGTGGCGGCGGTAGGCCTGGGCGCATTCGTGGCGGCCGCCTTCCACCTCATCACGCACGCCTTTTTCAAGGCACTGTTGTTCCTCGGATCCGGTTCGGTTATCCACGGAGTCGAGCATGGTGCACATGAGAGCGGCGAGCACATCGACCCCAACGACATGACCCACATGGGGGGACTACGCAACAAGATGCCGCTGACGTTCTGGACTTTCCTGATCGGCGGGCTAACCCTATCTGGATTCCCGATCCTTACCGCCGGATTCTGGTCGAAGGACGAGATCCTGGCCGAGGCTTACGGAACGAACCACCTTGGAGTTTTTATCGTTTTGGCTATCGCGGCTCTGATCACGGCGTTTTACACCGGGCGCCAGCTCACCATGACTTTCTTTGGCAAGCCCCGATCGAAAGCGGCGGAGCACGCGCATGAATCCTCATGGCCGATGACCGTCCCGCTGATAGCGCTCGCTATATTCAGTCTGACCATCGGGTATGCAGGAATTCCGAAAGGGTTCCCAATTCTGTCGTCCTTCATCCCAAATTGGGTACACGATTTCGTGGATGGGACGCTGCTCGAGCCCAGCGAAGTTCTTGAGTTCAACTTCATTCCGCTGCTGGTGTCTATCGGCGTGGCTCTTGGAGGACTGCTGATCGGCTTCTTCATGTATCGTCGGCTGGAAGTCGGAGCTCCGGACCCGTTGACTCGTCTTGGCCGAATCTATGTCTGGATACAGAACAAATACTACTTCGATGAGCTCTACAGCTTCCTGTTTGTAAGGCCCGCCTACTGGTTCGCGGAAACTTTCGTTTATCACGGAATCGACCGAGGCGTAATCGATGGTTTCCTACACTGGATTTCCAGCTTGGCCGGGAGACTTGGTGGTTGGCTGCGTAACAAGATCGATCTTCCGATCGTCAACGGCTCAGGCGATTTCGTAGGTGAAGGGATAAAAACCGCGGGCCGTGAAGGGCGCGTTATTCAGACCGGCCGAATTCAGAGTTACTTAATCGTCGGCATCATTTTTGTGGGAGCGTTGCTCTCATACATTTTCTTCTTGCTGTGATGGAATGCTTGACCGCGCAGTCGAATGATTAACGATTATTTGCTAACGCTGATCCTATTCACGCCACTTCTGGGCGGATTGCTTGCTCTGCTTATCCCCAAGGAACGGGTATCACTCCTCCGGTGGTTTGCTCTGCTAGCCAGCTTGGTTCCGCTAGCACTCTCGATCTACATGTGGAGTGCCTACAATCCTGGTCAACCCGGGTTCCAATTACAGGTACAACTTGACTGGTATGTCCCGATCGGGGCCAGCTTCCACCTCGGTGTAGATGGAATCTCGGTCGTAATGGTGCTGCTTACGACACTGCTGACACCGGTTTCAATCCTTATTTCTTGGAACATCAAGGATCGCATCAGGGTCTACATGGCTTTGTTCCTGATGCTGGAGACCGGGATGCTTGGAGTATTCCTGACTCTGGATCTCATGTTGTTCTTCTTGTTCTGGGAGCTTGGCCTGGTCCCGATGTATTTCCTGATCAACCAATGGGGAAGCGAGAAGGGCACTCGGACGGTGAGGGGCAGGGAAATATCGGCTCGCAATTATGCCTCATTCAAATTTTTGATCCTCACTATGGCCGGATCGCTGGGATTGCTGCTGGCAATTTCCCTAATTGGTGTCGTCGGGGATACGTTCGATATCGTTGAGATCACTCGCAAATGGGCTGTGCTAGAACAGCCGCTGACGATCCTGGGTCTCCCCATCACGGTGCCTATCGGAGTGGTCAAGTCGGTGGCATTCTGGGCTTTTGTGATCGCTTTTTCTGTGAAGGTGCCTATCTGGCCCTTCCACACCTGGCTGCCTGATGCGCACACGGAAGCTCCGACCGCGGGCTCGATGATCCTGGCTGGCGTGTTGCTAAAACTTGGTGCGTACGGATTCTTGCGGTTGGTCCTTCCGCTTTACCCGGCTCAGGCTAAGGATTTCGCTTGGATACTGGCGCTATTGGCGACCATCTCGATCGTGCTTGGTGCATTTGCTGCTTGGGGACAGAAGGACTTCAAACGGCTCGTTGCCTATTCATCTGTAAACCACATGGGTTTCGTGGTGCTGGGGATCGCAGCTGCTTTCTTCGCGGCCGGAACATTAGCCGCAGACGATGCCGTCTTCGCGGTCAACGGAGCCGTGCTGCAAATGTTCAACCACGGTCTATCGGCGGCTGGAATGTTCCTGCTGGTGGGAGTTATTTACGATCGAACTCACACACGTGATCTGGCCTCCTACGGCGGATTGTTCCCTCTAGCTCCTATCTTTGGCGGAATCCTTATCTTCACCTCCATGTCCTCCTTGGGGCTTCCAGGACTCAATGGTTTTGTTTCAGAGTTTCTCGTGGTTCGAGGAGCGTGGCCGATCTACACCTTCTTCACCGCGCTATCGATGCTGGGACTGCTCGTGACCGGCATCTACATCCTCAAGGGAATTCGAGGGGCGCTTCACGGACCGATCAATGAGCAATATCTCGATACGCCGTTGGAAATCAATCGGCGCGAGGTGATCGCAATCATGCCCTTGATGGCTCTCATGCTGCTCATCGGTTTATGGCCAACTTGGATCGTGGAAGTGTTCAACCAAACCGTGATGAGGCTGGTTGGCGCATGACCGAGCAGGCGGAAGTTCAATTGCGCATAGCCATATACGAGTTGCGGGGCGATGCGATACAGGGCACTCTCCTCGGTGCTGGCCAGGGGACCACCTGCGCAGGAATGAGGTCTGTCGGGTGACTTTTCCCATTCTAAGTGTCATCGTCTTCACACCCATCGTCGCAGGCGTAATTTTGCTGTTCTTCCCTAAAGATCGCCACGACTGGATTCGCTGGTTCGCTCTGGCGGCAGCCACCGTAGGGCTGGTGCTCTCGCTGGCGGTATTCTTTTTATACGACTCTGCGGAGGCCGGCTACCAGTTCAAGGAACGTGCGGAATGGATTCCCGTGCTTGGGATTTCCTACTTCGTAGGCGTGGATGGCATGAGCGTCCCGCTAGTGCTGCTTACCGGGATCGTGATGTTCACCGGCGTGCTGATCTCCTGGCAATTGGACGATCGCCCGCGCGAGTTCTTCGTCTTTCTCTTTATCCTGGCCACGGGCGTATTCGGCGTGTTCGTCTCCCTCGATCTATTCTTGCTGTTTTTCTTTTATGAAATCGCAGTATTCCCCATGTTCCTGCTGATTGCTATCTGGGGATGGAAGGTAACCCGCGAATATGCGGCGATGAAGCTCACCCTGTATCTCTTTGTCGGCTCGGTCATTGCGATAGTCGGCGGCCTGGTGATGTACTTCGCCTCCGGTCTACAGACCTTCGACATGCTGCTTCTTCAGGTGGCGGATTTCTCTACCACCTTCCAACGCATCTGGTTCCCATTCATTTTCTTTGGCTTTGCTGTCTTGGGCGGCATCTTTCCATTCCACAACTGGTCGCCGGACGGCCACGTCGCTGCTCCGACCGCGGTGTCCATGTTCCACGCGGGAGTGCTGATGAAGCTCGGCGCGTTCGCTGCACTTCGAGTGGGCATTACCCTGTTGCCCGAAGGGGCCACATTCTGGGCACCTCTCATCTTGATTTTGGCCAGCATCAACGTCATCTATGGCGCGTTCATCGCAATGGTCCAGACCGACTTCAAATACGTCATTGGCTTTTCATCGGTCTCACACATGGGTCTGGTTATGCTGGGCTTCGCCACACTGAACCGCGATGGATTGACTGGCGCCGGAATTCAGATGTTCTCACATGGCGTAATGACGGCGCTTTTCTTCGCAGTGGTCGGGATGGTGTACGACCGCGCCCACACGCGAGATATCCCAAGGCTTGGAGGGTTCAGCAAGGTGATGCCTCTGGTAGCTGTGGCCTTCATCATCGGCGGGCTTGTATCCATGGGTATGCCTGGATTGTCAGGCTTTGTGGCGGAGTTCCCCATCTTCATGGGGTTGTGGCAAGCGGAGCCTATCGTCGCTTTTGTGGTCGTTTTCTCGATCGTTATCACGGCTTCCTATATCATGCGTATTGTTGGGAAGGTATTTTTCGGCGCGGTGCCGGACGAGTTTGAAGGACATGTTGGGGACGTGATCGTTCAGGATAAGGTGGCTTTGGTAATTTTGTCGGCGCTGCTGGTCCTGGTCGGTATTTATCCGGCGATTATGGCTCCTATGGTTGCATCTGGCGCGGACGCAGTACTGCGCGCCCTGGGGATCGGTTAGTTTGAGCTTCACAGAATTCGCTCCCGATCGATTGCCTGCGACGCTTCCGGAAATTCAGCTGTGCACACTTGGGAGGGGCTAGTTTGAGCTTTACTGACTTCGCACCCGATCGGTTGCTCGCTATCCTGCCCGCGATTCTGCTATTTGCTCTGGCGGTAGCGCTCCTGACTCTCGACTTATTCTGGAAACCCAGCCGGCGCAGGATCCTGGGATGGATAGCTGCTTCCGGAGTCGAGTTGATTTTGCTGGCCACCTTTGCATTCAGTCGGCCTCCCTCTGACGAGCCGCTGGTCTTCGGCGGCATGCTGCGCTGGGATTGGCTGGCTTTCTTCTTTACCGCTCTGATCTTGTTCTCTGCTGCGGTTACCTGCTTGATCTCGGTCAACGTTGACGGAGTGGGGAACCGGGGTGACTACTATGGGTTGCTTCTCATCACCTCGATGGGAATGATCCTAATGGCTTCGTCGGCGGACTTGATCATGCTGTTCCTGGCCATTGAGACGACCTCGATCCCGCTCTACATCCTGGCGGGCTTCTTGAAATCGGACGACAAGTCCACCGAATCGGGACTCAAATACTTCCTCTTTGGTGCGGTCACCTCCGCCGTCATGTTGTATGGATTTAGCATGATCTACGGGTTCACCGGCGAAACCAACCTATATTCCATTGCCGATGCGATCCGCGCGGCTGGCTTATCGCTGTTCCTGGTAGGTGGTATTGCGGTTCTGGTCCTGGTTGGATTCAGCTTCAAGATTGCTGCGGTCCCCTTCCACTTTTGGACACCCGATGTGTACGAAGGCGCGCCCACGCCAATTACGGCCTACGTATCTACCGCTTCTAAAGCGGCTGGATTCGCGGTGCTGGTACGGGTCATGATGCTGGCTTTCCCATCCATCGATGGATTCTGGGCCGCGGTGTTGGCGGCCATGGCTGTGGCAACAATGACGCTGGGGAATGTGCTCGCTATCGCTCAGAGCAACATCAAACGCCTGCTCGCTTATTCCTCGATCGCGCACGCGGGATACGCGCTGATCGGGTTGGTTGCGTTGAGCGTGTTTGGAGTGGCTAGCATGATGTTCTACTTGCTGGCGTATGTCATCACCAATCTGGCTGCCTTTGCAATCGTAATTCTCTTTTCTAGAACTGCCGGCTCGGAGGAAATTGCCGACTACGCCGGGTTGAGTCGCCGCTCGCCATGGTTAGCGATGGCATTGCTCGTCGCATTTCTGTCACTCGGCGGAATGCCGCCGCTGGCTGGTTTTGTCGCAAAGGTTTACGTCTTTGCCGCTGCTGTGGACAGCGGATTGATCTGGCTGGCGTTCATCGGCGTGCTGAATGCCATCGTGGGCCTTTACTATTATCTGATAGTGCTGAAAGTGGTGTATCTCTACCGCTCGGAGGATGACGATAAACCTATCGAAGTGCCCCGTCCTTATGCGGTGGCATTGGCGGTCTGCACGATTCTGATCCTGGTGGTCGGAATCATCAGTGCTCCTTGGCTCAACTGGAGCATCGACGCCGCTACCAGCCTATTCTGATCATCGTCCCCGGATGAAAATTGAGCACGAGCGAAGCTCAAAAACGGGCCGGGAATGACATTGTGATACAATGCGCAAAGACCGATCTAGAGACGACTCGGAGCCGCGGGATGCAGGAATGCCCCTTGCGCTGGCCGGGCTGCTGGGCTCAGTCGGTTGCGTAACTCTGGTCGTAATCTTTGTTGCGCTGGGCATCGGCCTCTTGCTAGATGGGCAGTTCGACACCCGCCCGCTTTTCACAGTAGTTCTCGTATTAGCAAGCGTTCCGGTAACGATCTTTCTGATGGTGCGTATAGTGCTGGGCGGCATGCAGCGGATCAATCGACGAATGGGAATTCAAGATAGGCCACAGGTGAGGGATGGAAGCCGAGACGACGAGTAGGTGGCGCTGGGGGGTTAACCGTTGGATCGTCCTCGGTCTAATCATTCTCAACTTCTATTTCGCATCGAAGTTTCCACCCATAGCTCCGCACGTTCAGCTCCCCGCTGAAGCGCTCTTCGGGATCAACCTTCCGCTCGTCGGCGAATTCATAGTAACCAACACCATCGTCGCGACTTTCATTGCAGACATCGTGCTCTTCCTGCTCGCCTTCTTTGTATGGCGGGCGGTTCGCCGCGGGGATCAGATCCTGAGTGGGATCACGGGCACCGTCGAAGCTATCACGGATGCGCTGTTTAGCATGAATGAATCGACCGCGGGGAAGTGGGCCAAGACCATTTTTCTGTGGATGGCAACCATCGTCTTCCTGGTGCTGATCGTCAATTGGACCGAGCTGCTCCCCGGAGTCGATAGTATTGGGATATTTGATTCCCACCACGTCGAACATGCGGAGACATGCACATTCGATACGGTTCACATCGGATCGCTCGAAATCGTCTCTGTGGGAGGAGATCCGGAGTGCTCAGCGGCGGTCGTACCTTTTGTGCGCGTCGCCTCCACGGATCTCAACTTCACCATCGCTCTCGCAATCACCTCGGTCGTAGTGACACAAGTGATTGGAGTGCGGGCGCTGGGTGTCTCCTACTTCACGAAATTCTTCAATTCAAAGACCCTTTTCACTGCGCCAATGTTCGGCGTGATCAATTTCTTGGTCAGCATTCTCGAAGCGATCCTTGAATTCGCCAAGATCCTGTCGTTTGGCTTCCGGTTGTTCGGTAATATCTTCGCGGGTTCGATCCTGCTGTTCGTCGTGGGAACTTTGGTGCCCGTGTTTCTCCAGTCCGGCGTGCTGCTCTTCGAGTGGTTTGTCGGAATCATTCAGGCGATCGTGTTCGGATTACTCACATTGATCTTCATGTCGTTGGCTACAGTGAGCCACGATGAGGATGGGCATTAGGCCAGGGAGGATAAGGAGACTATGGAAGGCGATATCGTTCTAGCAGCGAAGCTGATTGGCGCCGGTCTAGCGGCCATCGGCGTGTTCGGTGGTGGAATTGGAGTAGGTCTGGCCGCGCTAGGTGCTACTCAGGCCATGGGCAGAAACCCGGACGTCACCGGCACCATCCAGACCAATATGATTTTGGGTTTCGCGTTTGCAGAAGCCACTTCCATTTACGCACTGGTTGTGGCGCTGCTGATCCTGTTCGTATTCTAGTGGAGTAGACGAGTATGGAAGCACTTGGGATCAATCTAGGATACTTATTCGTTCAGATCTTCAATTTCCTGATCGTTCTTGTCGTATTGCGCGCCTGGGTTTATAAGCCCGTGGTTGGATTGCTGCAGAAGCGGCGCGAGACGATCGCACAGGGATTAGAAGATGCCCGCGTTGCTACTGAGGCGCGTGCGAATGCCGAGCAAGAAGCGGAAAGCGTCGTGGCGGCAGCACAGCAGGAAGCGAACAACATCGTTCGTGAGGCCACCGATCGTGCAGAGCAGGCAGCGGCCGAGGTCAAGGCCGAGGCTGAAAAGGAAGCTGAAGAAGCCCGTCAATCGGCGCTTGCTGAAGGTGAGCAATTAAGGAACCAGGCTCTGGGAGAAGTCCGGAGTCAGGTTGCTGCACTGGCAGTCGCCGCAGCTCAAAAGGTGATCAACGAGGCTCTGGACGCAAAGCGTCAACAGAAGCTGGTCGATGAATTCTTCAGCGGCATCGAGGCCGGCAAGGTCGTTGTGCTTGAAGGAGAAGATCTCGATGGCCAATCGGCCACAGTTACCAGCGCGCTGCCCTTGAGTTCGGATGAAACAAAACGGATTGAGAAGAGTCTGAAGGATCAGCTCGGGAGCGAAGCAGAGATCGAATTTCACGTAAATCCCTCCATTCTGGGTGGCTTGGTCGTGCGAGTGGGCGACAAAGTAGTCGACGGATCAGTTTCCGGGAAGCTGGCTGCGCTCGAGCAGAGTCTCTCCTAATTGAATTGACCGCTCCAATATCCGGAGCGATACCGAAAATGAACCGGCGGGCATTGCACCCGCCGGTTTTGTACAATACTGCGATGATAGAGAGCAACGCGCACAGCGAGGTGCCTCGCGACAACGGCCACAACTTGCTACGGGTCGGCCGGCACGCGCATTCCGTCATGACAGAGAGCAATTCGAGTCGCGCAGCGCTTCACCCCGGCGGGCGCAATCCGCGACTTGCCTACGACTAGCAGCTTTTCGATTTGCCATGAACCTTCAAGACCTTGTTCAGCATGTTCCAGGCGTCGCCCAGAATGGCCTGTCTTCGCTGGAAGTGCAAGCGATTACGTGCGATTCCCGTCAGGTCCGCCCGGGGAGCCTTTTTATTGCTATTCCAGGCACCTCGGAAGATGGCCACCAATACTTGGAAAGCGCAGTCAAGGCAGGCGCTGTGGTGGCGGTAGGCCAAGAGCCTGACCCTGGGCTCGGCGTGCCTTATATCAAAGCCGATGATACTCGCCTCGCATATGCTCATCTAGCGGCCGCTTGGCATAGATTTCCTGCGCGAGAAATGGTGATGGTAGGGATCACCGGGACTGATGGAAAGACTACAACTGCGGCGATGCTCTCCGAGGTTTTGAGATGGGCAGGGCTGGCTGCAGGGTTGATCAGTACAGTAAGTGCAAGAATAGGGGGAGCTGTTCTGGATACCGGACTGCATGTGACGACCCCGGACCCGATGGATCTTCAGGCATTGCTGCGCCAGATGGTTAACGAAGGCCTAACTCACTGCATCCTGGAAACCACCTCCCATGGATTAGCTCAACGCCGGGTGGCGGCATGTGAATTTGACGTGGGCGTTGTGACCAATATCACCCACGAACACCTCGACTTCCACGGATCCTACGAGGCGTATCGCGAAGCCAAAGGCAGGTTGATTGAAGGTCTATCTGAGACGGCTCCGAAAGTTGGCGCACCTGAGAAGACCGCAGTTCTCAACCGGGATGACGATTCGCTCGATTACCTGGAGCCGCTGGCGAAGGTACGGACACTCACCTACGGATTCGATGCGGGCGCCGATGTTCGCGGGAGCGCCCTGGAATCAGGACCGGAGGGTGTGCGCTTACTCATCGAGTGGGAAGGCGAGCGTACACCAGTTAGAACCTCCATGGTAGGGGACTACAACGCCGCTAACGTGCTGGCGGCCTATGCAACCGCTGTCAGTGCGTTGGAAGTTGAGGCGGGTATTGCAGCCTCAGCTATCTCCGAATTCGCGGGAGTTCCTGGACGTATGGAGAGCGTTGATCTGGGGCAAGATTTCCTGGCCATCGTAGATTTTGCGCACACCCCGAATGCCTTGAAGGTAGCGCTAGAGGCCGCACGGTCCCTGACAGACGGGAGAGTGATCTCGGTCTTTGGATCTGCCGGACTGCGCGATCAAGCCAAACGGAGGATGATGGCCGAAATCTCCGCCGAATTGGCTGACCTTTCGATCTTGACCGCAGAAGACCCGCGCACCGAGCCCTTGGATCTCATCTTGGAGGAGATGGCCGAAGGAGCTCGCAGCAAGGGTGCCGAAGAGCATTCGACCTTTTGGCGGGTGCTCGACCGCGGAGATGCTATCCGGCTCGCCATCGAATCGGCCGAGCCTGGCGATTTGGTGATCGCTTGCGGCAAAGGTCACGAACAGTCGATGTGCTTTGGGGAAATCGAGTATCCCTGGGACGATCGAATCGCGATGCGGGCTGCGCTGTCGGAACACTTATCGATTGAGGGACCGCCGATGCCGATCCTTCCCACGCACCCAGCCGGCGAGTAAGCAGGGGATGAACCTCACAAATCCCGGTGTCAGTCTGTGCTCTATTTTGAATCAGGAGCCGTTTCGACTGCGGTGATTCTGCGGCAGGCTACTCGATCGATCGTTATATCGATTCTTTCCATCCGATTTTCGCGAGCTGAATTATTTGTCATCGGCGCCGTGCTTCTTTTTGGGGGGATATTCGTATTTGCGATCCCACTTGGCGGCGGATGGGATGAGGAAACGCATCTGATCAGGGTATGGGAAATTGCCTCCCTGAAGTTTGTGCCCAATGACACCCCTCGAGGCGAACTTCCCTACCCCTCAATATTCTGGAATCTCTCTTATCGCAGACCTGTGCTTATCAGGCCTGTCGAGACGGGATTTTGGGCTGAATTCGGTGATCTGCCGATGGATGCTTTCGGGTACATATACGACGGCAGCTTCACTACCCGGTCAGTCTACTTGCCACAATTGCTCGCGCCCCAGGCGTTTGGGGTCCGCTATTTAGGACATGCCCTTGATTTGCCGGCGCTCCAGGTGTTCTACGCTAGCCGGCTATTAGGGCTCGTCACGTACGCGTTTCTCGCATGGCTGGCGGTTCGCATTGCGCCATTCGGGAACTGGATAGTCGCCGTCGTCGCCGCCTCGCCAACAGCTTTGTTCCAAGCAGCAACAGTCTCAGCTGATCCTATTTCTAATGCGCTTGGTCTGCTCTTCGTGTTTGGGTCTTTGGCTATATCAATCCGAAATGAAATTCGATGGCGGGAGTGGACTGGTCTTGTGGTTTTAGCGTTCACTCTGTTTTGGGCGAAGCCCAACCTCGCAATCTTGGCATTGCTACCTTTCCTGATCATTCCAAGATCACGTTTTGCTATGAAAAAGGGCTACCTGCTCTTAGCATTGGCCGTTTTTACGCTCGGGGTGATTGAAGTGGGGGGATGGGCTGCGATCGCATATCCTCAGCTTGAAAGTACTGCTGGAGGCGCGAATCCGGCTGGCCAGCTGCTCTACCTCGTGACCCATCCTCTCAAGTTCGTGGAAATCGTGGTTTCGGACTTACTTGCCCATGGTGGAGCTTACCTGCGGCAATGGATTGCTGAATTTGGCTATGAGTACTGGTCAATCCCTCCAGTGACGTATGTGGTTTACTTCCTGGCTCTCTTGGCTGCGCTCTTCGCCGATGCTGGTGGTCCAAAACCTACCAGTAGAACACGAAGAGGGTTGGCAGCGCTGTTCCTGATCGGGATCGTCGGCACAATATTGTCTCTCTATCTTGCTGACAACCCGGTGGGAAGCCCCGCAGTCCACGGCGTCCAAGGGAGGTATTTTGGCGCTATCTTCCCACTTCTCTTGCTCGCGCTCGTTGGTTGGCTGCCTGCCAGACGCCCGCAACAGTTGGAAAATATTGCGTCGATCTTTGCCGCCGGCAGTTTGACAGTCTATTTAGTGGGTCTAGGTCTTTCGTATTATGTGCTCTGTGGATCTGCCTGGTACGGCAATTGGTTGTGTACCCAGCCCGTCTACAAGAACTATGATCCGGGAATCCGATATTCTCCAGCGCTGGTACCTGGCATGACTCTTACCCAGGAGATAGTTCCGGAATGTGCCGGGGTCAGCCAGGTGCGGGTATGGATAAATACATCAGATGGATCGAATGAAGGGCAGACAGAGCTCCTCCTGAGGGATCCCAGCACGAACGAGATTCTCGCTCAAAGCTCATTCCTTGTCTCCGCGCTTCCGATCGACGGCTGGCAATCGCTCGATTTTGAGACCGATTGGGATTCTGTCGGCAAGAGATATGAGCTCGAAGTTCGGGGAACCGGGGTGGCGTATACTCGAGGACCCAGGATCTCATACACCCAGAGACCTGAGTACGCGCCGGGTATGCTCTATCTTGATGGAACTCCGATCGACGAGGATCTTTTGTTTCGCTATACCTGCTTGGCAGGGCCTCTGACAATTCTTCGTCAGAGCAAGGGAGCGACGAACTGATCATCACGATCAACCAGGCCTCAAACATGGGTATCCTTGCCTGATTCGAATGATGGCTTAGGAGGCTAATAGGCATTCCAGTGAAAGACCTATCATCATGAAACGCGATCACTACGGCGATCTAGAAAGCCATAGCATCGTGGTAGTTGTGCCGGCATATAAAGTCGAGAGAGAGATCGGGAAGGTTCTACGATCCATGCCTGGATTTGTTCGCCATATCGTTGTTGTGATTGATGGATCGCCTGACGGCACAGCTGATAGCGTGGAAGCCTGTGTGGCAGATGATCAGCGCATCGTAATGCTCAACCACGAACGCAACAGGGGAGTAGGAGCCGCCGTCATTACGGGTTTTCGCGAAGCGATCAAGTTGGGAGCCGATCTCATTGTCAAGGTCGATGGTGATGGGCAAATGGCGCCCGAAGAAATTCCAGATCTTCTCATACCGCTTGTGGAAGGAACGGCAGACTTTTCCAAGGGAAATCGCTTTCGTGATCTATTGACGCTAGCGCGAATGCCATATATCCGGAGGGTGGGGAATATGGGGTTAGGCTTTCTCGCGAAGGCGGCAACGGGCTATTGGAACATCTTCGATCCAACAAATGGATTCTTCGCTGCTCGTGGGGAACTTATCAAGCGCCTTCCACTTGAAAAACTAGACAGCTCATATTACTTCGAGATTTCTTTGCTAAGCCAGCTGTACTTCCTAGGAGCGGTCGTTCGCGATTTGCCAATGGTGGCCAGGTATGGGAGTGAAGAATCCAATCTCTCCGTGCCAAGGACCCTGTTCGAGTTTCCACCCAAGCTCATGCTCACTTTAATGCGGCGGATTCTGCTCAAGTACTTCATCTATGATTTTTCCATCGTATCGATATATGTTCTGGGCGGGATTCCGCTCCTAGCATTTGGCTTGATCTTCGGCATCATCAATTGGATACGGTTCAGCACTCTTGGCGTCGCTGCACCGACGGGTACGGTAATGCTGGCCACGCTTCCAGTGATTTTAGGTTTTCAGCTGTTGCTTTCTGCGATTGGAGCAGATCTGCAGGCTGTTCCCACAAATCCGCGCAGTAACCCGATGTAGATATTGAGCATCGACCAACGCCGAGCCTATAGACCCATCGAAGCAGAGCCGCATGAGGAATAGCGAATGCGATCTGTCTTATTCGTTTGCACCGCAAACATGTGTCGATCCCCAATGGCAAAAGCCCTCTTTACAGAGATCGT
>JBHIBY010000057.1:0-15890 GCA_046759305.1 Anaerolineales bacterium
TAGAGCGGTGAGTTGAACCCACCGCATTATCCCCGCAAGGGAACGCCGCAGGAGGCTGAATGCCAAAGGCATTGATTACCGGAATCACCGGCCAGGACGGTTCGTATCTGGCCGAACTTCTTATGAGCAAGGGGTACGAAGTTCATGGGTTGATCCGCAAATCGAGCACGTTCAACACTGAGCGCATTGACCACATATACCAAGATCCTCACAGTCCCGAGGCGAGACTGTTCCTGTACTACGGCGATTTGTCCAATAGCGAGCAGCTTACCAACATGATCTATAACGTGCGTCCAGACGAGATATACCACATGGGCGCTCAATCTCATGTACAGGTAAGCTTTGACATGCCGGAGTACACTGGCGAGGTTACTGGACTCGGAACCACCCGCATCCTGAGTGCCGTAAAACGCAGTGGAATTCAAACTCGCTTCTACCAGGCCTCCTCCAGCGAGATGTTTGGCGATTCGGCGCCTCCGCAAAGCGAGACGACGCCATTCCGGCCACGCAGCCCCTACGCCATCGCCAAGGTGTATGCCTTTTGGATGGCGGCCAACCACCGCGAAGCCTACGACATGTTCACGGTGAACGGGATCCTGTTCAACCACGAGAGCCCGAGGCGCAACGAGACGTTCCTATCGCGCAAGGTCACACGTGCAGTTGCACGCATCAAGGCTGGGCTGCAAGACAAGGTCTATCTTGGGAACCTAGAGGCGCGCCGCGACTATGGCTACACACCGGAGTACGTCGAGATTATGTGGAAAATGCTCCAAGACGAGCACCCAGATGATTACGTGGTGGGTACTGGAGTAGCGCCTACGATCGGCGAGTTTGTGGAGGAAGCATTTGCCTATGCTGATCTGGATTGGCAAGAGCACGTTGAGATCGATTCACGCTATTTCAGGCCAACGGAAGTCGACTATCTGCTGGCTGACTCCTCAAAGGCAAACAAAGCGTTAGACTGGAGTCCTAAGATCACCTATAAGCAGCTGGTGCCGATTATGGTGGACGCTGATATGCAAGCGGTGGGACTGGAGCCGATCGGTGAGGGCTTACGCATCCTGGATGATAATTTTGAAGACTGGCATAGCTGGGAGACAAGCGTCACAGCCGTGCTGAACAGCGCGCGCAATGGCATCGAGTGAGCAAACACTAGCCATCGAGGAGGGCGAGCCCGTGCTAGCCTCCGGAGAGCCATTGACACAGCTCTCGGTCGTCATTCCTGTGTATAACGAGCGAGAGAACATCGCGCCGCTGCACGAAGCGTTGACGCAAGCTCTTGCCGGCCGCAGCTACGATCTGATTTTCGTGGACGACGGTTCGATTGATGGGAGCCGGAAGGAGTTGCGCCGGCTGGTGGCGCGGGACTCGCTCCATGTGCGACTCATCGAGCTCCGCCGCAACTTCGGTCAGACCGCAGCGATCGCGGCCGGAATTGACCACTCGAATGGTGATGTGGTGGTTACGATCGATGCTGACATGCAGAACGATCCGGCGGATATCCCGATGCTGCTGGATAAAATCGAAGAAGGGTTCGATGTGGCGTCTGGTTGGCGGGTGGATCGGAAGGACCGCTTTCTAACCCGGCGAATCCCCTCCCGAATCGCCAACTGGCTAATCTCGGCGGTGACTGGCGTGAAGCTACACGACTACGGCTGTACGCTGAAGGCATATCGCCGGGAAGTGCTCGAGGGATTCCGGCTATACGGCGAAATGCACCGATTCATTCCTGCTTACGCGGGTGGGGTTGGGGCGGACATCGTGGAGGTGCCCGTCCAACATCATCCACGAACTCATGGCGAGGCAAAATACGGGCTTGAGCGCACCGTCAAAGTTGTGCTCGATCTGCTCACCGTCAAATTCCTTATGAGCTACGCCAACAAGCCAATCTACCTCTTTGGCGGCGCTGGCGTGCTTGTAGCACTTGGTGGCGCGGGGATGCTAACCTTTCTTGCGGTACGCCGATTGGTCGATACCACCTCGGTTACCCGCTCTCCAATGTTTCCAGTGAGCATCATGCTCGTGATCCTCGGATTTCAGTCGGTGCTGATGGGCTTGATAGCTGAGCTTTTGGTACGCACCTACCACGAGTCGCAAGCAAAGCCGACCTATTCCATCCGCGAGGTCCATAACGCGGACGAGTCCTAATCTCCTTCCCGCCGCAGCATGCGGATCCTAGTCTTGAATTACGAGTTCCCCCCTATTGGTGGCGGGGGCGGTCGCGCGAGTGCGGAGCTGATTCGTGCGTTAATCGATCGCGGCCATGAGCTGCGGTTAATCACCTCACGGGCAGAGAAACTCCCGCCTAGAGAGCAGCACGACGGGTTCCAAATCATTAGAGTAGCAACCGGTCGGCGGAGCTTGTATCGGGCGAGTTTCAACTCGATGGCGCGATACGTGCTGAGCGGCTTGCGTCCCGGACTCAGTCAGGTGCGCGAATGGCGGCCGGAGGTGATTCACGCTCACTTCGCCGTGCCAACCGGCGCGCTCGCGTACGCGCTGCGCCGCCTGACGGGTGTGCCCTACGTGCTAACTGCGCACTTAGGCGATGTTCCGGGAGGTGTGCCGGAGAAAACTACGCGTTGGTTCAGAATTGTGGGACCGATGACGCCAGCAATATGGCGAAGGGCAGCCTTTGTGGCAGCTGTCAGCGAATATACACGCGAGTTAGCGGCCCGCCGCTACGCGGTTCCGGTTGTGGTCATTCCCAATGGTCTCACCCTGCCGCCCGAATCAGATCCGGAACCCGATCGACCGCCGCGGCTGATCTTCGCCGGTCGGTTCCAACCGCAGAAGAACTTACCGTTCCTGGTGGAAGCCCTTGCGAAGGTTTCCGATTTGGATTGGAGCTGTTCACTGGTTGGAGACGGGCCGGAGATGTCAGTTGTCGCGGATCGCATAAAGGCGCACGGGCTTGAGACACGGGTCGAACTACCGGGTTGGTTGTCGCCGGATGGAGTGGAAGCATTGCTACATGAATCTGACCTGCTGGTCATGCCTTCGCTATCGGAAGGACTCCCCGTCGTGGGGGTGCAGGCGCTAGCCTACGGTGTGGCGATCGCCGCCAGCAGGGCCGGTGGGCTGACCGAATTAGTGGACGATGGCAGCAACGGCTGTCTTTCCGACATTGGTGATCTAAACCAGTTCGCCGACTCACTGCGCTGGTCGTTGACCGACCGGGATCGATTACGGGAGATGAAGCGGGCCAGCCGCGTCAAGGCGGCAGATTTCGACATCGATCGAGTAGCCCGCGAATACGAATCGCTCTTTAAGGCCGCGAGTCATCCTGCGTCAGATGCGCGGGTGGATCAGACCCAATGAAGATCAACCATTCATTCGTTTCGATGTTTATGGGGGTGAGACTATCCGCGTCGGGCGAGCGGATGGATCTGGCCTAATGAAGATCAGCCGTTCATTCGATATGCACGGTCTAGCCGGCTTTCGACTCTTTACCGACGATCGCCAGACCGCAGATTACTTTTCTGCAGAGTATGCATTTGCCCGTGATCAGCTCGCCGGCGACGTGCCCATCGTTGAGCTTCGATGGCGGATATCGGGCTTGCCCCGTTCACCCGGTCCTGGATACCGTCTGCAAATCCACAAGGCCGCCGCGCGCTGGCATTATCGGATCGAGCTGTTGGAAACAGGTGTCTTGATCGAGGGAGTCGGCAATCGCGCCGCCACGCCGATGGTGCATCATATGCTGCTGCATCCGGCCCTACGCTGGCTTGCAAGCCAGCGCAAGATCCTGATGCTGCATGCAGCCAGCGTAGCGCGGAGCGGGAATAGCCTGCTGATCAGCGGTGCCGGAGGAGCGGGAAAGACGACCACCAGTTCGGCATTGCTGGCCAGGGGCGATTCGGAATGGAGATTGCAGGGCGATGACTATGTGTTTATTGGCACGGACGGTATGAGCTTTGCCTACGGGACTCGATCCCATCTCTATCTGGATCTCGTCCTGCGCTTTCCGGAGCTTTCCAAGCGTCTGACATGGATAGAACAGCGGCGCCTGCGCGCGAATTGGATCCTGCGCCGATTGAGTGGAGACCGGATCAAACTTCCGGTCCGAGTTGAGTTCAGCCGAATTTGGCCAAACCGTAATCTGGCAATCTCGGCGCAACCAGCGGCTATGCTGTTGTTGCGGGCATCGAAGTCGATCCGGCCGCAGCTCGTTCGGGCTTCAGACTACGAGGCAGTCATCGACGAGTTGCTAGATATCAACTTCTACGAGGCACGCCATTTCATCAATTTGGTGGGCGAACCAGGAAACTGGCTTGAGGTATGGATGGCACGCGAGCGAAGCATGATTACAGAGTTGGTTCAGCGCGTTCCGGCATTTGAGCTGCACTTGCCGCGCGGCAGCGTGGACTTGGAGCCCGCCCTGCTTGAGCTGCTCGAGAAGGAAGTAGCTGCACATGGCTCAGCCGCCGAAGTTTAAGAACCGGCGCGGCGTTCAGCTCGTCGGCACGGTAGTGTCGCTTGGCCTGCTAGTTATTCTGTTGTTGCGCCAAGATTGGCGCGAGCTGCTCAGGCTGGCTACGACGATTCCGGCATGGGTGTTCATAGCTGGATTAGCGCTGCTGGCGGTTCGGGTGATTTCGCACGGGATGCGCTGGCTGGCGCTGCTAAGGGCGCAAGACATTCAGTTGGGGATCTCCGAGGTATTGCGTCTGCAGTGGGCTGGCTTGTACGCCGGCAACTTCCTGCCGACGAGCGTTGGAGGCGATGTAGTGCGTCTCTACGGAGTGCTGCGAGCGTCGCCGAGCAAGGTGGTTGCAGCCGCATCGATCGTGGTTGACCGATCACTAGGAGTCATTGGAATGCTTTTCATCCTGCCATTCAGCCTACCCCTCTGGAACTCGATATTTTCCGGGCTAGCGCTCGGGCTTTCGCTAGGCCAGTCAGGTTTGATGGACCGAACGCGAGGTGCGATCTCCCGCTTCAGGCAGGCACTGGCGCTCTGGGCCAGCAAGCCACAATCCCTTCTCTTGGCCCTTAGCGCGTCCTGGGTGGGGATCCTAAGTTTCTTGCTCATGGTCTGGCTCTTGGTGCGGGCGCTGGAGATACCTGTCTCATTCGTGGAGGTGGCGGGCGTAGGAGCCCTTAATTACTACATCGCACTCATACCGTTTTCAATCAATTCCTACGGCATACGCGAGCTGGGGATTGTGTTCTTCTACACTCAGCTGGGTGCTAGCTCCGAGCAAGCTCTGGCACTCGCCCTGATATCCCGCGCGCTCATGCTGCTCATCAGCGTTCCTGGCGCACTGCTTCTCCCTCAAGTTCTTAGTTCCCGAAATGTCGAGGGTATCCAGTGAGCGAAGACGCCGTCGCTAGCCCGAGCGGAGAGCAAGTCGCAACAGCTCGCAAGGCTCTAAGTGATGACTACGTTCTGCTTAGGCTGGCAGGGCTGGGGATGCTTTATCTCTTCTACCGTGCTTTCACGGAGCTGGTCGAGATAGGAACCGGTAGCGGATCTTTCGTAGGCGACCTTTCCACCAAATGGTTCATCGGTCTGGCAGGATACGGTGCAGCCGCAATTATTGGAGCCATAGTGTGCTCTGCGGCGGTCCTGCAACCGCACCGCCTGATTTCGTTCTACGATCGAGGAATCGTTCACCAGCTGCCGAATGGGGCAAGATGGGCGATTGCGACGGCCTTGGTTCTGCTGCCATCGGCCCTGCTCCTGGGAGAGTGGGGTAGACACCTCACGACTCCTGCCTTCCGAACTCTATTGCTATCCTCATCGGCAATTGCGGCAGGGCTCATCGTCTCTCCGAACGCAGAGCGGCTGTTGCCTCGTATCGCCCTGGCGTTCATTGCGAGCGCCACTGTGTTTGCGGTGGGCAAGCGCTTAGCCCTGCTAACCGACTATCCCTTCAAGCTGTTCTGGTCTGAGGGCAATCGTCTGTGGGACTACTCTCTGTACTACGCGCTCGATCGTTACCAGCTCGCGGGAGAATTCACGCTGCCCACGTATATGGCGCCGGGTCGCCACGGTTTGTGGGGGCTCCCGTACCTGCTTCCGGGCGTGGGAATCGTGCTGGTACGGCTATGGGATCACCTATTGTGGCTCCTTCCATATTTCCTGTTGGGCTGGCTGTTTTACAGCATGAAATGGGCGCAAGTCTCGAAACTTCAGCGTTTCGCACTTTCGCTCTGGTCTCTGCTCTACTTGGCACAAGGCGGGATTTTCGCCCCGCTTATTCTGAGCGTAGCGCTGCTGGCTTGGGGGCTCAATCCATCGAGGCTATGGCGGGTTGCGTTCCTGGCGGCAGCAACGACTTTCTATGCTGGGATCAGCCGCTGGACCTGGGCGCTGGCGCCCGCCATGTATGCCACGCTGTGGATGCTATTGGATGATCCAAGCCAGCGCGAAAGAACCCAGCGACTCCAGGCCGCCGTGATCGTAGGTTCTGTTGGTCTTCTTGGAGGCTTGGGATCTCAGGCATTCATGTCATTGGCATTTCCGCGTCCCGACTCAGTGTTTTCGACAGCGCTCAGCCAGCCGCTGCTCTGGTACCGGTTACTTCCAAACGCGACCAATCCACAAGGAATCCTCATTGAACTGCTGCTTGCGGCGAGCCCGCTGCTTCTGTTCCTGATCTGGCTCGGATCCCGCTCTCGAGCGGGATGGGGATGGTTGGAGCGGGGTGCATTAGCGCTCGGGTTAGTTGCGACGCTCGCAGTGGGGATCGCCGCGAGTATCAAGATTGGCGGCGGCAACAACATTCATAACCTGGATATGTTCTTGGTGCTGCTCTTCCTTGCGGTGGGCTGGGCAGGCATGAGTTGGGCGCGTACTACAAAACCGGCCTGGTCGAAGCTCCCGGTCTGGATGCAGGGTGTGGTCGCCTTGGCTGTGATCGTTCCTGGTTTCGTAACCGTGCGAACGGGCGGCCCACAGTTTCTCCTAGCGGAGGCCGGGTACCGCTCTGCAATGGAGGTCGTCAGAGCGGAGGTCGAAGGCGCGTCAGGCGAGGTGCTATTTATCGATCAGCGTCAGCTACTGACCTTCGGCCACGTTGAGGGTGTTCAACTGGTAGGCGAATACGAACTCAAGGACATGATGAACCAAGCGATGCGAGGCAATGAAGCCTACTTCGAGAAGTTCAGCGATGATCTACAGAAGCACCGGTTTGCTCTGATCATCAGCGATCCGTTGCCTTCATTCTTAAGAGGATCCGACTTCGAGTTTGGCGAAGAGAATGACGCCTGGCTTCGCTACGTCGCTAGCCCGCTCCAGAGGTATTACGAACCCCTGCACCGTATCGGTGAGGTCGATCTATGGATCATGGCCCCGAAGCGTTGATCTGCTTGCTTGTTCGATCGGACCATGCCAGCCAAGGCTATGAATTGAGATCGGTTCGGTCTCTAGGAGGTGAGTCCTAAGACATGAAACTTGACGCGAACGGCTTTAGAGCTATAATTCAACTGTTGAATTCAAGGATTGAATTTTGACTTCTCAAGACACCAAAAGCGGCGAGCGAGAGCGGGTCTTACTCGAGGAGATTGAGAGGGATCCGGACACGACACAAGCCGATCTGGCAACCACGCTTGGCGTGGCCGTCGGTACGGTCAATTGGCATGTCAAGCGCTTGATAGCCAAAGGCTACGTGAAAGTCAAAAGGGCGGAAAGGCGCAAGCTGCGCTACATCATTACGCCAGAGGGAATTGCGCTTCGCGCGCGCCTAACCGTGGCCTACATCGACAATTCTATGCAGCTGTACCGGAAGAGCAGGAAGCTGGCTCTGGACGCCCTGGCGGATGCTCGAGCCCATGGGTACCGTTCGATTCGCATTGAAGGGGACGGCGATATCGCCGACGTCGTGCGATTGACCTGTATCGAGCAGGGATTCGATGTAGTCACGGACGGGAGGATCCCCGGGACCGGGCTGCTGGTGATCGATGGCGGTTCTATTCGACTTCAGGAATCCGACTACGAAGAACCGCGAGATCCATCAAGGGAGCTCTCCACGTGAGCGAATACTGGTCCAGCCGAAGGGTTTGCGTAACAGGTGGAGCAGGATTTCTGGGTTCGGTCGTGGTCAGCCGCCTGTCAGAACGCGGTGCGGGAGAGATCATTGTTCCGCGACGATCCGAATACGACTTGGTTAAGGGGGACGATGCCCGGCGATTGCTTAAGGATACACAGCCGGATGTGATCCTCCACCTCGCAGCTAACGTGGGTGGAATCGGTGCCAACCGAGCCCATCCCGCTGAATTCTTCTACGACAATCTGATGATGGGCGTACAGCTGATGCACCAGGCTTGGAGAGCCGGCACAGAGAAGTTTGTTGCGGTGGGCACGGTGTGCTCCTATCCGAAATTTACGCAGGTTCCGTTCAGCGAGGATGCGATCTGGGATGGATATCCAGAGGAAACCAACGCGCCTTATGGCCTCGCAAAGAAGATGCTGCTTGTTCAGTCGCAAGCTTACCGAGTCCAATATGGCTTCAACTCGATCTATCTAATTCCGGTCAATCTATACGGGCCCGGTGACAATTTTGATTTGGAAACTTCGCATGTTGTGCCGGCTTTGATTCGTAAGTGCATCGAGGCGCGCGAGCAAGCTGATGAGACGGTAGCTGTATGGGGAGACGGCTCTCCAACGCGCGAATTCCTCTACGTCGATGACGCCGCAGAAGGGATCCTTCTCGGTGCTGAGCTTTTCAATGGATCCGAACCCGTCAATCTCGGGTCCGGCCAAGAAATCAGCATCAAGGACCTGGCGGATAAGATTCGCATATTGACCCGCTATGAAGGCAGTCTAATTTGGGATGCCTCACGCCCTAATGGACAGCCGCGGCGCAGCCTGGATATCTCCCGCGCCAAGAGCGAGTTCAATTTCACGGCTGGAACGCCACTGGAAGAAGGACTAAAAGAAACCGTGGAATGGTACGAGCGACATCGGGTTGAGATCCTCGAGGCCGAAGTATCCAAATGAGCGTCGGTGCCGCTGCAGAATCCAAACGGATCATCAAGCCTTCAAGGGGCTGGTTCAATCTGCAACTTGGGGAACTCTGGGAGTACCGCGAGCTTACCTACTTCCTGATCTGGCGGGACATCAAGGTTCGATACAAGCAGACGTTGCTTGGGGCCTCCTGGGCGGTCCTCAAACCGCTCGTGGCGATGGTGATCTTCCAGGTCATCTTCGGTCAGGTGGCGGGGCTTCCGACCGATGGCGTACCGGGACCGCTTTTTTACTATTCGGGACTGCTTCCCTGGATCCTCTTTCAAGATGGTGTGACCAAAGCAGCCGCTAGCTTTGTCACAGGACGCAGCCTGGTCACCAAGGTTTATTTTCCGCGCCTGGCGATGCCGTTGGCCGCGGTAAATAGCGGGCTTATGGATTTTGCTATTTCTTTCTTAGTCCTGATGGGGATGATGGTGTACTTCCGATACCCGCTTGGCCCTCAGATCATCACCATGCCACTGTTTGTGGTCTGGGCGCTGGCGACCAGCCTTGGGGTTGGGCTGTGGCTGGCCGCATTGAACGCGCTTTATCGAGACGTCGGCTATATCACACCGTTCCTCCTGCAGGCCTGGTTCTTTGCCTCTCCGATTGTGTACTCGGCGGCAATGATTCCCGAGGGGCTTCTGCAAGTGCTGTACGGATTGAATCCGATGTCCGGTGTCATTCAGGGCTTTCGCTGGGCGACACTTGGCCAGGGTCAGCCCCCGACGGACCTGGCGCTGGCTTCGCTGCTCATAACCGTGGTGCTGCTCTTCAGCGGGCTGATTTTCTTCCGCAGGATGGAGCGGACCATCGCAGACGTAGTCTGACAATGAATTCGCCAGCCATTCGAACTATCGGACTGGGTAAGCAATACAGATTGGGTGGACTTCCCAGCGGGTACCAGACGCTGCGCGACCTAATTGCAGGGCGCTTGCGTAGACCGTTTCGTCAAAAGGGCGCACCCGAGACCGATCAATTCATTTGGGCACTGAGGGACGTCAATTTGGATGTAGATCGCGGCCAAGTTCTCGGCCTGATCGGTCCCAACGGCGCCGGCAAGAGCACATTGCTGAAGCTGCTTTCACGCGTCGCCGAACCCACCGAGGGACAAATCGAGATCATTGGCAGAGTCGGATCCCTGCTCGAAGTGGGTACCGGGTTCCATCCCGAGCTCACAGGTCGTGAAAATATCATGCTGAATGGCGCGATTCTCGGAATGACGCGATCCGAGATCCTTGGAAAGTTTGATGAAATCGTTGAATTCGCGGAGGTGGAAGCCTTCATCGATACCCCGGTAAAGCATTACTCAACCGGAATGCACCTGCGTTTGGCGTTCGCGGTCGCGGCTCATCTTGAGCCCGAGATCCTGCTTGTTGACGAAGTGCTCGCAGTTGGGGACGCGGCTTTTCAACGCAAATGCATTGGCAAAATGGGGGACGTCGCGGGAGAAGGTAGAACGGTGGTATTCGTCAGCCACAATATGTCAGCTATCGCGCGGCTCACTCAGGAATCCATTGTGCTGGTAGGGGGGAAGATTGTCTATCGAGGCCCGACGCCAGGGGCGATTGACTATTACCTGAGCACCGGCGTAGAGCAGGGGAGCGAACATGCATGGTCGGCGGATGAGGTGCAGGAGGCACTTCCGTTTGTACCGCAAAGGCTGCGAATCGTTGATCGTACAGGCACCGCAATCCAGCAAGTCGCTGGATCGGAACCCTTCTGGATCGAGTTTGAATACCAACTTGAGCAGGCCATTTCCGGCCTGCGCGTCGGAATCTATCTCGCATCGGGGCAAGGTGAGCCCATTCTGACATCGTTCGACACCGATGATCTAGGAACGTTTCAATCGCACGAGAACCGCGCCGCGGGTCATTATGTCAGCCGCTGCAGGATCCCAGATAATCTGCTCAATGAAGGCCGATTCATTGTCGGGGTCAACGCCAGCAGCTTTGGGGTGCGCTCGTACTTCACCGACGAACACGCCTTGACCTTTTCTATGGATGGCACAGGTGCGGTGGGTAGCCAGTGGCCAGAGCCTCGCCGCGGGCCCTTGCGCCCCGCCCTCGAGTGGGAGATCCGTGAGGCGGTTGGATGACCAGCGTTCGGACTCGGGTCAAGGGACTGCTCGGGGAACTCCCCGCAGTTCCGGAAGCTTATCAAATGCTAATTGCCAATGGGCGACAGCCCGCAGGCGGCTATGACCTATCACGACTCGCCAGCGAGCTGCCTGCCTGGGTCGCAGCGGCAAAGAAGGCGGAGAAGAGATGGCCAACAAGGCGTGTGTTGGTTGTTGGATCGCTCTCCTGGTGGATCGAATTCAGCACCGCCCTGGCGGCGGTTTTGGCAGGGAGAGGCTGTCAGGTCGATTTTGGGTTCGTTCCTTTCCGTCGCTGGACTGAACCTGTCAGCGCTTTTGACCACCGACGACAGAGCGCATACCTGCGATCGGCGCTATCGGCATTTGAAGAGTTGGTGGGGCTCCACGATCTGTCTTCCGGAAAAGGCACGCCACTCGCTCATGACCTACAGCAGCAGATCGATGAGGTCAGCCGGACCGATGTCCAATACACCGTAGGACGAGAGTGGCTAGACCTACAGCCCGGCAGCTCGGATCGAGAAATGCTGGATTTGCGCCGGATCCGAAATGAAATAGCCGGATCCTCCATGCTTGAGCTTCTCGATCGCCGCTCCTACGATGTGGTGATTGTGCCGAATGGCTCGATCCTTGAGTTCGCCGCGGTCAGGGCTGCGGCAAAGTGGGCAGGAGTACAGGTCGTCACGTTCGAATTCGGTGAGCAGCGCGAACGGATCTGGATTGCTCAGAACGATCTAGTCATGCGCCAGGACACGTCACCGTTGTGGCAGGTTTGCTCAGATGTAGATCTGAGCGTGGCGCAGATCAGCCGACTGTCAAAACTCCATGAGGCTCGCCGAAGCGGAGAAAGCTGGGAACAGTTCAAGCGCGAATGGCAGGCTCGTTCCAGCTCCGGATCAAGTGCGGTTCTTAAACAATTGGGGCTGGATCCAAATCGCCCGATCGTCTTGCTCTGCACAAACGTCATGGGTGACAGCCTCGCTATCGACCGAGAAGTCTTCACCGAGGGGATGGGTGACTGGCTTGCACAGACCGTCAGACACTTCGCGGATCCTGATACGGGGCAGCTCGTCGTCCGTATACATCCAGGAGAAATGGCGGGCGCCGGCTATCCCTCGTCAGAGATCGTTCGCTCTGCGCTTCCCTCAATGCCGGATCACGTTGCTGTAGTGGAGCCGGATTCCGATATCAATACCTATGATTTGATAGAGCTGGCGGACCTGGGACTGGTGTATACGACGACGGTGGGCATGGAAATGGCCACGGTCGGATTGCCGGTAATTGTTGCCGGAGAGACCCACTACCGTGGTCGCGGTTTTACTCACGACCCGGAATCATTAGCTGAGTACTTGGCCACAATCGACCAGCTCCTTGAGCCCGAACCAGCGAACACGGTGGATACCGAGCTCGCAGAACGATACGCCTATCGATTCTTTTTCGACTACCCGTTTGAATTTCCCTGGCACTTGCTCGACTTCTGGGACGATATCGCGGAGCGACCGGTCTCGGGAATCCTCCATGATGGGGATACATATGATGCAACGTTTCACGCGTTGATCGGCGAGCCAGTCGATTGGCAAGCCAGGGTGGGATGGGATGCTTAGCCTCACTACGGATAATGAGATTCGCCAACAGGTCCGCGAATTCTACGAATCGGTTGGATGGACCAATATCGGCGGCGGCCTCTATCAAAATGCTCGATATGAAGATCTGCGGCCAGTCGCTCGCGAATACATCACTCGCTGCCACCGACGGGTTCGAGATCGGCTTCCCAGACAAGGTGATGCAATTTTGGATGCCGGCTCGGGCCCCATTCAGTATCCGGAGTATCTGGAATTTTCTCAAGGATTCAGCCGACGGGTATGTCTGGACATTTCCCGGCGTGCACTCGGCGAGGCCCGCGCGCGCGTAGGAGACCATGGCTTGTTCGTGGTCGGCGATATCTCTCGGCTCCCATTTTGCAGCGAGGCATTTGATGCCGCGGTATCCATGCACACCGTTCATCACGTGCCTCTGAATCACCAGCGTGATGCCTTTGAGGAGCTCTATCGAGTCCAGCGTCCCGGCGCGCCAGTGGTGGTCATTCACAGCTGGGGGCGAAACTCAGTACTGATGCGAGTTTTAGAGGGGCCTCAAAAAGCCGTGCTTTGGGTTCGTACTTGGATCGCACGGCTTCGGGGACGAGGTCAACCGGCAGCTCGAACCGGCGCGTTAGGCCAGCCTGGAACATACACACATCATCCCCGCCCGCGGGATCTCGTCGGATCTCTGAAGCATCTGCCTGAGCTCGAGGTTCGAGTGTGGCGCAGCGTCAGTACAGGCTTCATGCGAGCCTTCATCGATCCCAGACTATTCGGGCGCGAAATACTTCGATTGGTCTACTGGATCGAGGAGCGAGCGCCACATGTCCTGGGTCGCTGGGGACAATATCCGTTAGTCAGCTACCGAAAGCCGCCAAGGGAATGAGATGAATTGGTCGCAGAAATCAGTCCTAGTGACCGGTGGAACAGGGTCGTTCGGTCGGAAGTTTCTTGAAGTGATGCTGAGCGAACATCAGCCGGAGCGCTTAATTGTGTTCAGCCGCGATGAGCTCAAGCAACACGAGATGCGGAGCGCCGGAATTGACGATCCGAGTCTCAGGTACTTCATCGGAGATGTTCGCGACATGCTCCGTTTGCGGCGAGCGATGGACGGAGTTGACATTGTGGTGCATGCGGCGGCTTTAAAGCAGGTTCTTGCTGCAGAGTACAACCCGATTGAGGCCATCCTGACCAACATTATGGGCGCCCGCAATGTAGTAGAGGCCGCACTTGATACAGATGTGAAACGTGTCATGGCCATTAGCACCGACAAAGCGGTCAACCCCATCAACTTGTATGGTGCGACTAAGCTATCCGCCGAAAAGCTTCTTGTTCAGTCAAATGCCTATGCCGGCGGGAAGGACACTCGGTTCAGCTGTGTTCGCTATGGAAATGTGGTTGGAAGTCGAGGCAGCGTGATCCCGGTTTTCGTGCGCCAACGGAAGGATGGCAAAGTAACCATCACCGACGAGCGGATGACACGCTTTTGGCTTTCCATCGAACAGGGTGTTCGCTTCACAATCCGTTGTATCGAGCAAATGCAGGGAGGGGAAGTGTTCGTCCCCAAGATTCCGAGTGCTCGTATCGTTGAGATTGTAGAAGCGCTTGCACCCGAAGCAAAGGTAGAGCGCATCGGAATTCGTCCGGGTGAAAAACTACATGAGGTACTTGTCTCTGAGGATGAGGCGCGCCACACCGTCGAGCTGGAAGACATGTATGTTGTTGAACCGGCCGGCGCATTGTGGTTCGGCCACGACTGGCGTCAGGAGGGGAAGGAACTGCCGGAAGGCTTCGTTTATCGAAGCGACACGAATCAGGATTGGCTGAGGATCGATGACATACGCGAGCTAGCAGCACCCTACGAGGCGCAGCTCGGATCATGACTCGGATTCTGGTCACGGGTGCCTCCGGGTTACTCGGATCGAACCTAATCTTAGAAGCCCACCAGGCCGGTCATACAGTCGTGGCAAGTGCTCGTACACGTTCAATCGATCACGCTGGTATCGCGTGGATGCCGGCCGAGCTAACGGATTCCGTGGCCGTCGCCCACTTACTCGATTCGGTTGAGCCCGATTGGGTGATTCATTGTGCTGCGGCTACCGACGTAGATCGATGCGAAGAAGAGCCGGAATGGGCGTATTCCTTGAACCGCGATGCTGCAAGGCAAGTGGCCGCTGCGGCCCGAACAGCAAATGCTAGGTTGGTCCATATTTCCACCGACGCTGTATTTGACGGCGAGGGCGGCCCCTATTCCGAAGCAGAGGTGGCTCGACCCGTGAACGCATACGGGCAGAGTAAGCTCGCCGGTGAGGCAGCTGTAAGCGAAGCCCATCCCGAGGCATTGATCGTACGAACCAATTTCTATGGCTGGAGCCCGCGCGGGCGTGCCAGCCTCGCGGAGTGGTACCTGAACGGCCTACGAGATGGCGATCCCATACGCGGCTTTAAGGATGTATGGGTAAGCCCGTTGCTGGCGAATGATCTTGCCAAGTTTGTGCTCGGGCTGCTAGAGACCGGCGAAGCCGGTATCTTTCATATCGGGGCTGGAAGCTGCATGAGCAAATACGAGTTTGGGCTTCAGCTTGCGCAAACGTTTAGGCTGGACGGCAGAGGCATTCGTCCTGCCAGTGTCGATGTTTTTGGCCTGCGCGCGCCCCGACCAAAACGACTGTGCTTGGCAATCGAAAAAATCGAACGAACGCTGAGCGTGCAAATGCCAACAGTGGAGGAGGGCTTGGAACAGCTGAAAGCCTTAGATGTGAGTGGATATCGTAAGAAGGTTTACGAGCTGGTCACACAACCAAGAGAGGTTCCAGGATAAATGCCTGAGATAACCATCGGCAATAAGCAGATTGGGGACGATCAACCCACCTATTTTGTTGCGGATATCGCCGCCAATCACGACGGCGACCTCGGGCGAGCTAGGGAGTTGATCCATTTGGCTGCTACGGCCGGTGCCGATGCAGCCAAATTCCAGAATTTCAGAGCACCGGACATCGTATCGGATTACGGATTTCGGGCGATGGGCGGGCAGGCTTCGCATCAGGCAAGCTGGAGCAAATCGGTTCTCGAGGTGTACGAAGCCGCTTCAATCCCGTTCGAGTGGTCCGCGGAGTTGGGGGAGGAATGCGATCAAGTCGGGATCCACTACTTCTCTTCACCCTACGATTTTGAAGCGGTGGATCAACTTGAGAAGTACTTCCCAGCTATCAAGATCGGCTCCGGCGACATCACGTGGCTGGAAATGCTGGAACGT
>JBHIBY010000058.1:0-15679 GCA_046759305.1 Anaerolineales bacterium
GCAAGCGCCAGTGCATCCGCAGGCACCTGCACCTTCTCAGCCTCGGCGATGACCTCCTCGCAGGCGCGCCTCGCTTCGTCCAACTGCCCCATATAGCGTTTGACGAAGGCTTCTCGCACCCGGACCGCAGCCTCCATAGCCTTGTCTCCTGCCTGCAGGTAGACATTCCGACCACGGTGCAGATACTCCAGAGCCTGGTCAAATTCACCGTCTTGACGGTGCAATCGGCCGCGCAGGACCAGAAGCTCAGCGGCCGCAGCAAGCGCTTCCGGTTCAACGGCGTCGAGCCATCGGGCGAGGAGGGTCAATCTGCCCGCCCGGTAGGCAGGCTCCCCGATCTTCTGGAGAACCCGAATCGCTTCCGGCCAGGCCTCGGCCTCCAGATAGTGTTCGAGACCCTCTTCCATACCACCCGCGGCAGTGAGCAAATCCGCGGCCCTGCGTTGCAGCGCGGCCTGCTCGCGGTCGGGCTCCGCCTGGAGCTGGCGCAGGAGGAACTCTCGGAACAAGGCATGATAGCGGTAGACTGGTTGCTCGCTGGCAAGCTTGACGACAAAGAGATTGGCCGCCTCCAGTTCGTCGAGCTGCTGCTCCGAATGATCAATGCCGATCAGCTCATCTGAGAAAGCGGGTTCGATGGTCTTCAGGATCGAAGTGGATTTGAGGAACTGCTGTGTCTCCTCCGGCAGCTGGGCAAAAACCTCATGGGCGAGATACTCGAAGACTTGCTCATCCTTTCCCTTAGCTTCGGTCAGCGTCCTCAGCAAACCCTTCCACAAGGTGTGCGTACCCAAAAGGATGCCTGTGATCCACCCTTCGGATTGCTCTCCCAGCTCCCGAGCTTCCTCGGCGGAGATTTCCAGGCTGTGGTGTTGGGCAAGGTACTCCCGGATCTCCTCCGGCGTGAAGGCCAGATCCTCGCTTCCCAAGCCGGCTATCTCCTGCCTGGCGGTGAGTTTTAGGTAAGGCAGGTTGGGCATGGTCCGCGTTGCTATGATGAGGCAGCAGTTGTCCGGTTGGTGGTCCATGAACCAGGTCAGCAGCTCACCGATGTTTGCCGAAGCGTCCACGAACTGGAGATCATCCAGCAGGATCGCGAAGTAATCCGGGATTCGCTCCTGGATCTCATTGATCAACAGCCCCATGACGGACTGCGGTTCTGTGTCGGCCACGCCAGCCGCGACCATCCCTGGAAGTGGTCCGTCTGCCAGTTGTGGGAATGCCTCAGCCACGCTGGCGACGAAATGACTGATGAATACGCGGGGATCGGCATCCCCCTCGTCAAGCGCGTACCAGCAGGCCGTGATCTCGCTGTCTTTGAGGAAGTCGACGAGAAGCGAGGTCTTCCCATAACCCGCGGCCGCGGACAAAAGGATCAGCTTGCGGTTGAGGTTTTCGTGGAGGAAGTCGACAAGCCGCGGCCGGCCAAAGAGTCCAACTCTTCTATGAGGCGGGATGATCTTAGTGCGGACGACGTTCGAATATGCCACTTGATGCGTTTGCCGCTACCCGAAGTGGGTGTAAGCGAGCTGGTTCATCCTAGCAGGGTTCGATACGGGCAACAAGCGCACAAGGGTTTCTTGAGACCTCTTGGCAACGGAGTATCACCCAACCCAACACCACACATATAAGTGACATTTAGCACTTGAAAATTTAGGCATACCTAATAAAATGGTGAGCATCAGCTAACATGAATACCATGCCAGAACCCATTATTGCGCTTGCTGTGGCGCTAGTTCTAATTTCTATTGCATTGGGGTTGTTCTACCCGCGACGCGGATTGATCCCCCGTTGGCGGCGCGCTCGTCAGCAGGCCGAGCGCATACGCGTCGAAGACGCGCTCAAGCACATTCTCGTCTGTGAGATGAACGGCGATAGGTTCTCGGCCAATAGCCTGGCGGGTGCCCTGCAGATCACAGTTGACCAGGCGGCAGATCTGCAGCTGGATATGGAACATCGTAATTTGTTACATGCGGAAGCCGATTCGATCCGACTGACGCCTGTCGGTCGCCAATCAGCGCTCCACATCTTGCGTGCTCACCGGCTCTGGGAGCGATACCTAGCTGACGAAACTGGGATCGACGAGCTGGAATGGCACGGACAGGCGGAGTCATTCGAACATGAACTGACCCCGGAAGAAGCAGAGGCGCTTGCTGCCCGGTTAGGCAATCCAACTCATGACCCGCACGGTGATCCGATACCCAGCGCGGAGGGAGAAATGAAGCCTCATGGAGGGTTACCGCTGACAGCTGCCAGCGTGGACGAACCGCTCCGTATTGTGCATCTCGAAGACGAACCACAAGCCGTGTTTGCTCAACTACTCGCCGAGGGCCTGTATCCAGGAATGGAAGTGCGAGTAGTAGAGCGCTCACCACACCGCATTCGCTTCTGGGCAAGCGATGATGAACACCTGCTGGCGCCTGTAGTGGCAGCCAACGTTTCCGTTGCTCCTCTAGAAGATGGGAATGGGGTTGACTTGGCGGGTCCTTGGCTTAGCGATCTTGCACCAGGTGAGCGTGGCGAGGTGGTAGCAATCTCCTCACGCTGCAGGGGTCTTGAACGCAGGCGCTTGCAGGACCTAGGGTTTCTGCCTGGAGCCGAGATCCAGGCTGAGTTAACTAGCTCGGGTGGCGACCCGGTAGGGTATCGCATGCGGGGCGCACTCATCGCCCTCCGAAAAGAACAAGCCGACCTGATCCGTATTCAACGCGCCACATGAAGTCCAACGAACTACCCGCTTCAGGTTGCGACGACTGCCCTGTTCATGTAGCGAGCAACCTCTTTAAGCTGGGTGTGGACATGCAGGATTGGGATTTTGTTGTGGCGCTGGCCGGGAATCCTAACACAGGCAAGAGCACGGTTTTCAATGCGCTCACAGGATTGCGTCAGCATACCGGCAACTGGCCTGGCAAGACTGTCGCGCGAGCGGAAGGCGGCTACGAGTATCTGGACCGGCGGTACAAGCTGGTCGACCTACCCGGTACCTATTCGCTGCTCTCAACCAGCGAAGACGAGGAAATTGCACGAGACTTTCTGCTCTTCGGACGGCCAGATGTCACGGTCGTGATCGTCGATGCCAACCGCCTTGAACGCAATCTCAATCTGGCGCTGCAGGTCCTGGAGATCACCGATCGGGTTGTGATCTGCCTCAATCTTATGGACGAAGCCAGGCGCCACGGGCTCGATGTTGACGAGCGTCGCTTAGCGCGCGATCTGGGCGTACCGGTAGTCCCCACATCCGCTCGCTACGGCGAGGGCTTGGACGAACTGGTCCAGGCGATCGAGCAGGTCGCGACTGGCAAGTTCGTGTGCAAGCCTCATCGTATCGACTATCTGTCCCGCGGCTTGAAGAAGGCCGTTGCTCAGTTGACTGTTGAGATCGAAGGCCAGTACCCGGGTCTGCCGAATGCGCGCTGGGTAGCGCTGCGATTGTTGGACGGGGACAGCCGAATGAGACAAGCCGTTCGAACGGGGGAGCTTGGTGAGCTTGCTCAGCAATTGGCGGGAGTGGCTGCATGAGCACGGAAGCTCAAGCCGAAGTCCTGGCTACGGCCACCGCATTGCGCTGGGAGCTCGGTGGGAACCTGCACGAGCGATTGGTCGAGGCGATCTATACCGACGCTTCGCGCATCGCAGGTCGGGCTGTCACATGGCCGGACGAGGCACCACGCTTCGATCCGGATCGGACGATCGACCGTATCGTCACCAGCCGGATTTGGGGCTTTCCGATCATGGTCTTTATGCTGGCAGTGGTCATCTGGATCACGGTCACGCTAGCGAACATCCCCTCGGGCATTCTCTTTAACCTGCTGATTGACACGATCTATCCTTTTATGAAGCAGGTCGCAGCGAGCATTGGACTGGCCTGGTGGATCGAGGGCATTTTGATCGACGGTGTGTATCTGGCGACCGCGTGGGTGATCAGCGTCATGCTCCCTCCAATGGCCATTTTCTTCCCGCTGTTCACGTTGCTGGAAGACTTCGGCTACCTGCCGCGTGTAGCCTTCAATCTGGATAGCACATTCAAGAAGGCCGGCGCTCACGGCAAACAGTCGCTGACGATGGCGATGGGTTTTGGCTGCAACGCAGCAGGAGTGATTTCCACCCGCATCATCGACAGCCCACGCGAGAAACTCATCGCCATCATCACCAATAATTTCTCGCTCTGCAACGGGCGTTGGCCCACGCAAATTCTGATCGCGGCAATCTTTATTGGGGCATTGGCGCCGGCCCACCTTGCAGGACCGATTTCGGCGCTGGCAGTCGTGGGCATCGCCGTGCTCGGCATCTTGCTTACGCTGCTGGTTTCTTGGGCCCTCTCTCGCTCGGTCCTGAGGGGCGAGGTCTCAACCTTCAGTCTGGAGCTGCCGCCGTATCGACCGCCACGAGTCCTGCAAACGCTCTATACCTCGGTCATCGATCGCACCTTGCATGTGCTCTGGCGCGCGATCGTATTTGCTGCTCCGGCCGGGGCGGTGATCTGGCTCATCGCGAACGTGACGATCGGGAGCACGAGCATTGCCGAGTACATGATCGACTTTCTAAATCCGTTTGGGTTGCTGCTGGGCATGAACGGGGTAATTCTGGTGGCGTACATCGTGGCCATCCCCGCGAACGAGATTGTCATCCCGACCATCCTCATGTTAACGGTCCTGGGCAGCGGTTTAACTGGCGTAGGGGAAGGAGCCGGGGTGATGTTTGAGCTCGACTCGTTGGAAGCCACGGAGGAGATTCTCAGAGCCGGTGGATGGACGCTGCTCACCGCTATCTCTGTCATGCTCTTTAGCCTCATCCATAATCCTTGCAGCACAACCATTTACACGACATACAAGGAGACCGGTAGTAAGCGATGGACCACCATCGCTGCGCTACTGCCGCTCTTCATGGGATTTCTGATCACATTTTTCGTTGCTCAGATCTGGCGACTGGTTCTCGGCTGAGGGAACACCACCTGCGCAATACCCAAACACAATAGCGACCGCAACCAACATCCCACGGTGATACGCGGGCAATTGGCCGGCTTTCACTTATCAGCAGCGATTCTGTCAAGAGGGGGTCAGTGTCGGAAATCGACCTGAGACAGGGACTACGATTCGGTTGTCTAGACGGATCTAAGAGTTTGGTGCGGACCGAGCTGCTGGCGAACATATCGGGCTCGGCCCCGATCGACCCACTGAATGGGAACGATCGCACCCTTTTCGATTTCAAGACCGGTGATCCGGCCCGGAAAGACGCCGCTTCCCGTGTTGTAGTAGGGCGGCCCCCCATTGAACGGGAAAGACATTCGGTGAGTATGGCCACAGACCACGATCTGACTGTGGGCGTTGATCCAGTGGATGATACGATCTTCGAGCTTCCCCTTCTCACGCTCCAGGGGCGCTAGCGGTCGCAATTTGCGCAAGAGGTCTCGCACTCGGTAGCCAAATCTGGCCGCGCGCCGGGCGAAGAAGTACATCGGATCACATAGGATGTCCGCCTGATGACCGTGAACAACGAATAGCTGCTGGCCGCTCGAGCGGTGGCGAAAAACGAGCCCTTCGTGCACCATCAGCCCGTCCTTGTTCTCATAGTGACGGGCTCTTCGCTTGACGTCGTGGTTGCCCAGGATCAGGTGCAGACGTCGTTCTTTGTCCAGATCGTGGAACAGGTCGAATACCCGCTGGTGAGCATGGCGGATCTCCTCGAACGGCCAACCCTTCCATAGCTCGTCCCCATCCCCGACTTCTACGTATGTGAAACCGCGGCGCACATAGTTCTGGAGCGTGGTGAGGAACATCTCCGCATTGGGCTTAAAGGCATCCGTCTTGCCCCCGTTACCACGGTGCAAATCGCTGAAAAGCACAAAGCGCGATGAATTATCAAAGCTGATGGTTTTGGCCGTCTCAAGCACCTGCGAGAGCCGGCGGTGAATTCGTGGCAGCCACCCCGCTCTGAAGAATGAAGGAGGCTGAATTGCGGATCGTGGTTCTTCGTGAGAGCTCATAAAGCCGAGATTCCTTACCGGAATAGGCTTGCTCTCCTCCATCGACTCCCGCGGCGCGCCCCACCGCTGATCGACTCTTGCACTCTATCATCCGCGGACCCGCCCCAGCATAGGCGACGAGTCCTAACAGGTGAGAATGATTTGTAAGGTCGGTGCAAAGTAGAACTGTGGATCGCTCGAAAGCCGAGCCAGCGTGCGGGCGGAATCAGGCGCATAGTTATAATCCCAGCGCCATGACGATAGGTGAGGTATTGGATGTTATGCAGCGCGACCCAGCCTTCATGAAGAACGTGACGGCCTGGGAGCGTTTGCAGGCTCGTGAGGCGCGTTACGGTGAATTCCCCGATGCGCTGGACCCGCGCCTGGTATCCGCGCTGCGGTCTCTGGGAACCGCGCCGCTTTTTACCCATCAAGCGGCCGCGGTGGATGCGGCGCTCGCGGGCGAAAACGTGGTGGTCGTCACCGGCACCGCCTCCGGGAAGACCCTGGCCTATAACCTGCCGGTTCTGCAAGCCGCCCTCGAGGACTCAGAGGCGCGCGCACTGTATCTGTTTCCCACAAAGGCACTGGCCCAAGATCAAGCCGCCGCATTAGCGAAGCTGCTGCAAACGTTGGGTGCTGAGCAGCAGGTACCTGTTCGTACCTACGATGGGGATACGCCTCGAGCCAATCGACGCGAAGTGCGAGAGCAAGCACGCGTGCTCATCACCAACCCCGACATGCTGCACGTGGGCATCCTTCCCCACCACCCGAACTGGGTGACGTTATTCGAGAACCTGCAGTGGATCGTGCTCGACGAACTACATGTCTATCGAGGGGTTTTTGGCTCGAACGTCGCCAATTTGCTGCGACGACTGAAACGCATCTGTCGCTTTTACGGATCCGATCCGAAGTTCGCATTGACTTCCGCCACCATCGCCAATCCAAAGGAGCTGGCCGAGAAGCTGATCGAGGCGCCTGTGCGTCTGATTCCACCGGACCTGGATGGCTCGCCGCGCGCAGAGAAGCATGTCGTGCTGTACAACCCGCCGGTTATCGATGCCTCGCTGGGAATCCGGCGCGCATACACGCTGGAAACTACTCGCATAGCGGAGCGATTCCTGAAAGCAGACGTGCAAACCGCAGTATTCGCTCGTGCCCGGCTTACAACGGAGGTGCTGCTCGGCTACGTTCGAGACGGAGTCGAGGGCGCCGGCGGTGACCCGCAGACAATCCGTGGCTACCGAGGCGGGTATCTCCCGCTGGAGCGGCGGGAGATTGAAAAGGGGTTGCGGGAGGGCAGCGTGCGTGGGGTCGTAGCTACTAACGCGCTTGAGCTGGGGGTCGACATCGGGCAGCTGGGTGCGGCCGTCATTTCCGGCTATCCAGGAACCATTGCCAGCCTGTGGCAACAGGCCGGTCGCGCCGGCCGCAGATCCGAGGCTTCTGCCGCGGTATTGGTGACATCGGGGGCGCCTCTGGATCAGTTTGTCGCAGCCAACCCGCGCTACCTCTTTGAGAACCCGCCCGAACACGGATTGATCAATCCCAACAACCTGGCCATCTTGCTGCGCCACCTACGCTGCGCGGCATTTGAGCTGCCTTTCGCGGCCGATGAAGGTTTCGGATCCTTTGAGGAGATCGAGGCGCTGCTTGATTTCTTGGCAGAGGAGGGATCACTGCACCGCTCCAATGGAAACTACCGCTGGATGGCCGACTCATATCCCGCGGAGGCGGTGTCCTTGCGAACCGGTGAAGACGCCACCGTGGTGATCCAGGACGTAAGCGACGACCGGCCAAAGGTAATCGGCGAGGTGGATCGAGCAACCGCGCCTATCCTGCTGCACGAAGGTGCTGTGTACACTCATGAAGGCCGCTCCCACATCGTACAGCGGCTGGACTGGGAGAACGCCATCGCTGAGGTTTCACCGGAGCGTGTGGACTACTACACCGACGCCTCAGAAGCCGTCGATCTTGAGGTTCAAGAGGCGTACGACGCCGACGAGACAACCGCTGCACGCCGAGCGCACGGCTGGGCGCAGATCACGGCACAAGCCTCCTCCTATCGTAAAGTCAAGCGATATACGCATGAGACGCTGGGATATGGAGAGATCGACCTTCCGCCGCGTCAATTCGAGACGACCGCGTACTGGCTATGGATTGGCCTGGAAACCGTCGAACACTTGGAAGCAGAAGGCGTTCTCATTCCTCCCAATGACTATGGCCCCGAATGGTCGGAAGCGCGCCTGGGAGCCCTGGAACGCGACAAGCATCGATGCCGGCAGTGTGGGGCGCCGGAACGCGAAGGGCGGTCGCATGATGTCCATCACATCAAACCCTTCCGAGATTACGGGTATGTTCCGAGCGAGAACCGCAACGATCGAGAAGCCAACCAGCTGGACAATTTGATCACCTTGTGTCCGGCCTGCCACTCGCGAGCGGAGGTCGCGCGCGGTACTCGAAGCGCCCTGAGCGGATTGGCTTACACGCTGCGGAACATCGCTCCGCTCTTCTTGATGTGCGATCCACGCGATATCGGCGAATTAACTGAAACGCGCTCCAAGGAAACCAAGGGTCCAACCATCACCCTATTCGACCGAGCGCCTGAAGGATTGGGACTGGCGGAGCGGTTATATGACTTGCACGACCAGCTCCTGGAAGGTGCGCTGGAATTGGTCCAGCAGTGCCGCTGTCTCGACGGATGTCCGGCATGCGTGGGGCCCGCGGGACCCGGCGGTCGCGAGGTCAAAGCGCTGACGGCTCAGTTGCTCGGGGCGCTGTTAGAGGTCGAAGCGTGATGAACAACCTGAGGGGCCAGTGCTCGCAGCCTGCTCCACATCGCAAGACAGCAGATTCACTTAGTCAAACCCTGCTCCAACCCGGGTCGAGGCTAAGCCCGACCTTCGCGTAATTCACTTCATTGATTCGCAGGATGCATCTTAATGAGTGCTTTCAGACACTACTAATACCCCCTTGGTTCAAAGCGCTGGGTGAGATATATCAGACAATCATGCGCCGATTGGCACTGCATTTCAAGGTCTCTGCGCCGTACGATTTATTCCAATGCTAGCCAACTCAAGTTGGCTTCACTAGCCGCTCATTAATAAGCGACTCGGTCACAATAAAAGGGAAAAGTGTGATGTTGAGATCAATAAGAGGCATGCTTCTGGGCGGAGCGCTGCTGCTGATTGCGACAGCTTGTAGTTCTCAGCCCAACTCGGAATCTGCCCTTGCTGTCGCAGAAAATCAGGCAGCCGAAAGCTCGGACGTGGGAAGCGCGGCCGATCAGAGTCCAAACAGCAAACCTGTGGTCACCGTGAGCAGGAGCCCAACCTGAGGTTGCTGCAGCGGGTGGGTGGGTCACCTACTCTCTAACGGATTTGAGGTCGAAACCATCGACCTGGACTATGGTGAACTGGACGCGCTTAAAGTTCAATATGGGGTGCCTCCGAAGCTCTTCTCGTGCCACACCGCGCTCGTGGATGGGTATGTGATCGAGGGCCACGTGCCGGCGGATGTCATCGATGCTCTGCTGAGCGAGCGGCCCAATATCATAGGGCTCGGGGTTCCGGGAATGCCCGCGGGCTCACCAGGAATGGAAGCTGGCGATCCGGTGCCTTACGACATCGTGGCCTTCACGGCAGATGGTGAAATCTGGGTGCACGCAAGCAGATAGCCAGGACCCGCTCCAATCCGACAGATCCAAGGGCAATCACAGACCAAATCTAGTGCGTGAGACGCAAGTACACTGTTGCAGCAAGCTTGGTAACGATCATTGGCCTCAGAGCGATCGCTAGGTCGTAGCGCACAACATCCATCGCAAATAGCAGGTACAGGAACCAGTCCCTTAGTAACGTCACCCCCACGGCCATCGCCGTTCTCTCCCGCGGACGAAACGCTCTAGTGGGCAATCTACGCACTTGTCTTGTGGCTCGTCGCAGGCATCATAGTCGCGAGGTTCGGAGAAGATCTGAAAACGAAGCAAAAGCAAGCCGAGCTAGCTTCTGCCTAGATTGAGAAGTAGGTAGGAGCGAAGTGCTCGAGCGAGAAGTAGGTAGGAGCGAAGTGCTCGAGCGTGGTGATCCTCCACAGTGTGCCCTCCGCAGACGAGAAGCCGCCAGGAAGCCTCAACTGCAGGTTATTGATTGGCTGGAAGATCTTCCCTGGGGCGTGTGTTTAGCGGATTCCCCAGCGTGGAATCCAGGGACAGAGGGGGTTTTCTCTCCTCCGCGCTCACGATCCGTGCAAGGAGCGTGAGGGCAGCAAGGATTAGCATCATGCTACCGGGGATCCACATGATCGCTCCCGCAAGTCGCTGATCTTCCATCACCGACAGACCCATCACGCGCGGCACAGTTATATAGTTCAAGTAGATCGGTTGCGCGCTGAGCGCGATAACGATCCCGATCCCCATCGTAACGGGAACCGTAATCAGGAGCAGGGCAATTCTCACTCCAGCAGTTGGGACACCATGCAGCTGTGGGCCGGCAGCGGTGATATGCCACCAGAAGAACATCGCCACCACGAAGAAGGAAAGATGTTCGAGGTTGTGCACCAGTGGGCTGCGAAGCGCGGCGTCGTAAGCTCGGGGATCGTGCCATCCAACCAGTACGACGACCAACGCGATCCAGACCAGGCCGGGCGTCGTGATTGCCGCAAGCGCGCGCCGTAATCTCGACCTCTGCTCTAACAACCCTCCCACTCGTAGTCTCAACCCGTCAGGCATTCCCCACATCGTGAACGGCAGCGGATTAGTGATCAACAAGAAAACAGGTGCTAGCATGACCAGCAGCAAGTGCTGGATCATGTGCATCGACAGGAGGTAGGCGCCGAGGGAATCAATGGGGGAAATCAGAGCCAGGGCTAGGAGACCAAGACCCGTCAAGTAGACGACGAGGCGCCATGAGCGCGCGAAGCGCCTGCTTGTACCCCTGCGCAAACGCCACCATCCCAGCGAGAAGAGGGTCCCTGCCAATAGCAACACCAGCAGGACCTCTGGGCGAAAGTCCCACGCACGCAGCAATCGGGGATCCATTAATTGCCTAGGTGGGAACGGTGCCGATCAGGTAGATCGCCGGGTAGAAGAAGACCCAGATCACATCGACGTAGTGCCAATAGATGGCACACGCTTCGACCCCCCAATGTCGATCGGCTGTGTAGCGGTCTTTGAAGCCGTTGTACCAAACGATCAAAATGAAGACGATGCCGCTCGCAACGTGCAGAGCGTGCATGCCCGTCATGCCATAAAGCACGGCGCCAAAAGCGCCGTCCCAGGGCTTGATGTGACCTCCCCACTCGAAGACGACCACTCCCACCAAGAAGGCAGAACCAAGCATGGCGGTCAAGATCAAACTGAAGAGGAAGGTCTTGCGGTTCTCGTGTTCGGCGGCAGCTTCAGCGATGTACATGAAGAAACTGCTCAGCAGCAAGATAGAGGTGATGGTCAGGCCAAGCTGCTGATCCAGATCGGGGCGAGTGCTGCCCCAAAGGTAAAAGCGTGTGACCAGCAGACCGGCGAAGAGGAAGGCCTCGGACACGAAAAACAACCATAAGCCGAGGCGGTTGCTGCGCAGCTGGCTGCGGTATTGAGACAGCGCGGTCGAAGAAACGCTCATTCGTGACTCCCCTCAGCCCACAAGCGGGTCACATGCATGAAGTAGCGGATGATCAAAGCGGCCTTTATGAGCGCGATGATGAGCAAGCCTGCGACCGTTCCAGGTACGGAGGCCAAATAGAATTCCACAGCTGTTAGAACCCCCAAGATCAAGAATACGATGATTCCCATTCGGTAAGCTGACCGCTTTTTATCATTCATTTCTGTGTGCCTCTCAATCCGCCGCCGAGCCGGTTGGGCTGAGGCTGACGTACACCGAATCAGGTTCGGCGTAATCATAGGGCTCACCCGTGACCACGGGCGGTTGAGCGTAGCTGCGTTCTGGAATTGGAGAGGGGATCTGAAATTCAGGCGAGCGGGACGCCCAGGGATTGTGGCTAGCAACCCTCCCTTGCACAGCGCTGGTGACCAGGTTGGCCAGAAAGATCAACATGGAGACGCCGATCGCGAAGCCCGCGATCGTGATCAGCAACTGTCCCGTCTCGATCCCCAAAGCTGCATCCCAATCGGCGATTCGCCGACGCATTCCTAGCAAGCCGACGCGGGCCATTGCCAGACTCTGCAGCCAGAAACCCGGGGTCATCAACCAGAAGTGCAACTTTCCCAAACCCTCGTCATACATTCGGCCTGTAATCTTGGGATACCAGTAGTAGATCGCGGCGATGAAGGGGAAAATGAACCCGCCGAACATAGTGGCGTGGAAGTGACCGACGATGTAGTAGGTGTCATGGAGGAAGAGATCTGTCACCACCGTGCCGTTGGGCGGGCCGGTGAGACCGCCGATCAAGAAGATCGAAATGGCGCCTAACACGAACAGCATGGGAGTCTGGAAGCTGATCTTGCCACCCCAGAGCGTACCTACCCAGCTAAAAAACTTGATGCCCGTGGGGACCGCGACCAGCATGGTGGTCACCATGAAGGGGATGCGCAGCCCCTCGAACATCCCAGAGGTGAACATGTGATGCGCCCAGACCAAGAAGCCGATCAAGGCGATGGCTATGCTCGACAAAGCGATCCACTTGTAGCCGAAGAGGGGCTTGCGGGAGAAAACCGGAAGCAGCTCGCTGATCACACCCAACCCGGGAAGTATAAACACATACACCGCAGGGTGTGAGTAAAACCAGAACAGGTTCTGGAAAAGCAGTGCCTGCCCCGGGGGTGAGCCTATAGCTACCGCTTCAACACTCAGCTCGGGGCTGAAGAAGGTCATTCCCAAGGTGCGCTCCGCACTGACCATCAGGAACGAAAGACCGATAAGCTGCGTGGCCGTGAAGGCGATGATGCTGGTGGCTAGGACGGACCACACGAATATCGGCATTCGGAACAGGCTCATGCCGGGAGACCGAAGGTGGAGGACGGTCACAATGACGTTGATCGATCCCAGGATGGAAGATAACCCGATCAAAAATACCCCAAGCAAGACGAACTGCATTCCAAGTGGGGCGTTGACGCTCAGCGGCGCATAGGCCGTCCATCCTGTGTCCCATCCCCCGACATACATACTCGCAGCGACTATCAGAGCCGCGGGAACATTGATCCAGAAGCCAAAGGCGTTCAAGCGCGGAAACGCCATATCTGAGGCTCCGATCATCACCGGGGTCAGATAGTTCGCCATGGCGCCTACTCCCACCAGAATGGCGGCGATCATCACGATCCCGTGCGTGCTCATAATGGTGTTGTAGGTGTGGTTATCGAGAAACTGCAGGCCGGGATTCGTCAGCTCCACGCGGAAAGTGAGCGCCAACATGCCGGCCAGAAACAGCAGCGCCACCGAGGTGACACCGTATTGAATCCCAATCACCTTGTGGCTGTAGTCCACTCCAAAATAGCGGGCCCACGGCGGCATGCCTTCCGGAGGTCCGTGGTGCATTGGTGTTTCAACTCCAACCATCCACCTGAACCAATCCGTGAGCGCCCCGACTCCGATCATGAAGCCCGCTGCACCCAGCAGGATGCCAACGATGACGGCTCCCTCTGTAACCTCAATCGAGAGACCCATCTCCGTACGGACAATTACAGTCAAGACGATACCGAGTGCGGTGCCAATAACCTGACCGGCAAGGCCCCTGACAATGCCTAACGAAAGTATCGTCATACGTTCGCCCCTCCAACGAGAGTGTGGCTAGGTGACTGCATGCTAATTACCCAGGCTCCTGATGTACGCTATCAAATCCTCTTTCCCTCCTCGTTCGACCGGACTTAGCAAGCTCAAATCAGTCTGTGAGGCAACCCAGGCATCGAAATCTGCTTGATCCATCACGCTCACGGGGGCAAGCATGTAGTCATGGTTCAAGCCGCAGAGCTCTGCACAGCGGAGCGTGTATTCCCCGTTCAGCGTGGGCTTTATTCGCAATGTGGTGGTGATCCCGGGAACGAGGTCCTGCTTGAGCCGGAATTCTGGCACCCAAAACGAGTGGATCACATCCGTGGCTTCAAACTCGAAGAGCGTCTGTCGGCCTTTCGGCAGGAATAATTCCGTTGAGCTGATCCCGAACTCAGGATAATCGAAACGCCATGACCATTGGGATGCGGTAACTTCAATGACCAGTTCATCAGACTCCGACTCCATCGTTTCGTTCAAATAGACCGCGCCGACCCCAGAGAAGAATAGCACGATGGCTAACGGAACGACGGTCCAGAGGATTTCGAGCGCAGAGTTGCCGTGGAAGTTGGCGCCAGGCTCATCGTCGCCCTTCTTGCGCCGAAAGACGACCGCACTGTAGAGCATGATAACCACGATCAGTGCAAAGAAGAAGGCGATCACAAACGCATATACCGAGAAGAGCTGATCTACGTATGTGCCTTCTTCGCTCGCCAGCGGGGGGAGCAGGTTTTGGGGACCCAACGCTAAGCCCAAAGCTACGGTGACGATGGCGATCAGCACTACAACCACCATGAAATGTCTCATGAGGTGTTCCTCTTCTGTCCTACGTTAGGCCCGTGCGGGTCGACCCGCGGTTCAACATCATACTGACAGCCAGCCAGAGAGCGGCTGATCTGGTCTTGCGATCTGATTGCATTGGATCTCGTCCCCCTGGGGAAATCCCTCGCCAATTGGGGAACGGGCGCTCCATTGTACCGGAGTTCACAGTTCCGGGTTGAAGCTTACAACAACTAGGTAATAGAGCGGTGCCTAGGACCCACCCTGATCAGGCAACGAGCGTGTCTCTGTCGGGTGAATATGGAAGTAGATCTAGCTCCGGCGTCTCGCCCAACACGATTTGTCGCACGAGATCGGCGGTGATCGGCGCCAACAGGATTCCGCTGCGAAAGTGACCGCTCGCGATGATCAGGTAAGGCGCATCAACAGAGCGTCCAATGACCGGCACGCCGTCCGAAGTTCCCGGTCGCAGCCCGGCCCATGCTCCAATAAAGGTAGATGTTTCAAGCGTCGGAGAAATCTCAAATGCGTTTGTCGAGATGGCACCCAGCCCTTCGGGAGTATTGCTAACGTCGAAGCCGACATCTTCAACCGTTGCTCCCAGCATGGTCTGAGTGTCGCCCTTTGGAACGACATAGGCCCTGGGTGAGTGAATCACGTGCCTGAAGTAAGAGCCTTCGACCGAATAGGCTTGCCCACGTCGTGGCTTTACTGGAACTTTCGAGATCAGTCCCGTCCAGGCACCGGCAGCAAGCACGACCTGGTCCGCTTCAAACCGCGCCTCACCTGCGTGGACGCTAGCCCCCTCTCCGTTGTTGCTCTCAATCGAGGCCACCTCGGCTTGCTCAAACTCAGCTCCAGCCTGCTTCGCGGCCTGGACAATCGCTTGCGTGAGGGCCGTGTTGTCAACCCAGGCATCGTGCGGGGAGAAGAGCGCGCCGGTAATCTGAGGATTGAGGTTCGGCTCCAGCATCAACGCCTCTTCCACGGAGGCCTGCTCAAGCTCAACGCCTTCCGCGCGGTTCACGCGATGGGTTTCGTCCAACGCTGGTAGGTCCTCCTCATTCAAGGCGAGGACAAGCTGGCCCTCCTGGCGGAAATGTACGCGCTCCCCAGCATCATGGAGCTCATCAATGATTGCGGGGTAGTAGTCACGGCTCTTTCGTGCCAGTAAGCGCAACGGCCCGGGCATCGTATCCGGACGACCATGGAAGGTCAGTAC
>JBHIBY010000059.1:0-15222 GCA_046759305.1 Anaerolineales bacterium
CATCCGGCGTGCCCAGCTTGTTCACGAACGCCTCATTAACCACCGATCTCACCGTGCAATTCGATGACTTCAGGCTCTGGCATATCTCCCCATGAGGTATCCGCGCGCCGGTGCTGTCGGGCCCTTGTTCTCTCAATAGCGGCTTGCCTAAGCCTCGTTGCGTGTGCGCGCCCCGTGGGACCCGAGCCCTCATCGCAGCCTCCCACTCCGGTAATCGAGGCCAGCCATGTGTCGCCAACGCAGACCACGGGGGCACCAACGCGGACCCCGATCCCCGAGCACCGGGTCGGGTTGGGATCCCCCAACTATGAAGACATTTTTGAATCAGATACGGGTTGGGAAACCGGTGCCTCGGCACTTGGTGCCGTAAGTCGACTGAACGGCAAACTGGTCGTCTCCGTTCAAGGTCCGGGTACGACGCTCTCATCTCTGTCTCCTGTCGATGCACTGGCCGATTTCTTTGCTGAGATCGAGATCCACTCCGAGATCTGTGAGCTTGGCGATGAATTTGGGTTGATGGTGCGCGCCGGCGGGCGCGGCAACCCGACGCAGGATTCGCATTATCGATTTATCATCACCTGCGACGGGGCCGTTCGTGCCTCGCGCTTTCTCTCAGGTGCCGAGGCGGCGATATTGCCTATTACGCCCAGCGCAGACGTCCTACCCGGCGCTCCGGCTGTGAACCGCATGGGAGTCTCAGCGATCGGCGATGAGTTTCGTTTGTTTGTAAACGACATGCAGGTATTTCAACTAGAGGATGGCGAGATTCACATGGGCAGAATCGGTGTGATAGTTCGGGCACGCCACGGAGCGCAGACCACGGTCTCGTTTGATGAGTTTCGCGTGTGGGACCTTGCCCCGTAGGTAATCAAACAGAACTCGCGATGCCAGAGAAACGACCCTTCCGAAACCGCCTCAATGATCTGGATCCCAGAGAATGGATCAAGTTCCAGAAATCCTGGTTCGTCCACGATCCCCCTCCCAGGCGTAGTGACGTAAAGCTGCATCCCGCCAAATTCCCGGAGACCCTGGCACAGGAGTTCATCGAATTCTTCACTAAAGCCGATCAGACGGTACTCGACCCGATGGTCGGTACCGGGTCGACCCTCATCGCCTGCCTTCGTAGCGGACGAAACGGAATTGGAATTGAGCTCAGCCCAAAGTATGCAGAGTTGGCCGCTCGGCTTGTCGAGGAAGAGCGGACCTCGCAGGGAATAGAACATCTCCGGGCGGATGTAATTCAGGGTGACGCGGCCGATTTACATACGCTCGAATTACCCACTATCGACTATGTGTTCACATCACCTCCTTACTGGAACATGCTCCACGCCAAAGGCGCAGATACGCAAAAACAGCGGCGCAAGATCGCCGATCTGGATGTCACCTATTCTGAGGACCCTGCGGATTTGGGAAATGTCGAAGACTATGACGAATTTCTAGATCGTCTAGTCACAATCTACTCAACTCTGCAAGAGGTGCTCAGGCCGCGCGCATATCTGACGATCGTTGTCAAGAACGTTAAAAAGGGTGGAAAGATTTACCCGCTCGCATGGGATCTCGCGCGACAGCTCGGGCAGATTTACACGTTAAAGGACGAGAAGATCTGGGCTCAGGATGACATCCGCTTGGCTCCATACGGGATGGGGAATGCCTGGGTCAGCAACACATTTCATCATTATTGTTTACAGTTTCGCTTCGAATCCGAATGACCCTCGATGCGATCATGCTTTCCGGTTGCCACCGCCGGCCAACCCGAGTATCCTAAGTTGTAGCACCCCACCGAAATACCAAATGTATCTTGCTATAGAAGGCGTGATTGGCGTCGGTAAAACCTCCCTGGCGCGTCTGCTCCAGCCTGTATTCGGTTCGGAGTTGCTGCTGGAGGTCTTTGAGGAGAATCCCTTCCTCTCAGACTTCTATTCAGACCGCCAGCGCTATGCTTTCCAGACACAAATCTACTTTTTATTGAGCCGCTATCGCCAACAGCATCACTCGGTTCCAAAAGCCCTCTCGAACAGCGATCTGATAGCCGACTATACATTTGCCAAGGACGCTCTGTTCGCGGGACTGAATCTTTCCGGCGACGAGATCGAAACCTATAAGCTGGTGCACAACGCGCTTGCAGAGCGAATCCCCTCACCCGACCTGATCGTATATCTGCGGGTTTCGACAGAGATTGCGATGCAGCGCATCTCCAGGCGGGATCGTCCCTACGAACGCAACATGGAATATTCCTATATCGAGGAATTGAACCAGGCATACGATGAGTTCTTTGATCAAAGCGACCATCTGCCGGTACTCGTCATCGATTCGACGACCCTGGATTTTGTGGCTCGGCCACCAGACTTGGACTATGTCGCGGACCGTGTCCGGCAGAAGCTTCAGATCCCTCCATACCAGCAGCATTTGCCCTTAGACAAGTCTTGAGAATCACAACCGAAAAACTCTTAGAGCTGGCGCAGAAAGAGGCCGAGAGCCGGCCGGGCGTAGTTTCGGGTTACGTGATTGGATCCACTGCCAGCGGAGATCCCGTCATGGGGGGTACGGCCGATGTCGATCTGGTTCTGATACATGAGTTCGAGCCGTTGACGCCGCGGGAGATCGTTCCGCTTTCTGACGAGGTTCACCTGGACATCAGCCATCATGCTAAGCGACTCTACCAGCAGCCGCGCGACTTGCGGATAGATCCCTGGCTAGGACCATCGATGTGCGAGCCCGTTTTCCTTCACGATCCAGACCACTTCTTTGAGTGGGCACAGGCCTCCGTGCGCGGCCAGTTCCACCGTCCGGACAACGTGCATACCAGGGGTGCAGCATTTCTTGAGCGCGCCCGCGAAACTTTGCAGGAACCTGAAAGCGAAAAGGTTTGGCTCAGCGGGTGGCTGAGAACCCTGCTGGAAGCTGCGAATGCAGTGGCTTCGTTGGACGGTTTTCCTGCTGCCGGACGCAGAGTCATGCCGCAGCTCCAATCCAAATTGACAGCAGTAGGCCATCCGGATATCTACGACCAGGTCCTTCAGTTGCTCGGTGCAGATAGTTTCGAGAGCACCCTCCCTGAGGGTTGGCTAGTGAAGTGGGCGGACGCCTTTGACGCAGCCTCAGAGCAATCCCTTGATCCTGAGCTGGCAATCGTTCGACGGGATTACCATATGAGCGGCTTCAATATGATGGTCGAGCACGGATCGGCGGTTGAGATACTATGGCCACTACTATCAACTTGGGATCGGTCGATTCAAGCACTCCCGTTTGCGGGTAAACATCGATCCGATTGGGCTCAGGTCCTTGGCCTGCTTGGATTGTCAATGGATCAAGCTGGCGAACGGGAGAGCGAGTTGGAAATCCTATTGGATCAGATTGAGGGAGTGTTGGAATACTGGGCCGAGAAGGTCGGAGCGTAGCTGATTGAGGCATTTTGTTGCTGTAGCCGGCAATATCGGGGTAGGGAAATCAACGCTCGTGGGTCTATTAGCGGATCGAATGCAATGGACACCGTTTTATGAACCGCAAGCGCAAAATCCCTACCTGGCCGATTTCTATCAAGACATGCAAGAATGGTCATTCCAATCCCAGATCTTCTTTCTATCAAGGCGTTTGCGCGCTCACCGAGAAATCTCGGAGCATTCGGGGTCGGTGGTGCAGGACCGTAGCGTGTACGAGGACGCTGAAGTCTTCGCCAACAATCTATTTCTCGAGAGAAACATGTCCGACCGTGACTATCGTACGTACCGCGATTTGTATGAGGTGCTGACTCGCTTTCTGCCGCCTCCTGATCTTGTCGTGTATTTGAGAGCCTCGGTGGATACTCTTATGGCACGCATTTCCATGCGAGGGCGGGACTACGAGAAGGGCATAAGCCGGGACTATTTGACGAGGCTGAATGAGCTCTACGAAGATTGGACCGAACATTTCTCGTTATGCCCGGTGCTTACCGTGCCAGCCGACGATCTAAATTACGTCTTACACGACGAACACCTGGATCTCATTGTTTCAAAGATCCAAAGCAAGCTCTCTGGCAAGGAAGAGGTCAGTTTTGAGGCAGAAGAAATCCACGGAACCTAAGCGATTCTTGCTTCCCCTATTTGAATCCTATACAATCCGATAGCGGGCTGTCTTCGAAACCCCAACCGACTACGGGCTACATCAAATCAAGGCCCGATGAGCATCATCAAAGTTTCCGCCAATTCGCGAACCTCTGCCGTAGCCGGCGCAATCGCCGGCGTGACGCGGGAGCACAACCGCGCAGAAGTACAGGCCATCGGAGCAGGCGCAGTCAATCAAGCCGTAAAGGCGATTGCCATCGCCCGTGGCTACCTCCAAGAAGACGGGCTACACATCGTTTGTGTCCCCGAATTCACTTCAGTAACAATCGAGGGAAAAGAGCGAACTGCAATACGGCTAGTCGTTGAGCCGCGCTAGCCTCGCCCAAACTATCGGGTTGCAGGCAGTTTAAGCATAAGCGCCTCGACCGCGAGGCGCAGATTTGCGTTGCTATCGACCGCAGATAGAGTGTCTGAAAGCGCTCTTACGACTCGGTGACGTTCCGCCGGGGCAACGCTCTCGACCAGAGTGGCAAAAGAGGGTAAACGATCCGGGTTGCGGGGTTGAACTTCCGCCTGATAGCCCTGATATAGCGCATCACGCCAGAGGCTGAGCCATGGTTCCAATGTGGATCGGACCCGGTTTCGCTGAACGACAATTTTTCCCCTTCCGACAATTTCGTCAGCCAGTGCGAAACGACCACCAAGATCCGAATTCAATGCCGCATTCAATTGATCCAGGGCGTTTGATCTCCGCTCAAAGCGGTCGGGGTCTGATTGCCAGCGAAGCGCCCGACCCGGACGTCCCTCGCTCAGCACAGCCAGCATCTCAGCCTTACCGCTTTCAACGGCTTGATCTTGCAGAGCTTGCGAGATTGTTGACGTTGGTACACCGCGCAGGCGAATCACTTCGCACCGGGAAACCACGGTCGGAAGCAACAACGCTTGTGCAGTTGCTGTCAACAAAAGCACCACCTGATCCGGAGGTTCCTCCAAGGTCTTTAGCATGGCGTTTGACGCGCTTGCGCTTGCGCGGTGGAAGTCTTCTAGGAGCGCAATCCTCCAGGCCCCCTCGTAGGGGGCGAGTGCCAACCGGCGCTGCAAAGCGCGCACGTCGTCGACTTGGATTGACGGATCGGGTGCAAGGACATGCAGATCGGGGAAGGTACCCTCATCGATAAGACGGCAAGCACGACACTCGTGGCAAGCCATTCCGGGGGCCGGTGTTTGCTCACAACTGAGGGCCTGAGCGAATCGGTTGGCCAATGTGCGTTTTCCAACCGACTCCGGGCCGAGGAACAGGTAGGCATGAAGCGCGCGCTGATCCGCAATATGCCTCTTGAGCAGCCTGACCGCCCATTCGTGACCTATGACATCCCAACTCACTTTTCCATTGTATCCTTTGGGCTGAAACCCGAGCTGAAATCTTTCATGCAAGGGAACATCTGATAGGTTGATTTCCATATGACGGATCCGCAAGGTGATCGGGTCGGACTGTCCGAAGCCGCCAGTCTATTGGGAGTGCATCCCTCGACGGTGCGTTCATGGGCGGATAGCGGCAAGCTTCCTGTTCATCGGACTGCTGGTGGCCACCGTCGCTTTCTTCGATCGGATATCGAGGATCTTCGGCGTGACCCTACGACAAGCGGCGCTCAGTTTGTGATCGAGAATGTGATCGGCCGCACGCGAATCGAAGTTGCGGAAGGTCGATTGGAAGATCAGGCCTGGTACCGGAAGCTCACAGAACCCCAGAGAGAAGCTTATCGCAATGAATCTCATCGGCTTCTTCAGCAAGTCGGTGAACTTATTGGCGCCGAATCGTCTGAAGAATCTCGCCAGATCGGTCGGGACTATGCCAAGATCAGCCTTGAGGCCGATATGACGCTCGTTGAGGCGGTTGAAGCCTTCTTATTTTTCCGCAGATTCCTGATGGAAAGTATCTACAACCTTCATGAGGCGCAGCGCGGCCCGAGATTTCACCGTCAGGCGTCTCAGTTCACGGATGCAGTACTCGTTTCAATCGTCGAATCTTACCAATCGCCTTGAAACGGTATAATCGTCTGCTCGAGACTTGACCCTATGCCCAACGCTCTAACCAATCTCTTGAGTCAGCCGCTGCTCATTCGAATTAGGCGAAATCACGGCCTTGAGCATGCCACCATCCATATGCTTAGTTCTAAATACCCTCGTACGTCGATCGCTGGTCGAGCAGATGCCAAGGGGTTTTACATCCTGGGGCATTTACCAACGGATGCTATCGCTGAAAGCGCTGAGGAGGCCGCATATCGATTGCGCGCTGGCGAGGGTCACCTGGCGATCCACCCTAATTGCGGAACTAACTTTCTTACGGCAGCTGTGCTGGCCGGGCTGGCATGTTTCGCAACACTGCTGGGAGGTAGAACCGATAGCGTCCGGGATCGTTTGGAGCGCCTCCCATTCGCTATTCTGGCGACGGTCCTGGCTCTGATCATCGCCCAGCCGATCGGCTCCGCCGCGCAGCGGCATGTCACCACCTCCAGTGAGATTGGGGGGCTGCGCATCGGTGAGATCCAACAGGTGCGCCGCGGACGCACTACGGTGCATCGGGTGCGCACACAGGGCTAGCGTGAGCCCTCCTTCCATTTACCTTTTCTACGGCGATAACTCACTCGCCATCTCCGAAACCATAGCGGAACTCGAAGGTAAACTCGGACCCTCGTCAGAATTCAATGTGCAGCGCTTTTCTGGCAGTTCACTCGATCTCGAGCAGCTAAGCGCGGCATGCGGCGCATTGCCATTCCTGGCAAGCCGGCGCCTCATCATTGTGGAGGAGGCCGGAAAGATCCCGGATCGAGAGCGAGATCTCCTGGCGCGGCTCATGGATGAATTGCCCGATACCGCTGCTCTTGTGCTCATCGAAGAGATCCAGGCTGATCGCGAGCTGAAGGCTTCATTTATCTATCAGTGGGTCGAAGAGCATCGAGATAGGGCATACGTGCGCGCTTTTATGAATCCGAGGGGTGCGGCCTTCATACGTTGGTTAGGCGAGCGCTCCGAGGGCCGGATTGACCAAGACGCTGCGCAGCTGCTATCACACTATGTTGAAGAGGACTCGTTGCTAGCTGAGCAAGAGCTGAAAAAGCTGCTCGATTATGTCGATGATGAAAGGATGATTACTACCGAGGATGTGGAACGTCTAACACCCTCACACGGCCAGTTGGACATCTTTGCGGTCGTCGACAAATTGGGCGATTCTAAGGGCACCCTCCCGCGACTCCAGCGGCTGCTCGAAAATCAAGATCCGTCCTTTGTGTTTTTGATGCTCGTTCGACAGTTTCGACTGATGATAGTGGCTCGGAATGCGATAGAAATTGGGGAAGACCCAATCTCCTCCTTGAAGGTTCCGCCTTTTGTCGCGCGAAAGGTCAGCGCCCAATCCCAGCAATTTACCACTACAGAGTTGAGGGACATCTATCAGCGTTTGCTCGACCTGGATGTCTCGGTCAAGCGTGGGGAGGCTGATTTGTCGCTGGACCTGCTCCCCTTGGTCGCCAGCTTGTCCTAGTTTCTTAGGGCTTGTCCTAGTTTCTTAGGGCTTGTCCTCAGGCTGGTCTTAGACTTGAGCTTGATCCGGCCTCCTGGAGTCTCCTCAAGTTTGCTGGTGTCGCGCCTGTTGTTTTCGGACCGTCCTAGCCCTGCAGGATAGCCGGTGTGCCCTCAGCGCCTTGCTCCAGATTTGCGGCGGGCTCAGGCTTGATCCCCAGCCAAAAATGATTTGGAAGCACAGTATCCATAGGCTTTATCTCTACGCTCCCTACCTTCGAGGGCTCAGGCAAGGTGGAGGGGTGGACGAAGCAAAGTGTTGCCGCTCTTCCGTACTTCTCCTTGTAGTAGCTGGCCGCGCTCTCCACTCGTTTTGCGACCGCCTGGCCGCTGTTTGAGTCGAACCACAGCATCCCAATGTCCATTTGAACCTCCGTATCACTATCTACAACTGTATGCCGAACAGATGTTCTAATTATACGCTCATTTGTTCTACTGTCAAATTCAGATTGGGCTTTCCATACTGGAGTCAACGGCGGAACAGGGCCGCTATGCTACAATTCCGCCGCGCTCCATGGAAGACCAATCGCTGCTACCGAACGTGCTGGGACTGCTTGCAGTTGCATTCCTGGTGCTTCTCAATGCTTTCTTCGTGGCGGCGGAGTTCGCCCTCGTCAGCGTCCGCCCCAGCCGCATCGCCGAGCTGGTGGCGAGCGGCAACCGGGCGGCGCGCTGGGTAGCTCGCGGCCTGGAGAACCCCAATCGCTGGATTGCCGCAACGCAGTTAGGAATCACGCTCGCCAGTCTGGGCCTGGGTTGGATCGGCGAGCCTGCCCTCGCAGGTTTGCTCGAGCCGCTGGTTGAGCTGTTCCCCGTCGAATTTGCCACCACGGTTTCACACACCCTTTCGGCTGCTCTGGCATTCGCGATCGTCACCTTCCTCATGGTCGTGATCGGCGAGCTGATGCCAAAAGCTATCGTCCTGCAAAACCCGGAGCACACCTCACTCCTGGTGGGACGCCCACATTCCTGGGCAGTATTTGTCTTCAAGCCGCTGATTTGGGCCTTAAACGGAACCGCAAATGCACTGTTGAGGTTGATCGGAGTGCGGCCTGCCGAGGGCGAGGAACTGGTCCACTCGATTGACGAGCTGAAGATCATCGTGGCAGCGAGCGCGGAGGGCGGAGTGGTCGCCGACTCGGAGCAGGAAATGCTGCATGCGGTGTTCGACTTTCGCGAAACGCTGGTTCGTCAAGTCATGCGACCGCGCACGGAGGTGATTTCCGTTGCATCCGACGCGACGCTTGAAGAGATTCTCGAAACATCAGCCTCCACCGGTTTTTCAAAACTCCCCGTTTACCAGGGCGATATTGACCGTGTTATCGGGGTCGTGCACCTGAAGGATGTCGTGCAAGCTATTCAAGGCGATGGTTCCGCGGCAGCGCGCGACCTGATGCGCGAAACGGTTTTCATCCCCGAGGCAGCGCGCGTCGATACGCTGCTGCGAATTTTCCGGGCCCGACACCACCATATGGCCATCGTGCTTGACGAGTATGGAGGTACGGCGGGCGTTGCTACATTGGAAGACTTGCTGGAGGAGATATTTGGAGAGGTCAGCGATCCTTTCGATCGAGACGTGGAGATCCAACCCCTGCCGGATGGATCATCGCTCGTGAATGGCCTCACTACAATCGCCGATGTGAATGAGCATTTCGGGTTGACGCTATCCGATCCCCACTACGACACCATCGCCGGATTCATCCTTGGCCGCCTAGGACGATTGGCAAAATTAGGCGATACCGTCGTGGCGGATGGCGCCAGGTTGCGAGTGGTCGCCATGGACGGCAGGCGCGTGTCGAAGGTCTGGGTCTTTCCCATCGCCTCCACCGAATTACAGACAGCAGAATAAGCACGTGAAATTTGTAGAGGTAGCCGTAAACCTCCCTGCAGTGCGGGGTACGTTCCATTACCACCTTCCCGCTCACCTGGAAGGCAAGGTCGGTGTCGGCCATCTGGTGACGGCTCAATTCGGACATCGCCCCGTCCAAGGTGTGGTCATCGATATGCCACGGACACCGGAGGTGCCGGAGACCCGACCGATCAAAGGACTACTGGATCCTGAACCGGTCTTGACGCGGCCTCAGCTCAAACTCGCGCGCTGGATGGCCGAGTACTATCACGCCCCACTCATCGAGTGCATCACCATAATGCTGCCCTCCGGGCTCAGCCAGCCTGCGGATTCCGAATACACGCTGGTAGCGCCTGATGCGGTAGGCGAAAATGCGACCCAGCAGCGCCTAATTCAACTGTTGCAGAAGCGCGGGCCGTTGCGCGGACGGCAGATCTCTCGATCCATGTCGCGCATGAATTGGCGGCGTGCGGCAGATCGGTTGGTGAGTGACGAAGTCATCACGCGCAGATCGGTGCTCAATCCTCCTCGGGTTTCTCCACGCACAGTGCGTACTATTCAACTTGCGATAACCCCCGAAGAAGCGGCTGACTCATTCAATGATTTGGGTCGGCGAGGAGGACAGGCGGCGCTGCGTCGAAAAGCCGTCCTCGAATCGCTCACACATCAAGATCATCCGCTTGAAACGAGTGCAATTTACGCAGAGACCGGCGCAAATTCAGCTGACCTGCGTTATCTGGAGAAACGCGGGCTTGTGAGCTTCGGTGGCCGGGAAATTTGGCGTGATCCAGTAGCTGAGCTCGAATTTGTGCCGACAGATCCTCCGGAGCTAACGGATGACCAGAAGCAGGTCTGGGGCGAGATAAAGACAGCCATCAGCGGCGGTACCGGGGGGGCATTCCTGCTGCACGGTGTTACGGGCTCCGGGAAAACGGAAATCTACCTCAGGGCCGTTGGCGAGGCTCTGCGAAGTGGCCGGAGCGCAATCGTGCTTGTACCTGAGATTGCGCTCACACCTCAGACTCTGCGCCGCTTTATGGCCCGATTTCCAGAGAACTTGGGGGTGCTCCACTCCCAGCTCAACGAGGGCGAGCGCTACGACACTTGGCGGAGGGCGAGATCGGGCTCCCTGCGTGTGATGGTCGGTCCCAGAAGCGCCCTCTTTGCGCCATTGCCCAACGTCGGGCTGGTTGTGCTCGACGAATCGCACGACGAATCCTACAAAGAACACGGACAGGCGCCTCGATATCATGCGCGGCAGGCCGCGCTGGAATATGCCCGCCTCACATCGTCTGTCTGTATCTTCGGTACCGCAACGCCCGATCTGGTTACCAAGTACCGAGCAATAAAGGGCGATCTCACTCCCCTGTCATTGCCGCAGCGGATTCTCGGGCACCGCGAGAAGCTGCGTCAACAGGCTTCAAGGCTTGGCATTCGAAGCCGCTATAAGCCTGCCGGTGGTGTAGCCGAAACCATAGATCTGCCACCCGTGCGAGTGGTCGACATGCGGCAGGAATTGCGCGCAGGTAATCGCTCTATGTTCAGCCGGCCGCTGCAAGACTCGCTTAGAGAGGTCCTGGATAACGATCAGCAAGCAATCCTATTCCTGAACCGGCGGGGGACGACGACCTATGTCTTCTGCCGCGATTGCGGCCATGTTATGCGCTGTTCCAACTGCGATTCCCCGCTGACCTTCCATTCCGCCCGTGAGCGGCTCATTTGCCATCACTGCGGCAAAGATCGGGGAATGCCGGAGAAATGTCCAAATTGCGGCAGTTTCCGAATAAAGCAGTTTGGAGCGGGTACCCAGCGTGTGCAGTCGGAAGTTGAAAAGATGTTTCCGGAGGCGCGCACGCTCCGCTGGGACCGCGACACAACGCGTGGCAAAGGCGCACACGACGCGATCCTCAGCAGCTTCGCAGCTCATGAAGCGGATGTTCTGATTGGAACTCAGATGGTTGCGAAAGGTCTGGATCTGCCGCTGGTCACCCTGGTGGGTGTAGTGCTGGCGGACATTGGGCTCAATCTACCAGATTACCGGTCGCCAGAGCGCACCTTCCAGGTGCTGAGCCAGGTTGCCGGCCGCGCCGGGCGCGGTCTACTCGGCGGGCACGTCATTCTGCAGACCTACGAACCCGATCACTATGCCATTGAGGCCGCATCGGAGCACGACTATGAGGCCTTCTATGAAGCCGAGCTTGCCATGCGTCGGCAATTGGAATACCCGCCTTATAGAAGGCTGGCGCGCCTTGTTTACCGTCACACTTCGGAAGATGCAGCTCAGTCGGCTGCCGAGCGAATGGCGGGATCCCTTGAAGCCCATATTCACGAGCAGGGGGACCGGGGAGCCACACTTATCGGGCCGGTACCTGCCTACTTCCGTCGTGTCCGCGGAGAATACCGTTGGATGGTCGTCGTCCGCGCTTCCGATCCGGCCCGCTTGCTCCCCGAGGAAATGCCGCGCGGATGGACGATTGACGTTGACCCGGTGTCTTTGCTATAGACCTGGAGTGCTCCCGGATTGCACCCGAACAAGCTGTCGCCCCTGTACGGTCCCTGTGGATCCGGTTTCGCTTCTCTAGTCCCTAGAGTCTTACCGGCCTGAAATCCGTATCACGATCGAAGGTATCGATACCTTCCGATCTCTTTAGTGCGTTGACCACCCAGTAGGTGAGGGGAGTCGCGAAGGCTTCATAAATGCTCTTGACCAGCCACTGCGAGAGGATCGCAGCCAAGAGCGCCGAGGTTGGGAAAATGCCGGCGAAGGCGGCCGTAATGAAGATCAGCGAGTCAGCACCCTGGCCTACAAGCGTCGATCCGATGGTTCGCATCCAGAGGTAGCGACCTTCGGTACGCAGCTTCATCTTCGCCAGTACAAACGAGTTGAGGAATTCCCCTGCCAGGTACGCGAGGAACGAAGCTCCCAGCAATCGGGGAGTGAATCCCAGGATTGCACGATAGGCCTGGTCGGCCTGTTCGGGATTTTCGTAGATGCCGGCGGTCCAGAAGGGCGCAGGCGGCAGAAGTCCCCCAAGCCAGATGGCGATCACCGCCAGGAGGTTGCATGCGAAGGCGATCCAAATCCCACGTCGCGCGGCCGCGTACCCGTAGACCTCGGTCAGCACATCACCCACGATATAGGCGACGGGGAAAATTACGATGGCAGCTGGCAACGTGAGCTCGATCGAGTCGGAAAGGCGCAGCGCAATCAGCCGAACAGCAATGATATTGGAAATTACTAATGAGGTGGCAAGCAGTGCGACGACCGCCGGATACCAGCGGCCCATTCAGTCGGTGTCGGTGGAGGACGGGAGGTCGCGGCTTCCGTGCTCTGCTTCTACCGTGATCCCGATACCGCCTCGCACATTGAAGGCTCCCCGTACCGAGCACCAGTGGGGTTGGAGGGCTTCGACCAGGTCATCTAGGATGGTGTTCGTGACATGCTCGTGAAACACACCTTCGTTTCGGTAGGACCAAAGGTAGAGCTTGAAGGATTTTGATTCGAGGATCTTTTCGTTTGGAATGTACTCGACGGTGATGGTGGCAAAATCAGGCTGTTCCGTCGCCGGACAGACACATGTGAATTCGTCGGACACCAAGCGAACCACATATCGCCGTCCTGGATGACGGTTCGGAAAGGTTTCTAGTTGCTTGCTCGGCTGTGCGCTGCTGCCGAGCAGGGTCAATCCCTCTAGATCCGAAGCTTCAGTCACGTCGCCCTCTCCTAAGAAATTGCGGGTGATCCCCCATTCTCCTCACTGGCGCGAAATCCGATTCGCCGTGTAGACTCGCTCGCCGGCGTATTGTATCAGCGGCATAAAGCTTGCAAGCTGTAAGCTATGGCCGCGATCCCACTGAAGATGAATTCTCGCCCACCACGCGTCCTGGTTGTGGACGACGACGACTCCTACTGCACCATCATCCGGGAGTTGTTAGTTCGCAACGGCTACGACGTTCGACTGGCCTACAGTGTCCAAGAGGCCTTGGCTATGCTCAAGGACGAACGCCCGGATCTAATCCTCACCGATCTCATGATGCCTGAAGTTGATGGCATCACCTTTATCCGTCACTTACGGGCTACACCGCCGCACTCGGGCATCCCCACCATCGTCGTCAGCGCACTGGTTCTCGCCCGCGAACGGGCTGCGGCTGCGCAAGCGGGCGCGGATGCCTTCGTGGCCAAGCCGTTCTCAATCAATCAACTGCAGGCCACCATCCAAGAAGTCGTAGGCGAATAGACTCACCTTCAATCGAATCTAAAAGAGGCTGTCTCAAAACTATCTGAGACAGGCTCTTTAATTCTGGCGGAGTCGTGGAAAAAGCAGGTACAGGAATTGAAGGGTTGCGGTTATTAGCTACGCTTCGGGGCTCTCCCGTTTTTGGCTCCCGGTTCAACGATAGAGCAGATCACGAATGGCATGTACTTGCCGACGAAGCCTATCGTCGCGTTCGATGAGATCCGATATTCGGTCGTGTCCATACATGATGGTCGTATGATCCCGCCCCCCTAGCGCCTGGCCTATCTTCGGCAGCGATGTGTCGGTTTCTTCTCGGATCAGGTACATGGCCACCTGGCGCGGCAAGGCGATCTGCCGAGTACGCCGGGGTCCGAGTAGATCTTCCTCAGGTACTTGATATTGCTGTGCAACGGCCGAGATGATGAGATCAGGCGTCATAGTGGCCGCGCGTGGCGCCACATCCGACAGGGCAGCTTCGATCGTCTGTACATCGAGAGCTGCTCCTGTCAGGTCTGCATAAGCCAGAGCACGTGTCAGCGCGCCTTCCAATTCACGAATGTTTCGTTGAGCTCGTTGGGCAATAATTTCGAGATGCTCTTGGGAAACGTGCCGCTGTTCTCTCTCCGCTTTTGCACGGAGTATCGCAACTTTGGTTTCCAGATCCGGAGGTTGAATATCGGCCGCCAAGCCCCACTCAAATCGACTCCGCAGGCGTTCCTCCAGTGTTACGAATGCTTTCGGGGGTCGATCGGACGAAAGAACGACTTGTCGCTCTTGCGCGTGCAGAGCATTGAACGTGTGGAAGAATTCTTCTTGCGTCGACTCCTTGCCCGCTATGAATTGCACGTCATCCACAAGCAAGATATCTGCCTGACGATACCGCTCACGGAAACCAGAGGTGTTGTGAGTGCGTATGGCATCGATCAGATCGTTTGTGAATTCTTCCGACGAGACGTACACCGCACGACGTCCGGAAGCAATACTGGCTCGGGTAATTGCATGCAACAGATGTGTCTTTCCAAGGCCTACTCCCCCATAAAGGAATAGCGGGTTGTATGGGCCGGCCGGGTGTTCGGTTACCGCGACTGCCGCGGCATGAGCCAGTCGGTTGCTCTTGCCTACTACGAAAGTTTCAAACGTGTAGTTGGGATTGAGATGATGGGGTATGGGAGAGGGCTCAGGGATCGCGGCCGCCGTCTCACCGGTCGGCAGGGAGGTCGTGGTCGGCACCTCACTTCTGGCATCTTCAGGTCCGGAAGCAGAACCTAGTGATTGCGGCTGCCAAACTACAAACCGTACATCGACTGTTCGGCCCGCTATGCCACCCAGGACCTGCTTGATTGTCGGCCTCAGACGATCGTCCAGCCAGTCTCGGGCAAACGCGTTCTTTACTCCGATGACGAACTCGCCGTCTTCATAACTCAGCAGCTCGGCATCACGGATCCAGGTTTCGAATTTGGCGCGTGGCATCTCAACTTGCAGCTGGCCCAAGGCCGCCTGCCAGAGTCGTTCCGCC